>WFPM01000189.1 GCA_015487635.1 Rhodothermus sp.
CCCGGCGTCAAAGAGGCGCGGGTCGAGCTGACCTTTGATCCGCCTTACACGATCGAGCGCATGTCGGACGAAGCCCGGCTGGCGCTCGGCTGGATGTAACCGAACGCGACCGGATCCCCGTGCGGCACACGCAGACCATAGCACTGGCGCGCAGCCTGCTGGCCGAAGGGCGCAGCGGCGAGGTGGCCCGTATGCTGGAGCCATTGATCGAGCCGTTGCCGTCCGATTCGGCCTCGGCCGACGCCTCGCAGTACCTGCTGCGGGCACTGCTGGCCCGCGTGCGGTTGCTGCGCCAGGACGACGTGTCCGGCACGCACCGGCTGCTGCAGCCGCTCGACGCGCCGGCCCTGCGCGAGCGTCTGGCACCAGCCGTCCGAGCCGAAGTGGCGCTCTGGCTGGGCTGGCTCCATGCCTGGCCCGAAAACCGTGAAGCCGACCGCGCCCGGGCCTTCAACCTGCTGGCCGAAGCCGAGCGACTCTTCCGGCAGGAACTGAACACGGCCGGGCGTTGCTGGGTCCACATCGGGCGCGCCCTGGCCTATCTGAGCATCGATGAATACGAACTGGCGCTGCAGGCGCTTGACGAAGCGGCTTCGCTGAAAGAACGGCTGCCGGATGTACAGGCCGACGCCTGGATTCAGGACCTGCGCGTCTGGGCCACTCTGCTGACTGGTCGTTACCGTCGGGCTGAACACGATCTGGACCGCCTGCAGGCGCTGGCCGCACGTCTTTCCGATACCCTTTTGGAAGGCCATGCGGCGGTCTACCGGGCGCTGCTCGAACAGGCGCGGGGCGGCCCGGACACGGCCATCCTGGAAGCAGCCGAGACGGCCGAAGCACGGCTTTCCGGGCTGATGTCGCCGCCGCATCTGCTGGCATGGGCCCGGGCCACGCGCCTGGCCATCCTGCGGCGCCAGGGCGTCTGGAACGAAATCGACCGCCTGCTACAGCGCTGGCTGTCGGACACGCCGCGCGAAATGCAGCCACCGCTCCTGCTGGAGGCAGCCGAACTGGCTCTGCTCCGGGAAGACCTCGACACCTGCGAGCAGATGCTCGAACAGACGCTGACCACCCCTGCGCCCGTCCAGGCTCGTCTGCTGGCAACCCGGGCGGCACTGCTTCAAGCCCGGCATTTTCTGGCGCGGAGCCAGTTGGCCCGCGCCCGGGAATGGGCCGAGCGCGCCTATCGCACCGCGCAGGAACTCGGGCTGGAGCCGCTGGCGCTCGAAGCGCTGCTCGTGCTGGCCCGGATCGCCCTGGCCGAGGGTGCACTGCCGCAGGCCCAGACCTACCTGCAACATGCCGAAACCTTCGGCAACTACTTCAGCCTGCTGCCCTGGGCGGCCCGGCGTTTCTGGCTGCTCGGCGAGCGCCTGGAGGCCGAAGGTCAGCCCGACGAGGCGCGGGCACACTACGTGCAGGCGCTTTCGGCCTATTCGCTGCTGGGCGACCGTTACCATACGGCCCGACTGCAACTGGCCGTGGCGCGGCTGGTCCGCATGAACGATCCCTCCCAGGCGCGGGCCTTACTGGAGGCGGCCGTTCAGACGTTCGACGCGCTGGGCGTCGCTACGCTGCACCAGACGGCCCGCCGAACGCTCCAGCAACTCCCCCGCCAGACGGTTCCTGTTGAGACGACTCCAGAAGCCCAGTTGGGCCACGCGCTGGCCCGGGCGGCCCTGTCGATGGAATTGGTGGCCGAAGCCTGGTTGCAGGTACTCCGCCAGCTCTGGCCCCACCGCTGGCTGGCCGTCTTCCAGCACGCGCCCGAAGGCGCATGGCGCATCGTTCGCAGCTACGGTACGGCTCCCGAACCGATCGCTTTTCCGCCGCTCGACCGGCCCGAAGCCTTCCTGAACGGCGTCGCCTGGCTGCGGCTGCGCCCGATGCCCGGCCCGGCTTTCTTCATGGCGGCCCGGGTATCCGAAACCGAACACTCCGACTGGGGGGCCGTTGTGGCGCGGCTGCGCCCATGGCTGCCGGTGGTGGCGCTGGCGCTGGACCATGCGCTGCTGCGAGCCCGCCAGTTCGGCGAGTTGGCCAACGGACACACGCCGAAAGAAACCCTGCCCTCGCCGCTGGAAGACTTCGTCTATGCCAGTCCCGCCATGCGGGCGCTGGTGAACCAGATCTACCGGGTGCGGAGCAGCCATAGCCCGGTGCTGATTACCGGCGAGAGCGGCACGGGAAAGGAGCTGATTGCCCGGGCCGTGCACGCGACCAGCGACCGCCGGGATGCCCCGTTCGTGGCCTTCAACTGCGCCAACGTACCGCCCGAATTGATCGACAGCCATCTGTTCGGGCACGAAAAAGGTGCCTTCACGGGTGCCACGCAGGCCAACCCCGGTGTCATCCGGGCGGCCGACGGCGGCACGCTCTTTCTGGATGAGATCGGCGATCTGCCGCTCGAAGTGCAACCCAAGCTGCTGCGCTTTCTGCAGGAAGGCGAAATCTTTCCGCTGGGGGCCCGCCGTCCCGTGCTCGTTAACGTCCGGGTCATCGCGGCCACGCACCGCGACTTGGAAGCACTCGTGCACGCGGGGCGCTTCCGCGAAGACCTCTACTATCGGCTCAACGTCATCCCACTGCATGTGCCGCCGCTTCGCGAGCGCCGCGAGGATATTCCGGTGCTCGTGCGCCATTTTCTGAACACGCTGCGGCCGTCGGGCGCTCCGGCCGTCTCAATCACAAGCCGCGCCATGGAAGCACTCATGCGCTACGACTGGCCCGGCAACGTGCGCCAGCTCCGCAACGAGATCGAACGGGCGCTGGTGTTCGTGGCGAGCGAGCCGGTCCCCACCATCGACCTGAAGGATCTTTCACCCGCCGTGCAGCGCGCGCTGAGCGACGAGCCCGCGCGTCCGGTCCGAACCACCCTCGACAGCAACCAGTCGCTGGACGCCGTACTGGCCGACACCGAAAAAGCGCTGATCGAGCAGGTACTTGCCGAAAACCGCGGCCGCATCAGTGCCGCAGCGCGCGCGCTGGGTCTGACTCGCCAGGGTCTTTACAAGAAGATGAAACGGCTGGGCATCGATCCAACCCGCTTCCAACGCCGCCATACCGACGTGAACCCGACCTCAACCTCATAGATCATCCAACCGAAACGCCATGCAACCGACCCGTAGCCCCGACATGCAACCGATCGCCGATGAGACGCTGGCCATCCAGCTCGACCATGCGGCGATCATGACCACGCAACTGGATGCCGCCGTGGACTTCTACACGCGCTTCATCGGCCTGCACCTGCGCGTCATCGAAGAAGATCCTATCCGGAAAGGCCGGCGACGGGCACTGTTGACCGACGCCAACGGCCGCGAAGTGCTGGAACTCATCGAAATGCCCGAGCTGAGCCACCCGACCATCCCCGGCCGGGGCGGCATTCATCATCTGGGATTCCGGGTGCCTGCAACCGACTGGCACGCGCTGCGGGCCCGTCTCGACGCGGCCGGCTATCCCTACCAGGAAGTGCACCAGCGCCTGTTCGTGCGCGACGCCGACGGTCTCGTGCTGGAGATCGAGCCGCTCCGCTGAGCCTATCGCTTCCGCCGACGTCCCCGTCGTTTTTTCGGCGGGGCTCCGCGCACGCGTAGCGTGTCGGCCAGTTCGTTCGTGTCGTCCGGGCGCAGCTCGACCCCGTGCGCGGCCAGCAACTGCCCGCACCGCTCGATAGCGGCCACCAGGCCATCCACCGGCCGCCCCTCGCGGATTCCCTTCCGGATGCGATCGACCACTTCGGCCCAGGCTTCGGGTCCTACCCGCTGATTGATACCGGCATCGCCGATCACCTCTACCCAGTGCTCGAAGAGCGATACGAAGATCAGAATGCCGGTGCGATCCCGCGTGTTGAACACCTCCTCTTCGACGAACGCCTGCAGCGCCCGCAGATGCACCTGCTCGGCCATGCGGGCTTCGCCCACCAACCAGCGCTGCACCGGCGCCACGTAAGCGCCCAGCAGGCCGCCCACCATACCGGCTAGTGCCGTCAGCAATGCCACCCCCCATCCGGTGTGCAGCAATGTCAGTCCCCACCCCTGGTAGAGGTAGTCAAACAGCAGCGCCACAGCAAGTACCGGGAGCATCAGCAGCACAGCTCCCTTCCACACGGCCTCGGGATAGGTACCGCTGCGCGGGACGATCACCGGGACGATCTCTCCGGCCGTCCGCTGCTCGGCGGCAGCAACCGCCTCGCGCACGCGCATCAGTTCTTCTTCGGTGAACAGCAGGCTCATTGCGTCGATCCAGTGGTTTGCAGGCGATGAATCAACTGTAGAATCGTGTCGGCCTGGGCATATAGCGGCGAGCGCGGCCCGACGAGCCGCTGCACTTTCTCGAACTGGGCGCGGGCCTCGTCGAGCCGATTGATCTGCAGCAGCATGATGCCCAGGTTGAAATTGGCCTGAATGTGCGTGGAGTCTTTCTCCAGCACGAGCCGTGTCTGGCGCACGGCCTCCATGGGGTTGTCCGGATCGTACAGATAGGCAATGGCCATGTCGGCCCGCACGTCCAGATTGTCCGGCTCTTTTTCGAGCACGCGCCGATAGGACGCGATGACCCGACGGGCCAACGCCGCCTTGGCCGGTCCGTCGACCATCTCCATCCAGTCGTAGAACAGATTGCCGGCCCGTCGCCAGGCCTCCGGGCTGTCGAGTTGGCGGGCGATTTCCTCCTGTACGAGTGCCGCACGATCGGGCCGTCCGATGCCGATCAGCAGGTTCACCAGCGCCTGCTGCTTTTCCAACCGGGCCGATCCCTCCAGCCGGGCGATTTCGGCCTCCAGCGCCGCAACCTGGTCGGCCACGGCGGCCGGGATTGGTCCGGGCTCCGGGAGTGGCAGCTCTACCTGCTGCGAAGAAGCCCCGGCCGGCGGTAACCCGCCCCGTCCGCCGCTGACCAGCGTAATCAGGTAGAGCGCCCCCACCAGCAACAGCCCACCCACCACGATAAAGGCCACATGCACCGGACGCAGCGACGACGCCACACCGGGTTCCTTTGCTTTAGGGGATTCGGTGGCCACGGAAGGCTGCTCGTGCGGCTCCAGCGACCGCACGCCCGGAAGCGTTGCCCCACACTGGTTGCAATAACGGGCCCCTACCGGGTTCGCGTGACCACACGCGTCACAGACCAGCACCCGCGGACGCTGCCGCACCGGCATGCCGCACAGATCGCACACCACCGCCTCCGGCTTCAACCGGGCACCACAGGCCGGACAGACTGGCGTTGTCTCAGACATACATCCTGTTCGCTTTTCCTGAAAACGGCGTTCCACGTCTTTCTGAACGCGACCCAGCCCTCGGAGTTCGAGCAAAAATGCAGGAGGCACTGTATCTTTTCCCACCGGTCCAGCAAACCTGATTCGCAAAGCCATGCCACCAGTCGTACGGATCGCATCGGTGCTTCTGCTCTGGCTGTTGCTCTCCACCGCTTTCGCCGCAGCCCAGACCTCACCCGACTGGCAACAGCGCGTGCGCTACGAAATGAACATTCGCCTCGACACCGAGCAGCACCGCATGCGCGGCCATTCACGGATCGTCTACTACAACCACTCGCCCGACACGCTCCGTCACGTCTTTTTTCACCTGTACTTCAACGCCTTTCACCCACAGTCCATGATGGCCGAGCGCAACCGACATCTGCCCGATCCCGACCGCCGGGTCGTCCCGAAAATCTGGCGGCTCGATCCCGACGAACAGGGTTTTCATCGCATCACCTACCTGGCGCAGGAAGGCAAGCCGCTCACGTTTCGGATCACCGACACGGTACTGAAGGCCGAACTGGTCCGTCCGCTGGCACCGGGCGACTCGACCGTTTTCGAGCTGCGTTTTCGCTCACAGGTGCCGCTCCAGACGCGTCGAAGCGGCCGCGACAATGCGGAGGGGATCGACTTTTCGATGAGCCAGTGGTATCCGAAGATCGCTGCCTACGACGGCCGCGGCTGGCATCCCGATCCGTACATCGGCCGGGAGTTTTACGGCGTCTTCGGCACATTCGACGTGCGCATCACGCTGCCCGCCTGCTACACGATCGGCGCCACGGGCGTGTTGCTCAACGCGGAGGAGGTCGGGCATGGCTACGATCGCATCAGCAGCCGGAACTGGACCCGCTTCGATCCGCGTGAGGCAGGCCTGCGCTGCACACCCGGCGATTCGCTCACCTGGCACTTCTATGCCGAGAACGTGCACGACTTCGCCTGGGCGGCCGATCCGGACTACATCCACGAAGCCTGGCACGACGACAGCCTGGGTGTCACCTATCACCTGCTCTTTCAGCCCGACGTGGCCGAACGCTGGCAACCCATGCGCCAATGGGTGCCCTGGCTCATTCGCTACTACAGTCGTCGCATCGGGCGCTACCCCTACCCGCAGTTCACCGTCGCGCAGGCGGGCGATGGCGGCATGGAATACCCGATGATCAACTTCATCACGGGACGTCGCAGTCCGTTCTCGCTGCTGGGCGTGACGGCCCACGAAGCGGCGCACGAGTGGTTCTACGGCGTGCTGGCCTCCAACGAAAATGCCTACGCCTGGATGGACGAAGGCTTCACGAGCTGGGCCACCACCGAGGCCGTCGCGCACCTGCTGGGTCAGGCGCCCGACCACCGGAACGCCGCGCTCAGCGTCGTGCGCCTGCAGCAAATGGGCCTGTTCGAGCGCCTGAACACGCCCGCCGACTGGTTCGCCACCAACACCGCTTACAGCGTGGCGTCTTATCCCGGCGGCGAAATGCTTCTTGACCTGCTGGGCTATGTGATCTCCGATTCGCTGCGCAACGCCTTCCTGCAGGCCTACTTTCGCAGCTACGGCCTGCGCCATCCCAATCCTTACGACGTCGAAAAAGTCGCCGAGCAGGTCAGCGGCCTGCGCCTGGACTGGTTCTTCGAGCAGCTGACCAACAGCACCTATACCTACGACGACGCGCTGGCCGTGGCCGCACAGCAACCCTCACCGGAAGGGTGGCGCGTGACGCTCCGCCTCCGGCGCCGAGGCACCATGTTTCTGCCCGTCGATCTCCGGCTGACGCTGGCCGACGGAAGCACGCAGTGGGTACACGTACCGCTGGGCCTGGCCCAGGGGCACAAGCCGGTGCCGCCCGACTGGATCGTGGCCGAGCCGTGGCTGTGGACGTTCCCGCGCTACACGCTGACGCTCACGCTGCCGGCCCGTGTCGTGCGGGCCGAGCTGGACCCGCTTCAGCGCACGCCTGATCACAACCGGCTAAACAACACCTGGCCGTTTCCGCTGCGAACTTCCTTCCTGCAGCCACTTTCGTTCGATCCAGCCGCTTATCGGGCCACGTGGCGCCCGCTGGCCGCTTACGCCTATGACTTCGGCCCTGGCCTCGGGTTGCAGCTGCGGGGCCGCTACTTCTTCGACCGCCACGACGCCCTGTTGACGCTGAAACTCTGGCCCGAAGTACTACTGAGCAACGGCCGACGACCGGAGCGCCCCGGGGTGCGCGACCGCAACGCCTGGTGGGCGGGCATCGACTACACGCTGCGCTACAACGATCGGCTGGGTCCCCGCACCCGCTGGCACCTGCAGCTCGAAAAGCATCTCGGCGTACTGGAAAACCGCATCGGCCTCACGCACACACTGGGCCGTTGGGCGTCCCTGGGGCATGATTACGGGACGGTGGCCCTTTTCATTGTGCATCAGTATGCTCCAGGCGAACGCACCTTCTCCTTCGAAGACGTGTCTGTCTGGATGCCACGCAACCACCTGGCCTGGACCCAACTGAGCTATAGCCTGGATCGCCCTCGCTGGCGCGTGCGACTCTCATTAGAAATGGGTGAAGGCCAACAGGGACGAGGTGCATTTCGAAGCCTTGCCGACCTATCATGGGATCTGCTGCAACGCTCCAATTTGCGTCTAACATTGCGGAGTATGCTTGGCCGCGGTAGTGGCCAACTTCCTTTCAGTCGCGTTTTTCGCCTGGGAAGTGCACCGGTAGAAATGGCCTGGCGCCATGCGGGCTTCCGGAGTGTGGCCGCGTTGTTTGCCAATGCTCGGGAATCGCTTCATCTGATCCCGCTCGATGCACCCGGCCCCGTGGCTTACTGGAGCCCCGAGGCTCGCGATATCCTGCGCATTCAGGGCAACGCACTGGTAGCCGCCGACCTACAGGTGCGTTGGACGCCTTTCCGGCTGCATCTACTTCAGCCGCTGCATCTGGAAGGCTTCTTTGGAGTCGGACAGACCTGGTTTACCGATCCAGCGCTGTCGCGCTATCGTTATACGTTCGGCTGGGATCGTTTCCTGGCCGATGCAGGCGTGGGACTCGGCTATGATCTGACCGCATTGCCCGGCCTCCAGCGCTGGACGGCCCAGTCGGAACTGTTGCAGGATTTGCGACTGCGGCTGCGTTTGCCGCTGTGGGTCAGCGATCCGGATCTGCTCGGCGAACGCGACGCGCTGCGCTTCCGATGGATGCTGGGGATCGTGGTCGGACGCTAGTACTTGTCCGGAAAGATAAGGGGTGATCTGGTAGGCCGGCACTGCACTTCGTGCCTGAACGCGCGCACGCGTTTGTAGTGAGCCACGGAGCGTAAGCGGAGTGCGCTATCGGGCCGGCACTCCGCTTCGCTTCGTGCCTTACTACGAGCGTACTCGTAGCACGCTTCGAACCCTCGCCGAACCAGAAAGGGACGCTTTTTAGCGTGCAGGCGATGCAAGGCATCGCAACGCAGTCGGTGCGTATTCGGCGGCCGTTTTATCCGTGCTTATACGATTTCTGAGAAATCATAGTGCATGAGAAAGCCCGGGCGCACCGCAACGTGCTTCCTGCCCAAGCCCAGAATGAGCGACGCTCGGAACCATCAGAGCTACCCTCCCCCTGGCCCCCTCCCTGGCAGGGAGGGGGAAGCACCCGAGAGAAAGCCCTGGGGCGGAAACATGCGGAATCGCCTGCCTCCACCGCCAACCGTGGCCAACGGACTCAGCTCCCCCTTCCAGGGGGAGCTGTCGCGAAGCGACTGAGGGGGTCATGGGAAGCCGATGCACCATGATATCCAAGAAATCGTATTATAGGTTGCCGGTCTTGCGGTTGCGCGTGCCGCTAAATCGCAACAACCATTTTCGGAAAGCTTTTAAGCATCAGCTTTCGAAGGCCACGGTGGCCATCATCTCCTCAATGGAAGTTTCGCCGGCCAGCACCACCTCGCGGGCGGCTTCCTGCAGCGTCTGCATGCCTTCCTTAATGGCCTGCTCGCGCAGCGCATCCTCGTCGATGACCTCGCGGGCAGCCACGATCATGTGGCGAATGGCCCGCGAGAACCAGAGCGTTTCGGTAATTGCCCGCCGGCCCTTGTAACCGACGCCCTTGCAGACCGGACAGCGCGGATTCTGGCCGGCCCTGTAAAACGTGGTGCGGGCGATCTGTTCTTCCGTAAAGCCGAGCCGCATCAGCAGCACAGGGTCAGGGTCCGGATCCGGCACCCGGCACTTCGGACAGAGCTTCCGGATCAGGCGCTGGGCCACGACCAGATTGATCGCATAGGCGATCAGGAACGGCTCAATCCCCATCTTGTAAAGCCGACTCACCGCACTGGGCGCATCGTTCGTATGCAGCGTCGAAAACGTCAAATGTCCCGTGTTGGCCAGCTTGATGGCCAGCTCGGCCGTCTGCCGGTCGCGCATCTCACCGACCATCACGATGTCGGGGTCGTGTCGTAGGATGGCCCGCAGCGCATCCTCCAGCCCCAGCTTGTGGCTGAGCTTGATCTGACGCACCCCCGGGATGATGTATTCGACCGGATCTTCAACCGTCAGCACATTTTTGCGCGGGCTGACGACCTGGTGGAGGGCGGCGTAGAGCGTGGTGCTCTTACCACTGCCGGTGGGGCCGGTGACGATTACCATACCGTAAGGCTGGCGAATGGCCCATTCGAAGCGTTCCAGCGCCCGCTCGGAAAGGCCCAGCATACGCAGGTCTTTGATGACCTTGCGGTCGTCGAGCACGCGGATGACGATCGACTCGGCGCGCACGTCGAAACTAGCCGTGGCGATAGGGAGCACGGAGACGCGGAAGCGGATGAGGTGGTCGTCGATCCAGCGCTGGATGAAACCGTCCTGCGCCTTTTCGCGCTCGAAGCGATCCACACCGCCCGCTTTATCCTTCACCACGGCCAGAAAAGCCTCCGGATGGACCTTGTCCTCCACGTGCCAGCGGTGCAGCTCGCCATCAATGCGAAAATGAATTTCGACCTTGCGGTCGTGATTCGGAAAGATATGGATGTCGGAGGCGCCCTGTCGGACGGCTTCGACGAGCGTCGCTTCGAAGAGGTTGATCAGCTTGGAGCGATTGATCTCGGCCTCCAGTGACTCCTCGTCGATCAGCTCGGAATCTTCCTCATAGCTCATCCCGAGATCGACCGCACCCTCCTCCTGCTGCACGCGCTCCAGATATTCGTTGCGCCTGGGAAATGCCTCCTGAAAGATCTGCTCAATCGTCGAAGCCGGCGCATAGCGCAACTCGAAGCGATCGATCCCGAGCCGGGCGATCTGGCGGTGTAGATCGGGGCGGGTGGGATCGTGCGTGGCCAGCAACCAGCGCATCACATCGCGCTCGACATCCACCTCCTGGCCGATTGGCAACACCCGCTCCCGCTGCATCCAAGACCATTGCTCCTGCGTGAAGCGCTGGCGCTGATCACGAAGGAAGCGTAATACCTGGGCCCGATCGACACGAGCAGCCTTGAAGCCGTACACTTCGGCCGCCGTCGCGTAAACAACCTCTGGATTGATTCCGTCGACTTCAATCAGCAACCGCCAGAGTGGCCTGCGCTTATCTTTCTCAAGCTGTCGCCACTTTTCCCAGGCTTTGCGGACCTGCTCTTCACGGACCAGCTCCTGGAACAAGAGCATGATGACGACCGGATCGCTCAGATCGGTCAGGGAAAATGCCGCCTCGTTGACGTCATCGCCCGCGACCGATGGCTCCACAAAGGGTAACGGTTCCGAGCGGGGCCGATTTTCGGACATGGTTTTCCGGATACGGATTCATACATACGGATCGATCCTGCTCAGAGAATCGGCCAGTTGCGCCTTTTCTAAAATGGAAAGCAGGAAACCAACTTCCGATGGCTTCGCTGAACAGGCGCGTTTACAGTAGCCCGCTACAAAAGCCCCAAACTTTTATCTCAGGTTCAAGACGTGCAATGCCCCTTCCCACACGTCATACCGCTCGGCCAAACTGGAAGGCCCCTTCCCACAACACGGAACCCAATCCAATTCTCCTCATCCACTCTCGCGGCATTTTGCGTCGATAAAACCGGTCCCACGGCACACACTTCCCCTTACTATTGCAAACACATGTAGTATTTATGACCACATACACACCAACCTCGTCAATCGCCATGAAACGACTCGGTATTGGCTTTATCGGAAGCGGCTTCATCACGCGCTTTCACATTCAGTCCTGGCAGGCCGTGCGCGACGCCGACATCCGAGGCATCTGGAGCCCGAACCGGTCCCATGCCGAAGCGGCGGCAGCCCTGGCTCGTGAACTCCATGTGGGCGAGGCCCGGGCGTTCGACTCGATCGAAGCGATGGTAGCCGATCCTTCGATCGACGCGATCTGGATCTGCGGCCCCAACCACGCCCGCATCGAAAACATGGAAGCCATTGTGGATGCGCTGGAACGTGGTAAAGGCGAACTGGTCGGCGTGGCCTGCGAAAAGCCGCTGGCGCGCAACGTGGCCGAAGCGCGCCGCATGGTGGAACTGGTGGAGCGCGCCGGTCTCCTGCACGGCTACCTGGAAGACCAGCTGTTCACGCCGGCCATCCGACGCGGCCGGGAGATCCTCTGGAAACGCGGCGCCGCGCTGACCGGACGCCCCTACCTGGCCCGCGCGGCCGAAGAACACAGTGGACCGCACGCCCCCTGGTTCTGGTTCGGCAACCTGCAGGGCGGCGGCGTGCTCAACGACATGATGTGTCATAGCGTCGAGGTGGCCCGCTTTCTGTTGACAGAACCCGGCAAGCCGCGTCAGAGCATCCGACCGGTCAAGGTCACGGCCCAGATCGCCAGCCTGAAGTGGTCGCGTCCGGAGTACGCCGCCTGGCTCCGGGAGCACATGGACCCGCGTCTGGACTACGAACGCCATCCGGCTGAAGACTTCGCCCGGGCAACCATCGAGTTCGTGGACGAAGACGGCCGCCCGCTCATCGCCGAAACGACCACCTCGTGGAGTTATGTGGGTCCCGGCCTGCGCCTGACGGCCGAACTGTTGGGTCCCGAGTACTCGCTGCAGGTCAACTCGCTGGACACCGGCGCCCGGCTGTTCTTCAGCCGGCGCGTGCAGGGCGAAGCCGGCGAGGACCTGGTCGAAAAGCAGAATGCCGAGCAGGGCTGGATGCCGCTGGTGGGCAACGAAGCGGCCGAGTACGGCTACGAATGGGAAAACCGCTACTTCGTGCGCTGCTTCCTTGAAGGCCGCCAGCCGGAGGAAGACTTCCACGCAGGCCTGGAAGTGGTCGAACTGCTCATGACCGCCTACATGAGCGCCGAGCAGGAACGCACGCTCCCCTGGAAGCCGGAGGGACTGGAAACGTTCGTGCCGGCCGTTGCCCGCGGCACCTGGCAACCCGTCCGGAAGTAACTTTTGTCTGCGTAGTCCTTTCGGCGCAATGGGCTCTTGCATTATTTGCATTTCTCTTGCAAATTATTTGCATGTGGATTACACGACATGCAGAAAAATTACTGCAGCAACTGGCCGGACAATTTCCGGCGGTACTGGTGACGGGTGCCCGTCAGGTGGGCAAAACCGCTCTCGTGCGGCACCTATTCCCCGAGGCCTCCTATCTGACGCTGGATTATCCGGCCTATGCCGAAGCAGCCCGCACGGCACCTGAGGCCCTGCTGGAGCGCCATCCCCCTCCGGTGATCATCGACGAAATCCAGTATGAACCCTCCCTGCTGCGCTATCTCAAGCTTCGCATTGATCGGGATCGCACGCCCGGGCAATACCTGCTCACCGGCTCACAGCTTTTCCCGTTGATGCAGGGCGTTTCGGAAAGCCTGGCGGGACGTTGTGGCCTGCTGCACCTGCACACACTGGGTTATCAGGAAGTACAGCAGGCCGGCATTGCAATCGACGAGCCGACCTACCTCTTCCGAGGTGGTTATCCTGAACTGTATACCGGGGCAGATCCCGAACTCTGGTACCCGGCTTATGTAGCCACATACCTCGAGCGGGATGTGCGTAATGTGCTCCACGTAGTGGACCTGCAGGACTTTCACCGATTCGTGCGCATCTGTGCCCTGCGAACGGCCCAGGTGGTCAACTACTCGGAGTTGGCCCGCGACACCGGCATTGCGCCCAATACCGCCCGTCGATGGCTCAATCTGCTCCAGACATCGGCCATTGTCGCGCTGGTCGAACCGTACTTTGGCAATCGCACCAAGCGTCTGATCAAGGCCCCCAAGCTGGTTTTCTGGGATACCGGCCTGGCAGCCTTTCTCGCGGGCTTTCTTTCGACAGAAGATCTGTTTGTTTCGCCCTATGCCGGCGCTTTCTGGGAAACCCACGTTTTCGGTCAACTCGCTCGCTTTTTTGCAGCCCGAGGCTATCGGCTTCCGATCTATTTCTGGCGCATTGCCGGTGGGGCCGAAGTGGACTGGGTCATTGAGCGCACGCCCATGCATCTGATCGGGGTTGAATGTAAATGGAAGGAGCGTCCGTCTCCACGCGACACGGCCGGCCTGCAGGCCCTGGAAAAAGCCGAAGCGCAACGGCGCGTGGAGAAGTTTATCGTCTGCCGGACGCCCGTCCCCTACCGGTTACCGGACGGCACCCGCGTGGTCGGCACCGAAGACCTGCTGCAGCACCTGGAAACGCTCCTGCCCGGCTGACCCCGGAGGTGCGCTGCTCAGAGATGCCAGCCGCTGCGGTAGGTGGGCCGGATGTATTCCTCCGGCATCTCCACGTTCGTCACGCGCATGGCCTCGGCATCCCATTCGATCGTACCGCCCACGCGCACGGCCAGATTTCCTAACAACACCATCTCCGTCAGCGGTCCCGCATAGTCCGGGAAGTTCGAATCCGGCTGGCCGCCGCGTTTGCAGGCTTCGATCCATTCCCGATAAACGCCCGGCGAGCGCGGATAGCGCGGCGCCGGGGCCGACGCGATCCATTCCCGGTGCCGCGACGTAGGCACCAGGTACGGATTTTCTCCATAAGTCCCGGCAATCAGCACCCCCTCGTCTCCGATGAACATCTGGCCATTGTCCATCGGCGGCCAGGGGCGGTCTTTCTCCCACCCGGGCGGACGTGGTGGCGCCAGGCTGCCGTCGCGCCAGACCACTCGCAGCGCCGGCCGATTCCCACGGGCCGCAAACTCGTAGGTCACACGCGAAACCAGCGGCGCCGTCTCTGGAAAGACCGGCGTCGTCTCGGCCGTCACCCGCACCGGATCGCGCAGATCGAACGTCCAGAACGCCGCGTCCATGATGTGGCAGCCCATGTCGCCCAGCGCGCCGGTGCCAAAGTCCCACCAGCCCCGCCATTTGAACGGCACGTAGGCCGGATGGTAAGGGCGCTCCGGGGCCGGCCCCAGCCACAGGTCCCAGGCCAGCGTCGGCGGCACATGGTAGGCCTCCAGCGGCCGCTTGATCGCCTGGGGCCAGATCGGCCGGTTCGTCCAGAAATGAATCTCCCGCACCGTGCCGATCGCACCCGCTTCGATCCATTCCCGGATCTGGCGGGTGCCTTCGCCCGCATGGCCCTGATTGCCCATCTGGGTCACCACGCCCTTTTCGCGGGCCGCCTCGGCCAGCCGCCGCGCTTCGTAAATCGTGCGCGTGAGCGGTTTTTCGCAGTAGACGTGCTTGCCCATCTGAATGGCCATCATTGCCGCCACGGCGTGCGTGTGATCGGGCGTCGAGATCACCACCGCGTCGATGCGGGCGCCTTCCCGCTCCAGCATCACCCGAAAGTCCTTATAACGCGGCACGTTCGGAAAGGCCCGGTACGTTGCGGCCGCCCGCTCGTCGTCCACGTCGCAGAAAGCCACCAGATTTTCCGAAGAGACGCCCCGCACGTTCCAGGCGCCGCGACCGCCCACGCCGATGCAGGCGATGTTCAGCTTGTCGCTGGGCGGCACAAAGCCCCGTCCGAGTACATGCCGGGGCACGATTGTAAAAGCGGCGCCGGCCGTGGCCATCGTGCCCAGAAACCGTCGCCGGGAGATTCGCTGACCTGCCATGGCTTGCGCGCTATAGCTTGGTGTTTCCGTTCAGCAACCGGATGCGGATGTTGCGATACCAGACCGGATCGCCGTGATTCTGCAGGGCAATGTGACCCTGCCGCGCCTTTCCGAAGTTCGGATACGCCCGAAACTTGCTCGCCGCCACCCGGGCGTTCCAGTCGTCGCTTCCGAGCTCGTATTCGACCACCTTGCGGCCGTTGAGCCAGTGCTCGACGTGCGTGCTGTCGACCACAATGCGCGCGTGGTTCCATTCCCCGGCCGGGCGCACCGCCGAGGGATCCGTCGCATAAAGCGCATAGCAGGCGCCGGCACTCGTTTTCGGGTCGTTCCCGTTCGGATGCCCCGCGTTGTCCAGCACCTGATACTCCGGCCCGCTCATCCACGGGGCATCGTACTCCTCGGTCACCCGGTACATGATTCCGCTGTTGCCACCCGGCGCCACCTTCCACTCCAGTTCCAGCACAAAGTCGGCAAACTGCTCCTTCGTGATCAGGTCGCCGCTGCCCTCGCCCGTGCAGTGCAACGTCCCGTCCTCGGCAATCCGCCAGCAAGGCGGGATCGTCTCGCTCCGGTAGCCCCGCCAGGCTTCCAGACTCGTGCCGTCGAACAGCACGATCCAGCCGGACGTATCGGCGGTGGCCGCCTGCGTCGCCGCCGCCCCATCCGAACGCGACGGTCCGCAGCCAGCGGCCAGCAGCACCACGCCCAGTACCGCTATCGTAACAAGAGCTGTCGTGCGGTTCATCGCTGTCCTCCCTGATCGTTTTGTGCTTCGGCCAGTTGCGTTCGCACCCGTTCCAGCAGTGCCTTCGTGGCCCGAATGCCTTCCATCTCGTCCAGCCGATCCCCTTCGTACTCGATCCCGATGTAGCCCCGGTAGCCGGCGTCCCGCACAATGCGCAGCAGGCGCACGTAGTCCAGTCGCGTCTCGTTACCCTCGGCGTCGAAGTCGTACGACTTGGCGCTCACGCCTTTCGCGAAGGGCATCAGCTCGGCCAGTCCCCGGTAGGGATCGTACCAGGTGTTTTCGTCCACGCGCCAGTTGCCGAAGTCCGGGAGCGTCCCGCATCGCGGGTGATCCACCATCCGAATCACGCCGGCCAGCCAGGCCCCGTTGCTCGAGAACCCGCCGTGGTTTTCCACGAGCACGTTCAGCTCGTGCTCGGCGGCAAACGCCACCAGTTGCCGCAGTCCGTCGGCCGCCAACTTCTGCTGCTCCTCGTAGCTCCCCTCGCTGGCCGCGTTGACCCGGATCGAATGGCAGCCCAGAAAGCACGCCGCCTCCACCCACTTGTAGTGGTTCTCGACGGCCTGCCGTCGCCGGACCGGATCCGGGTCGCCCAGCCGCCCCTCCCGGTCGCACATGATCAGCAGGCTGCGCACGCCTTCCCCCTCGGCCCGCCGCTTCAGTTCTCTGAGGTAGGCCCGGTCGCGGGCCCGGTCGAAAAAGAACTGGTTCACGTACTCGACTGCCTCGATCCCGAAATCGCGCCGGGCCACGACCGGAAAGTCCAGCGCATCCAGCTTCCCGCCAAAGATCGTCCGGTGCAGCGACCACTGGGCCAGCGAAATCCGAAACCACGGTGCTCTGTCGCGCCGGTTGCCCGGCCGCCCGCCCAGTCCGGCCGCCAGCAGTACGGAAGCCCGCTTGAGGAAATCACGTCGATTCATAGGCGCCTCATTTTTCAACGGATGCCGACGTGCCCGTCGTTGCCGGCGCCTGCTCCACCCGGTCATCGAACAGCAGCCCGAAGAGCACCATGACCCCGGCCGCAAACACCGCCGGGATGAACCAGAATTGCTGCCAGGCCTGCAGCGAGAGCGACTCGGCGCCGTTCAGGAAGCTGTTGTAGAGATTGCCCGCCACCTGTGCCCCGATGAGCATGCCCAGCCCGTAGGTCACCAGCACGAGCATGCCCTGCGCCTGGCCCCGGATTTCCGGCGTTGATTTCTTATCCACGTAGATCTGGCCCGTTACGAAGAAGAAGTCATAGCAGATGCCGTGCAGCAGAATGCCCAGAATGATCATCCAGAAGATCGTGCTCGGCGCAGCCAGCGCAAACAACACGTAACGCAGTACCCAGGCGCCCATTCCCACCAGCAGCATCCACTTGACACCCAGCCGCGCAAAGAACACGGGCATCAGCAGCATGAAGACCACCTCAGACATCTGCCCGAGCGTCTGCGTGCCTGCGATGTTCTGGAAGCCCGTTGCCTCCAGGAAAAGCTGCGTGAAATTGTAGTAGGCCGCCAGCGGAATGCTGATCAAAAACGAGCTAACCAGAAACACATAGAACGGCCTGCTGCCCAGTTGTTCGAGCGCATCCAGCCCCACAATGCTCCGGATCGAAACGCGCTGACCCTCCGCCGGCGGGGGCGTATGCGGGAGCGTGAAACTGTAGAGCCCCAGCAGAATGCTCGCCACGGCTGCCGTGTAAAGTGGCAACGGCGTCTGCTCCGGAAGCCGACCTTCGGCGACAAAGGCTTTCAGCACAAAGCTCACGAACAATCCGGCCACGATCCAGCCGATCGTGCCGAACACACGAATCAGCGGAAACTGCTTTTCCTGGCTTTGAATGTGATGAAACGCCAGCGAGTTGGCCAGTCCCAGCGTGGGCATATAGCACAGGTTGTAGAGCAACAGCAACAGGATGAACACAAGGGGCGCTCCGCTGAACTGCGGTACGAGCAGCAGCACCAGTCCACCAAGCAGATGCAACACGCCCAGCACTTTTTCCGTGGCGAAATAACGATCAGCCACCAGGCCCAGGAAAAACGGGGCAGCAATGGCCGCGATCGGGTTGACCGTGTAGGGCCAGTGCGTGAGCGTCCCCATGCCCTCAGCCGCCATGTAGACGGCCACCGACGTGTACCAGGCGCCCCAGATAAAAAACTCCAGAAACATCATTGCGCTGAGCCGCGCGCCAAGAAACCGCTCCATGACTCAGAGAAATCGTTTGCAGTGAAAGCGTTTAGTTTGGATAAAGCAGTTTAGAACGTAATAACAGAAAAATTCAAGTCTAAGAACCGAGCCTTTTAATTGGAAGCGCTCCCACCTTGAAAAAAGGTCATGGTTTCTGTTGTAGCCTGTCAGCGCGCGGCAAACTTGTGGGCTGGTCGAGTGTCAGACCAAAGGGCCTTACTGCCTGCACCGAGGCAGTGTTGTCAGCCGGATTGTGTTAACCTCCGGAATATCCGGATAGCCCCGTCGGTACAGGATGTCGGCCTCCTCACGCAGTTGCAGGGAAATGCACCCTTTGTAAAAAACAGGGTGCCGGGCTGATCGGGTTCCAGTGCTACGACACTACCGGCCAGCGCAAGGATTCGACCGAACGGCTATCGTACGAACGCCTGCGCGGCAGGACCATTGGCGTCCGCGCCCGGGGAAGGGGCGGCGGAACGGCCGGATTCTTACGATCTGCGCCGGGAACGAGCACGGCAGCACAAGACCGCCTTCCGTTCAGCTTCACGTCTTTCCTGGTGTTCAGAAATTCGCCTGCGCCAGCGCCTCCAGCGGCCGGCCAGTCCCCTCCACCAGACGCACTTCCTGATCGGCTGCAAAAGGCCCGAAGCGCTCACGCAATCCGGTGGCCCATTCGACGTCAACGGCGTCCACCTGCCGGGCCGCGCCCAGCCCGAACGTCAGCGTCTTTTCGGAGATGGCCAGGTAGCTGCCGCCGGTGCGCACCCGCTGCTCCATCCACCGGTCGCCGACCCGGACCACCACCTGGCTGCTAATACCCTGCGGGTGACTTTTCGTGCCGACGAGTTGCACACGCAGGTAGTGTCCGACTCCCTTCGTGTCGTTACGCCAGAGATGCACCGGCCCGCTGTTTTCGACTACCAGGATGTCCACCAGACCGTCCCGGTTGAAGTCGCCGTAGGCGGCGCCACGCGCGACGATCGGCTGTGCCAGCACGCCTCCGGCCTTCGGGGCGACATCCTCAAAGAATCCGTAGCCGTCGTTCAGAAAAAGGTGCGGGGGCTGTGCGTAGGTGATGCCGTCCTGCACACGCTCGATCTCGTCCTGCACGTGCCCGTTCGCGGCAAACAGATCCAGGTCGCCGTCCAGATCGACGTCAAACAGGAACAGCCCGAAGGTCAGCGTCTGAAGGCTCTGGCGGCCGATCCTGGAAATGGCGGCCCGGTCGATGAACAGGTCATTGCCGAGGTAGCGGTAGACGCCGATCATCTCTTTGGAGAAGTTGCCCACGAACAGGCTGATCTGGCCGGTCGTGTCCACGACACCCGCATCGATCCCCATGCCGGCCCGAGCCTTGCCGTTCTCGTCGTAGGCCATGCCGCTGAGCATGCCGATGTCGGTGAACGTCCCGTCGCCGTTGTTGCGGTAGAGTTGGTCCGGCTGTGTGTCGTTGGCCACGACCAGATCGGGCCAGCCGTCGCGGTTGTAGTCGGTCTCGGCCACGCCCAGCGTCTTGCCCGGCGCCGGCACAAACCCGGCCTTTTCGCTTTCGTCGGTGAACGTCCCGTCGCCGTTGTTGCGGAAGAAGTAGGGTGGCACGCCCGTATAGGCTTCGGGCGTGCAGTAGCCCTTGGTTTTTTCGTCGAGTGAGCACCAGATGTCGGTTTCCGGCGTCCAGTAGACGTAGTTGCCCACGAACAGGTCCAGGTCGCCGTCGCGGTCGGCATCGAAGAAGATGGCCGAGCTGCTCCAGACCGAATCGCCGGCCACCCCGGCTTCGTAGGTCACATCCGTGAACGTGCCGTCGCCATTGTTGCGCAGCAGGATGTTCTTCCAGAGCGTGGTGAAGTACAGGTCTTCGTCGCCGTCGTTGTCGTAGTCGGCGGCCGTGATGCCGATGCCGTAGGCGTTGAGCTGGCCGAGCCCGGCCTCGTCGGTTACGTCGGTGAACGTCCCGTCGCCGTTGTTGCGGAAAAGCCAGAGCGGCCGCACCCAGTCTTTGTCGCTGTGGCCGGGCCAGACGCCACCGCCCACCAGCACGATGTCGAGCCAGCCGTCGCCATCATAATCGACAAAGCCGCAGCCCGGCCCCATCGACTCTGGAAACCACTTCTGGCCGAAGGCGCCCGTCTCATGCCGAAAGGCGCCCAGCCCGGCCGCCTCGGTAACGTCGGTGAAGGCGATCTGCACAGCCGGCACCGCGGCGACCTCTTCCACCGGCTTCTGTAGTTGCTCGGCCCGTTCGCAGCCGACAAAAAGCAGGAGCAACAGACTTCCCCAGAGTCGTTTCTGCATGGTTATCGATCAATGTTTTGCCAGGCCAGCATCGGCGCTATACGAAGCCGTCCGTTTTCATCCACGGGATGCAGCTCGTGCTCGTGGATGGGCTGCGCCTCGCGGTTGGCCATCGGGTGGCGATGTTTATACGGCGTGCTCCAGGCCGAAGCCTCCTCGTCCACCTTGTGATATTCGTAGCGGGCTTTCGCCGCCCGGAACTCCTCGGTGCGTCCCAGCGCCCCCAGCGCCAGCATCCGGTTATAAAGCCCACCCAGATCTTCCGGATCGATGGCTAGGATGCGGTCGAACCACCGGAGCGCTTCTTCATAGCGGCCCGAAAGGTAATGGATACGCCCGATCTCCTGCAGCAGAACGCGATCGAGCGGATAGCGTTCGACCACGCGCATCCACTCGGCCAGCGCCCGATCGTATTCGCCCTGTCGCTGGTAGATCTTGCCCCGGAAGTAGACAGTCTTCAGATAGCCGGGACGACGCCGTTCGGCTTCGGCAAGCATCTCCAGGGCCCGGTCGAGCTGACCCTCGGCAATCAGCACGCGCGCCAGGTTGATGGGACCCTCGGGATTGTCCGGGGCCAGACGGCTCACCTGCTCGAAGGCGGCCAGTGCCCGGCGCGTGTTGCCTTCCAGGAAAAGGCCGATGCCGTAGTCGTTCCAGCGCTCCCAGAGCGGCACGTTGCTTTCGGGCGGTTGTCCGGCCACACGGCGTGCCGTGGCGATGGTGGTGATTGGAAGTTCGGGGGCTGTGCGGTCTTCATCCAGAATCCAGCGGCGATAGTCCACCTCGGGCGTAGCGAGCGAATCAGGCTGGCCGGGCGCCACACGCCCCCGGAACGTCCAGTTATTGAAGTACCACTTGAACTTCCGATGTTTGAAGGCCACCGTGAGCTCGATAATCGGCCGGGCGGGCGGTACGGTGAAGCGGTAATGGACCGTACGGGCCGTGCCCGGATTGATGACGTTCACGTAGACCGGGGTGCGGAAGTCGTGCGGGTTGCGCTTGTTGGCCTCCTGGCCGACCCGATCCACGAACACAGCCCCGAAAAAGTGCGCGGTGGAATCAACCCGCCCTTCGTCATCCAGCAGCCCTGAGGCCACCACGGTCTGCCCTTCGCGGTCACGTCCAATCACCTCCAGCCAGAGTTCGTTCGAGTCGTTCGTGCCGCCGGGCAGCGCATGGCCCACCTTGCGGTTGCGCACGACCACGGTCAGCTCCACGCGATCGCCGGAACGAAGTACGGGCATGGGCTCGTCGGGCCCGTAAGTGTGGCCGTTGACGCGCACCAGAAAGAGATCGACCGTGGCGATGGAGTCCTGCAGAAATGCCTGCGTGGCCCGGAGCTGCTCGTCGTGTCCTTTGAGGAAGGGCAGTGCCGTGTTGGCGGCCAGGAAGCGGTGACTGCGCACGAAGCCTCCGTCGTTGCCCTGGTCGTCGGAGGGCACCAGCGGCATGTGGCAGTCGATGCAGGTGCGCGGCTGCGCCGGCAGGTAGAACGATCGCACCGTGTTGCCCGAGACGCCGCTCATCTGCCAGGCGTCATACTCATTCTGACCACGAAGCCAGCGATAGTAGTTGACCGCGGGCGGCAGCCCTACTTTGTGGCAGGTGCTGCAAAACTGCTCGGTGCGGTGCACGGGGCGAAGCATGGCCTCCCGATGCGGCTCCGGCTTGGCCCGGATGAGCTGGCGGTGCAGCCATTGCCCCACCGGGTTCGTGCTTCGGGCAAAGGGATATTCGTCGGGCTCGGCGATCACGTAGCGACCGTTTCCGCGTAGATCGCGCAGCCCCGTAATGGCGTGGCATGCCAGACAGGTGATCCCCTCGTGGGCCGTCCAGTGCGTGGTGTCGAGCGGTATGCGGTGGCCGAAGCGCCCCGAAAAGAGCATGACCGGATCGTGGCAGGAGGCGCACCAGCGGGCGGCTTCTACCGGCCGGCGTTCCAGCATGTATTCGATGGAGCGCCGGTAGTACGGATTGTTGAACGAAGAGAAATGATGGGCCGAGGCTTCCCACTGGGCATAGATGTCGGGATGGCAACCGGCCTGTCCACAGGTTTTCGAGCCGGATAGCGTGGCCTCCTTGAAAAAGCCCTCATGCGCCAGGAGCGCTTCGGAAGCGGCCAGCGGATTTTCGTTGCCGGTGTCGAGGTAGACTGGATCGGGCTGTTTGAGCCAGGGCACCAGGAAGAAGGCGACCGCAACCACCACGCCTGCGCAGAACGTCAGCGTCAGCGGGTGGCGCAGGACCTGTCCCCGACGCAACGCGGTCAGTCCCTCGGGCAGTAGAAAGCGGAAACGGACGCCCCGTTTGAGCGACACATGCACGAGAAAGCCCAGCAGTGCAGTGAACATGCTCACCACGTGGAGCGTCAGCAGCACGCGCCGGTTCAGCGTCGCCCCTCCCCAGAAGAGCAGGACGCCGCTCACGAGTAGCACTACCATAGAGAGCGCCGTAAACACCCCGGCGACCGTCGCCCGTAGGTTCCAGCGCAGCGGCATCGTACGGATATGTGCCGGCAGAAACAGCAGGAACGGTACGATCAGCAGCAGGCCGAGTCCGACGTGCAGCAGCACGTTGCTCATGTAGACGAGCGCCGTCGAGCGATCGAACAGCACGAGCACCAAGCTGTTGAGCAGCATCACCAGAAAGCCGCCCAACAGGATGCTCACGAGCCGGCGCTGTCCGGCAGGCAGATGAAACAGCCGTTTACGCGGGCGAGGCATTGGTTACCATATGGTTAGGAACCACGTCGTCGTTCCAGTTCGGCCAGATACTCCCGCAAGGTATTATCATTTGGGCAGTAGCGCAAGGCCTGGAGCCAGACCTGACGGGCGGCTTCGTACTGCTTTTGCGAGGCCAGCGCCATGTCCGGGTTCGGCCAGACATCGGCCGGCGCCATGCTGCCTCGGCGCTGCCAATCGCAGCACTGCATGGAACGTATCGCCCAGCAGCACAAGATCGGCGTGATCGATTCACCGCCCGAAGTGATTCGGATCCCAGAAAATGGCAGCCCTTTCCTTCCTTGCACGCTTCCTCCATACCGTTCGCCTGAATCGGCCAGTTTATGCCGAACCGAACACGCTGACTCTGAGGGACTTGCAAGCTCACCTGACTGATTTTGCCGGAGCATTCGCTCCAGAAAGACCGACCGCGCTTCCCTGCCCATGTGCCTCAGCAGAGGGCTACCCCAGATTGGGGCCCGATGGATGAGCGGGCTTTTCTGCCTCCCTCGTAGCAAATGCAAGCTACTTTTCCACAGCCACACTGCAGAAGCTGACGTCCAAAGTTCGAGGGCGCCGATCGCCTGAAGAGAGGGCGCGGAGAAACCACCGATCTGCACTGCTACCGTTGGTCGTCAGGCGCCACCAGCACTTCGGGCGTTGTATCATTGCGCGCGGCCAGCAGCCAGCGGGTGCCACCTGGACGCCGGAGCCAGGCCAGATGACGTACCTGCCCACGCAACACCAGCCCGGAAACGCCCGGCCGCAACGGCGTGAATCCTCCCTGTTCGGTCTGCACCAGCACGACGCCCGGGCTGTGGCCGTAATGACCCAGGGCCGGGTTGGCCTCGTCAAAGTTGCCCGCCGCGATCACATCCGGCCGGCCATCTCCGGTTACGTCGTCAATCTGCAACGCGCGCACCGGAAACCACTGCGCCGGTTCGGGAAGTGGCTGCAACGTGAAATGCCCCTGGCCGTCGTTTTCGGCCCGGACCGATGCAAAAGTACGGGCCAAGCGCACCGACGCCTGTCGCACTGTCTCTTCCCCGAAGAGTTCTTCAAGCGTACGGGCTCCCCAGGCGTGGTAGCTTTCAAACCGCCGCCCCAGCTCCGGGAAACGCCGTGCCAGTAGATCGATCGTCGCCACCGGGTAGGCCCGCTTGCCCTGGTAGGCCACGATCACCGGATCGGACTGACCATCTCGGTCGAAGTCCTGCAGATAGAGCTTCACCGGTTGCCCGGGTGTTGCCTGCAGCGAAGCGTTCAATCCCAGATTCCCGGCCACAAAGTCCAGATCGCCGTCGCCGTTGAGATCGGCCGCACGCACGCTGAACCACCAGCCTTCGGTGTTTTCCAGGACGGTCGGCACCAGACGGCCGTTCGCCTCCTGGAAAAACAGCGTCAGCGGCATCCATTCGCCCACCACCAGCAGATCCAGACGTCCGTCGCCGTTGAAGTCGCCCCAGGCAGCGTCGGTCACCAAGCCGATGTGGGCCAGCGCCGGTGCACGGGCTTCGGTGATGTCTGTAAAGGTACCGTCGCCCCGGTTCTCCAGCAGGTAGCTGCGCGGCGCTTCGCCGTAACGGCGGCTCACGACGCGCCCGCCCACGAACAGATCCGGATCACCATCACTGTCATAGTCGGCCACGCGCACGCAACAACCGTTCGCAAACAGATCCGGCAGCGCCTGCTCGTCGCGGCGGAACTGCCCGTGGCCGTCGTTCCGGTAAAGCCGATCGCGCAGCGCCTCGGCCCGCCCCCACCATTCGTTGCCGGCGCTGACCACATACAGGTCCAGGTCGCCGTCGCCGTCCGCATCGAAAAACGCGGCATCCACATCTTCATAGCGGCTTTCGGCCTCCCAGAGCGCTTCGTTGGTCGGCCGAAACGTCCCGTCCGGTTGCTGCACGAGCAACCGGGCCGGCTGCCACTTGGCCCCGCCCAGAAACACATCGTCCAGCCCGTCGCCGTTCACATCGCCCACGGCCAGCGCCGGTCCCTCACGCGAGAGTCGATGGGGTTGCAGTGGCTCGCGGGTAAAATCCACAAAAGCGTTCTCTTCGTGCCGATAGGGCAACGCGTCGGGAACTTCCCGGAAAAGCGGCGGGGGCGGCGTCGGCGGACGATAGCGTCCCCGTGCCTCGGCCTGGCGGAAGATCAGCGTCTGATCGGCCGCTACATTTCGGCGCACCTCGTAACGACCATCAGGCCAGACCACCATCACCGAATCCACCTGCGTATGGGGGCCCAACCCGAAGTGCAGTACGGGCTCGACCGATGAGAGCCAGCCGCGCACGGGCTGCTGCTCACGGAGCTGCAGGCTGTCGCCATAGTGCACGGTCACCCGGGCGCCAATGCCCCACCGGTTCATCCCCTCGCCTTCCAACACCACCTGCAGGTAGTGGGCGCCGGTGCGCTCGCGTGTGTGGTTGCGGTACACGGCCGCAGGGGCGTTGATCTCGCTGGTGACCAGATCCAGGTCGCCGTCGCGGTCCAGGTCCACATACACGGCCCCGGTCGAAAAGCCGGGCTGCCCCAGTCCCCACACCTGTGCCCGGTTCGTGAAAGTTCCGTCGCCGTTGTTGCGAAAGGCGAAGTTGGGTTGCGGCACCTGCGGCATGTGACGCAGCAGATCTTCCAGCAGCTCCGGCGTGATGCCCCGCGCCAGTGCCTCCTGGATTTCGGGCTGTCCGACGTAGCGGATGTAGTCCAGATCGTTCGGCCGGTGGTAGATGCCATTTGTGACAAAGAGGTCCTGGTAGCCGTCGTTATCCAGGTCGGCCAGCAGCGCAGCCCAGCTCCAGTCGGTGGCGGCCACGCCGGCCCGAAAGGCCACGTCCACGAACTGCCAGGCGCCCAGATTGCGCAGCAGCACGTTATGGGGATACTGGGGATGGTAGCCGAACTGCCGCTTGCGTTGAAACAGTTCGAACGACTCCGGCCCGTCGGCCGTCTTGAAAATGACGGGATCGAAGGGCATCATGTCGAGCACGATCAGATCGGGCAGCCCGTCGTTGTCGACGTCGCCCGCATCCACGCCCATCGATGCCTGCGAGGTATAGGCCGTGGCCGTGCGCAGCACATCGGTGAAGGTGCCGTCGCCGTTGTTGCGGTAGATCCGGTCGTCTTCATGGAAGTCGTTGGCCACGTACAGATCGGGCCATCCGTCCTGATCCAGGTCACTCACCACCACGCCGAGCCCGTAGCCGATGAGTCCGTCCACGATCCCGGCCTCGGCCGTCACCTCCACAAAGCGCCCGCCGTCGTTGCGCAGCAGTCGGTCGCTGGTATTCGGATCGAAACGGCGGCGCAGCGGCTCGGCCGGACCGAAGCTCTCGTCGGTATGCAGTGCCCGGTTCAGCAGGTACAGATCCAGATCCCCATCCCGGTCGTAATCGAAAAAAACGGCCTGTGTGCCGTAGGCAGCGATGTCCAGCCCGAATTCGGCCGCCGCTTCGCGAAAGCGCGGGATGCCCGCTGCGTCCGGCCCCTGGTTCAGAAAGAGCTGGTTGCGTCCGGTGCGATTCAGGTAGTTGCTGAAGGTGACCAGGTAGAGATCGAGCCATCCGTTGCCGTCCACGTCGGCCACGGCCACGCCCGTGTTCCAGTTGCCCGAACCGGCCACGCCGGCCGTTTCGGTGACGTCCTCAAAATGCCAGTCGCCCCGGTTCAGGTACAGGCGGTTTGGTCCCCGGTTGGCGACAAAGTACAGGTCCGGCCAGCCGTCGCCGTTGAAGTCGCCTGCCGCCACGCCCGCTCCGTCGTAGTAGTACATATAGTTGACAATGTTGAAAGCGGTATCGACGGGCACTTCGTTCACGAAGGTGATGCCGGTCCGATCGGGATTCATCCGCTCGAACAGAGGCGGTTCGGCGGGCCGACAGGCGGCCAGTCCGGCAAGGCCGAACAGCAGTAGCAGCTTGCGCATGGCGTTTACCGTCGCACGACAAAAAATCGAGGCGTGTCGTCGTTACGGGCCACCAGAATCAGCGGGGGCCGGCCCGGCCGTGCCAGCTTCTGGATGTCCCGCACCTCACCCCGCACGAAAAAGCCGCTGTCGCGGGGCGTCACCGCCGTGAAGCGGCCGGTCCCGTCGCCCCTGAGCCAGAGGCCGTAAGTCGCTTCCATCAGGCCCAGACTGGTCTGCGCCCAGCGGAAGTTACCCCCGGCCAGCACGTCCAGGTGGCCGTCGCCGTCAAAATCATCCACCAGCAACCCGTAGAGCGGGGCCCATTGCGCCTCGGGCGGGAGTGGATGCAGGCGGAAGCGTCCCGCTCCGAGGTTTTCAACGTACAGACTGCGCAATTCCCGGACTTCCAGCACAATGGCTCCTTCCAGTTCGGCCGGCTTCAGGAAGTCCTCCAGCATCATGCGGGCATAGGCGGCATGTGAGGGAATACGGCCGCTCAGGAAGGGCAACTGGCCGAGCACTTCCCGGCGCAGGTTCAAGGGACGATGCCGGAGACCGACCTCCGTGCTTTCGGGACGGGCCAGCAGGTGGTCGGCAAAGCCGTTTCGGTCGAAGTCTTTCACGAAGAGCCGGAGCGGACTGTCCGGCGAGGCTTTCAGCGGCGTGTTCAGGCCCAGGTTGGTGGCGATGAAGTCCGGATCGCTGTCGCCGTCGAAGTCGGCCACGGCCAACCGGTGCCAGATGCCCGAGGTTTCAGCCAGATCGGACAGCTCCCAGCGTTCCAGCCGTCCACCGCCGGCGTTCCTGAAAATCGTGAGCGGCATCCACTCACCCACGATGAGCAGATCGAGCCGGCCGTCGCCGTCGAAGTCGGCCCAGGCCGCATCGGTAACCATGCCGATGCGGGACAGGCCGGGCGCCAGCGTTTCGGTAACGTTTGTAAAATGCCCGCGGCCGTTGTTCTGCAGCAGGAGGCTTTCAGGCGCCATGCCGTAGAACCAGGGTTCGATGCGGCCGCCGACGAACAGATCGATGTCGCCGTCGCCATCGTAGTCGGCGGCCGCGACGGGTCCGCCGCTGCTACGAATGCGGGGCAGGCGATCCGTCGCCTTCCGGAAGCGCCCGTGGCCGTCGTTCAGGTACAGCCGATCCTGGAGCGCCGGTGCCCGGGGTGCGTAGGCGTTGCCGCCGCTGACCACATACAGGTCCAGATCGCCGTCGCCATCCGCATCAAAAAACGCGGCACCCAGGTCTTCCGAGAGCGCATCGGCAGCAAACAGTGCCTCGTTGGTGCGCACAAACCGACCGTCGGGCTGCTGCACGAAGAGCACGCCGGGAAAGCCTTTGGCTCCGCCGATGTAGAAATCGTCGCGGCCATCGCCGTTCACGTCGCCTATGGCTACCCGGGGTCCTTCGCGCGAGCGCATCCAGGGCATGAGTCCTTCGCGCAGAAAGTCCACAAAGTTATCCTCCTGATGCCGGTAATCGAGTGCCACCTGGGCCGTCACGTCGGCAAAACGCGGCGTTGCCCGCGTCGGCAATAGCGGCAGCTCCGGCTGCCCTTCCACGGCCTCTTCCTGCCGAAAAACCAGCCGCCGGTCGGCCGCCACGCGGCGGCGCACTTCGTGGCGGCCGTCGGGCCAGACCACAACCACGGCATCGACCGTGTTGTGCGGGCCCAGCCCGAAGGTCAGCACCGGATCCACCGACGACTGGAAGCCCCGGTTGGGCATCTGCTCCTGGTAAAAGCGCTGATTTCTGACCAGCACGGTCACCTGCGCGCCGATGCCCTGCGTGTTGGGCGGCGTGCCGATCAGCTGCACCTGCAGAAAATGCCCGCCGGATTGCTCACGCGCCTGGTTGCGGTAGACGCGGACCGGACCGTTCACATCGTTGACGATCAGGTCCAGATCGCCGTCACCATCCAGATCGCCGTAAGCGGCTCCGCTGGAGAAGCCCGGCCGCGCAAGTCCCCATTTGCGCGCACGGTTCGTGAAGGTGCGGTCGCCGTTGTTGTGGAACGCGTAGTTCGGCAGTGGATGTGAGGGCATTCTCCGGATCAGCGCCAGGTAATCGACCCCTTCCTCCCGGATCACCGCCCGCATCGTCTCTTCGGCCGAAAGGTACTCAAGGTAATCCTGATCGATTACATCCCAGAAGATGCCGTTGGCTACGAAGATGTCTTTATAGCCATCCAGGTCGGCATCGAAGATCAGCGCGGCCCAGCTCCAGTCGGTGGCGGCCACGCCGGCCCACATGCCGATTTCGCTGAAGGTACCGTCTCTGTTGTTATATTGGAGCGTGTTGCGGGTAAACTGGTGGTAGAAGCCATTTTCCACCTTGGTCTGATAGAGTTGCCAGCCCTCGAAGGTGGTGGTGGTTTTCAGGCGGACATCGTCTTCAGGCAGCATGTCCGTCACGAACAGCTCCGGGAAGCCGTCGTTGTCGATATCGGCCGCATCGGCACCCATGGACGAGAGGCTGATCGACGCCATCGCGTCTTCCAGCACCTCCCGGAAGGTGCCATCCCCCTGGTTCAGGTAGAGGTAATCGCGTTCAAAAAAGTCGTTGGAGACATAGATATCGGGCCAGCCGTCGCGATTGAGGTCGGCCACGGTCACGCCGAGCCCGAAGGCGATCTCCGGTCC
Source organism: Rhodothermus sp. (assembly GCA_015487635.1). GTDB lineage: Bacteria > Bacteroidota > Rhodothermia > Rhodothermales > Rhodothermaceae > Rhodothermus. The sequence goes on from WFPM01000189.1 coordinate 29,703, forward strand.
GTAGATGCCGGCCTCGGCGCTGACGTCCACGAAGCGGCCGCCGTCATTGCGGTAGAGGCGGTCGCCCCCCTCGTGATTACGTTCGTGGCGCGTGTTGCGAAAGTCCAGGCTGATGATCGGCCGCATAGAGTTGTTCAGGACGTAGACGTCCAGGTCGCCATCCCGGTCGTAGTCGAAGAAGGCGGCATGGACCGAAAAGCCCGTATCGGCCAGGCCCAGTTCGGCCGCCGCTTCCCGGAAATGCGGGATGCCGTTTTCGTCGGGCCCCAGGTTCAGATAGAGCTCGTTGGCACGGAGGCTGTCAGCAAACGGTCCGGCATGGCATACATACAGATCGGGCCATCCGTTGCCGTCCACGTCGGCCACAGCCACGCCGGTGGTCCAGGGTTTTGTGCCGGCCACGCCGGCCGTTTCGGTGACGTCCTCGAAGCGCCAGTTGCCTCGGTTCAGATAGAGCCGGTTGGCGCTCTGGTTGGCCGTCAGGAAGACGTCCAACTGTCCGTCGCCGTTGAAGTCGGCCAGTCCGACCCCTCCCCCGTTATAGAAGTTGCGGTAGATGAAAACGTTGAACTCCTGCGTTTCGCGCAGGCGGTTTTCGAAGCGGATGCCTGTCTGCCGGGGGGATAGTTCTGCAAACAGCGCATCGGCGGGCACGCCGGGCTTGCGACACCCCCCCAACACCAGCAACCCCAGCAGGCCGAGGTTCCGGAAACCGCGCAGCAAGAAGCGATGCATCATGCCTAATATGTGATCGCTGATTTACCGGTGCATGATGTGGCCCCCATCCCGTGTGCCGGGCATAGTCCGGCACATACGACAGGGCAGCCACCGCGGTCCGCCCCTACTTGGTGGGGGCGTCGTCGTGAGTCTGGTAGGTGCCTCCTCTCTGCCCGAAGTGCGCGATGCCACCCCCCAACGCCGGCTTCCCGAATGTCGGCGCCGGCAACCAGCAGGAGCCACCCTCCCCCTCCCCCTTCCCCCTCTCTGGCAGGGAGGGAGAAGCACCTGAGGGAACGCCTCGACACTGCAACACGCGCGGGCGCCTGCCTCCACCGCCCGCCGTAGCCTGTAGACACCGCTCCCCCTTGTAGGAGGAGCTGGCCCGAAGGGCATAAGGGGGGCATGGGAGCCTCTTCCGAGGCTGCCATGATGCGCGTGCGATCAGCGCCCGAAGGGCATAAGGGGGTCATGGGAGGCCGCTGCACCATGATATCCCGGAAATCATATGAATCTCGAACAGCTTTGCCCCAAAGAAAACACCGCCGGAGCGCTGCTGCAAGGCAGCACCCCGGCGGTGTGAGGTCGCACTTCTTATTGGACCATTAATAGCCCGGATTCTGAACCAGGTTCGGATTGGCGTCGAGTTGCTGCTGCGGAATGGGAAGCAACAACACTTTCGGATCACTTTGCGGCTTGAACTGGTAGGCCCGCGTGAACTTGCCGTGGCGAATCAGGTCCTGCCGCCGCTTGGCTTCCCAGGTAAATTCAAAGAGTCGTTCATTCAGGATGGCCTCCCGCATCGCCTCCTTGGTGGGATAGTCGGCGAGACTGATCGGCTTGTCCGGCTCGAAGACCCGGTTCCGTACAGCGTTGATCAGATCCACCACCTCCTGCGTTGGGCCGTTCAGTTCATTGAGCGCTTCGGCCTTGATCAAATACATCTCGGGGAGTCGGAACCAGGCATAGTCGTTGCCGTGGTCCCCGCCCACGTGGTTCGGGTCAGGCCCGTACTTGAGCACGCGCACGCCCTCGTATTCGGTCGCATTGAAGATATTCTGGATCTCCGGGGTATAGACCAGCGGGTTGCCTGCTCGGTCGGTCAGCGGCTCGCCCTGCGAGTAGCACTGGCGTCCGATGCAGTTGCCGCGCGGCTCGGCATACTGCTGTCCGACCAGAAAGATGGTTTTCCGCAGGTCGTCGTCGTCGAACATGTTGTAGGTTTCGGCCAGAATCGCGTGGCCGTTCCAGGGCGACGGCTCCAGTTGGAAATAATGGAGCGTCCGCATCTGGAAGTTCATCCCCAGCCCGGGTTCGGGCAGATGCTGCGTGGCAAAGATAATCTCCGGTGAGTTTTCGTTGTTGGGCAGGAAGTTCTGGAACCATTCCTCCCCTTCGGCCAGCCGGAAATAGCCGGAGTTGATCACGTTGTCGGCGTGCTGGACGGCTGCCTGGCAGGCATTCTGCCCGCCGCTGGTCTGCACATCCATGCAGGAGTTATAGCCGTTCGGATCCAGCTCAGTGCTGTTCTTCGTGAAGACCCCGGCATTCAGGTACAGGCTGGCCAGCAACGCTTCGGCCACCCACTTTGTTACGCGCCCCGGCAGCGGAGGCGTCTCCGGCAGGTTATCACGGGCAAACAGCAGTTCACTTTCTACGAAGCGGAAGACTTTGTCTCGCGGCTCCGTGGCCGGCGGGTTATTGGGGTCTACAACAAACTCATCATCGCCCACAATAGGCACATTGCCGAAAAGATCCAGCAGGAAATAGTAATAGAGAGCCCGAAGCAGGCGCACTTCGGCTTCCAGTTGTGCCTCGTTGGGTGCTTCAATTTCCTGCAAGGTCTGGAGCAGCCCGTTCGCACGGGCAATGCCGGTATACAGGTCCACCCAGGCGCCATTGAAGTCCACCTGCGTGGGCTGGAAATTATGTTCATGCAGGTTAAGCCAGCGGCGGTCGTCGAACCAGTCCTGCCCGCGCGTCGGCACCACCGTCTCATCAGTGGTGACCTGGCTCATCGTCCAGTAGCTCCACTCCAGCGCCCGCAGTTGCGCATAGATGGGTGCCAGGGCGGCGGTGATTTCCTTGTCGGTTTTGTAGAACTTATCCGGCGTGATCACCGAGAAGGTCTCCTCACTCAGATCCGTACAGCCGCTAAGCAGCAGGAACGCCAGTAAGGTCCATCCTGCAACCCGCCGCCCGTTGCGATTCCAGCGAATCATGGCCATGGTATGCTGAACGTTTGGTCGTCTGCGTCCTTTGCGAGTCTATCTGTCTGGTTAGAAGCCCAGGCTGATACCCAGCGTAAAGCTCCGGGCCCGCGGGTACTGGGCATAGTCGATGCCCAGCGAAGCCAGGCCGGCATTGATATTAACTTCGGGATCGTACCCCGAGTAGGGCGTGATCACCAGCAGGTTCTGGCCGGTGACGTAGATGCGGGCCCGCCGCACATAGCGGCCCCAGAGGCCTCCCAGATTCCGGAAGGTGTAGCCGATCGTCACATTGTCTACCCGGAGGAAGGAGCCGTCCTCGATCCAGCGCGAGGAGTAGATGGCCGGCTCATCCAGGGCATCCGGATCGTCAAGAGCCGCTTTCAGGAAGTTCTGGTTCTGGAGCACGGCGCTCTTCGTCTGGTAGACCAGCGCCGTGTTGTTGAAGACGTCGCGGCCCTGTTCGCCCCGGATAAAGATGTTGATGTCGAAGTTGCCCCAGTAGATGTTGGTCCGGAAGCCGTAGGTGAAGTCCGGCTGGGCATTGCCGATGATCGTGCGGTCGGCGTCCGTGATCTGACCATCACCGTTGAGGTCGCGGAACTTCTGACGACCGTTTTCTACGCCTTCGAAGATCCAGCCATAGAAGGTACCCACTGGCTCTCCGGGAATCAGACGCTGGGCGAACGTACCGGACTGCCCGCGTCCGCTGACCACACCCGTTACGATGAACTCATGGGGTCCAAGGCTGACCACTTCGTTTCGGTTCGTGCTAAAGACCAGCCCCAAGAGCACGCTCAGGTTAGGCCGGTCAACGGCCAGTGCGTCGAGCGACAGCTCGAAGCCCCGGTTGCGCGTCTTACCGATGTTTTCGATCCGCGTAGGCACCGGCGCCGGCTGGGGCACGGGAATTTCCAGCAACAGATTGCTGGTATTCTTGACATAGTACTCGATGGTACCGGAGAGCTTACCATTGAACAGGTCGTAGTCCAGGCCGATGTTGAATGTGGCCGTTTCCTCCCACTTCAGATCCGGGTTTGCATAATTAATCGGTGCAAAGCCGGTATAGGCCGTCTGGTTAAAGACCGCCTGCAGGTCCTGCCGGGCGCCGAGCTGTGCCAGCGACAGGTAGTTGCCGATTTCCTGGCTACCCGTGATCCCATAGCCGATCTTCAGGCGCAGGTCGGTGAGCCAGTCCAGTCCCTGCATGAAGGGCTCGGCGCTCAGCCGCCAGGCCCCGGAAATAGCAGGGAACAGGGCCCATTTGTTGCCTTCCCCGAAGCGTGAGGAGCCATCGTAGCGAAGCACGCCGGTCAGGTAGTACTTATTCTGATAACTGTAGTTAAGGCGTGTAAAGAAAGAAACCAGCCGGCTTTTCTCTTTGAAGGAGAACGTTCCTTCTTTAACGAGCTGAGCTCCGGCCTGTACTGCGTTATATGAGGTCGCATCGGTTACGTAGTCGCGACCCTCCACGCCGAATTCTTCGGTCATGTACTCGTTGAACTCATAGCCGCCCAGCAACTCCACACTGTGGACCTGGGCGAACATGTTGCGGTAGGTCAGGTAGCTCTGGAAGGTCAGCGACGAATGCTCTCGGTTGCGCAACAGGGCGCGTCCGCCGAACTCGGCACCGGTCGGGTTCTGCTGCGGGAAGTACTGGCGGCGGCTCGCCTGCGCTCGATCGGCCCCAAAGTTCACCTTGGCCGTCAACCCGGGCAGCAGATCCAACTCGGCGGCAATGTTGCCCAGAGCCCGCGTGGTCTTGGCAATGTCTTCAACCTGTTCAGCCATAGCCACCGGGTTGCGCACCGAAGTGCGTCCCTCGGCGACTTCAAAGTACCCATCTGTGGCCGGCGTACCATCCAGGTTGGTCTCCGAATAGATTGGATAGGTCGGGTTCATCTGGAACACATTCGAGAGCACACCGCCCTCAAAACCGGCCGTCTGGTTATAGGGCAACAGATCGTCGAACTGGAACGAGCCGGTCAAGTTGAGCTGCAGACGCAGCCGTCCGTCAAAGGCCTGGTGATCCGCATTCAGGCGGCCCGTCAGCCGCTCCAGCCCCGAATCGATCACTTGGCCCTGCTGGTTCAAGTAGCTGACCGAGGCCCGGTAGCGGGTCTGGCTCGTACCGCCCGAAAAGGCCAGGTTGTGGAATTGCGTGATGGCCGTACGCATGACGGCCTCCTCCCAGTCCGTGTTGGCATTGCCCAGCACATCCCGGGCGCTGGGCGGCAGATTCCCGGCCTGAATCTGCTCTTCCACGAAACGACGGTACTCCTCGCCGTTCAGCACGTCCATCTTCTTATAGGGCGAGGCCGCTGTGATGTAGGCGTCATAGTCCACCTGCAGTTGCCCCTGACGGCCTTTTTTCGTTTCAATCAGAATCACACCGTTGGCGCCACGCGAACCGTAGATCGCCGTGGCTGCTGCGTCTTTGAGGACCGTGATCGACTCAATGTCGTTCGGATTGATCAGACTCAGCGGGTTACGCGGCGGAGGAGGTGCTCCGTTGACTCCGGCCCCCTGCGGCATGAGCGGCACGTTGTCAATGGGCACGCCGTCGATGACGATCAGTGGCTCATTGCTGGCGCTGATGGAGGTGCCGCCGCGCAGCCGGATGTTCAGACCGGCTCCCGGTTCGCCGTTGTTCGAAATAATTGTCAGGCCGGCCACCCGCCCCTGCAGGAGCTGGTCCGGCGAAATGTAATTGCCCTGGTTGACATCGTCGGCGTTGATGGTGGCCACCGAGCCGGTCACGTCTTCACGCCGCTGCACCCCGTAACCGACCACCACGATTTCCTGCAGCACCTCGACGGTAGGCTGCATGCGCACGTTGATGACCGTGCGGTCCCCCACGACTTCCTGCACCTGCTCGTACCCTACAAACGAAAAGACCAGAACCGCCTCGGGGCCGGGCACTTCGATCTGGTAGCGCCCCTCCACATCGGTGGTCGTTCCGGTCATGGTGCCCAGCACCACAATGTTAACACCGGGCAGCGGTTCGCCCGTCGAGGCGTCGGTTACCGTCCCGGTCACCGTGCGCGGTTGCCCGATGGCAACGCTTACACCCCAGCATCCAAGCAAAATTCCCAGCCAGAAGCCGCGTGGAAGCAACGTTCTCATAGCAACCCTGCGTTCAAGTTGTTCAGAAACATGCAAGAATTTTCGCATACTGTGAGACCGCTTCCAAATCTCTGCGCTCTGCAGAGAAAATGCAATCCCTTTTTCAGGGGACACCGCACCATCGAACCGGTTCAACAAAAGTTCAATTGTAACGCTTTTGCAACATTAAAACAAACTTCACATTCAATCGCGCCGCGTCGTAATAACGTGCACCACACCATGTGCGCCGCGTGCCCCGTACGCGTCCACAGCTTCCTCTCCCTTCAGAATCTCGATCCGCTCAATAGACCGGGGATCCAACTGCTGCAGCGCTTCCAGGGTGGTCGGCTTCCCGTCCAGCAAGTAAAGGGGTGCCTTCTTTTTCGCCGACCGGCCCTGTACCCATACCGTCCACTCCCCCGGAGCGGCTTCCATCACATGGACCGCCGTTACCCGTCCCGGCACTTCCAGCGCAACCCGACTGCCCGTCTCTTCTTCCTGCTCCTGAACCGAAACGACCACCTGTTCTTTTTCTGAAGACAACGCGCTTGTCTCCTGTCGGCCGACCGAACGACTTCCGAGACAGCCGATCAGCAACAAGCTGCTCAGCAGCCAGCTTCCGAGTAACCAGGCTTCCCGTCTCATGGCTTTTGCCGAATCGTTGCTTTAACGGGCCTTTATCAATCTATACAAACAAAAGCTCTTTAACGCAAGCACTGAATTCATCCCGATCTGAGCCCACTTGGCTGAACGCGCTTTCATTTCATCGGGAGTCGCAGCGTGCGCCGCACGTAGCCAGCGCCTTGCCCTTCGAAGCGAACCTGCAAGCGATAGCCGCCGGACTCACGCGCAAGCTGCACGCCTTCGACGGCCTGCACCCGACGCGGCGTGCGCACCTGCAGCGTGTAAGTCCGTCCCACCCTTCCCTCCAGCACCAGCAGCAGGCTGTCGGTGCCGGCCCGCACGCGTAGCATCCGGAGTCCGCGGTTGTCCATCCCGGGCACCAGCGGCTCGGGGGCCACATAGACATCGGTGCCCGGGCGCATGCGGTAGTGGATCGTGGTCGGCCCGGCCACCGGCACGCGAATACGCACGCGCTGCAGGTCGCCTTCCTCCCGCACTTCGAAGACGGCCGGCCGATCGTTTACGGTCACGGCCTCCACGCGGGCATCCAGCGGAAAGGCTGGCGCCAGATCCAGCGAGACGGGCGCCGCCTCGCCTTCAGGCGTCACCTCCACCAGAAAGGCTTCGTCTGTGCGCCGGATGGTCAGCGCATACCGATCACGTCCCACCGGCACGTGCCGTAACCGCAGCGAATCCCACACGGCCGGAAGCTGGGGCGCCACGCGCAATACCCGGCCGCCCTCCCGCACCTCCAGTCCCAGCAGTCCCCGCACCAGCGGGGTCACCACCATGGCCTCGGACCAGATCTGGTGGTGCGACGAGCGCCCGAAATCCCGGTTGAAAGCACCCGAGAGCAATTCGGTCACGTATCCCAGCGCCCCCTGGTAGGTCAGCAGCGCGTTCGCCATCAGCGCCTGATAGCCGATGTGTGGCTTTTCGTAGCGATAGGCCGCCATTGATGCCCATCCGGTAAACAAAGGCCAGACCGATCCGTGGTGGTAGGAAAGCGGGTCGTAGCGGCTGCTGGCGTTCGACAGGATCCGCAAGCCCCAGTCGGTGGCCATCTGGGCGCTGCCCACCTGCTCCAGTGCCCGGCGGGCACGTTCCGGACGAAGCAGCCGCCACCAGAGCGGCACCGCCTGCAACACAGTGTTTTCGGGGAGCAGTTCGGGCGCCGCGGCTCCGTTCGGCTTCCAGGTGGCAAACGCATAGAACCCTTCGTCTTCCAGCCAGTAGGTGCGCTCGATGGCCGCCCGCACCCGCATCGCCCGCTGTCGCACCTCGGCCGCCAGTTCGGTCTCCCCCAGC
>WFPM01000190.1 GCA_015487635.1 Rhodothermus sp.
GAGTGAGCGGAGCCAACGCCCGGACCCCGAACCTTGGCGCGGAAAGCACCGGATTGGACCCTCCCCCTGACCCCCTCCCTGGCAGGGAGGGGGCAGTACCTAAGCAGAAAGGCTCAGCGTTGAAACCCGCACAGGTGCCTGCCGCCACCGCCCGCCGCCGTCCATAGACCCCGCTCCCCCTGCCAGGGGGAGCTGCCGCGCAGCGGCTGGGGGGGTTCACCGAAATACCCCTCTTTCAGAGGGAGCGGGCCCGAAGGGCCTGAGGGGGGCCCCGGACTACGGCTCCCCTGAAGCCTGGAGGCCTATCCCTGAAGCTACAGGGCAGGGGTCATAGGATGCCGCGCACATGCCCCATGATCCCCGAAAAATCATATGAAAACAAAAAACGGGCGTCGGGGAACGCCCGCTCATGGTCACATTCATGCACAGGGTGCCTGCTTCAATTCACAAACAGTTTGGGCTTGTCTTCTTCGATCACTTCCAGGTCCTGAATGGCGAACCAGCCCTCGTTTTCTTCTCCGGCACTGTTCCGATAGGGCACGTTCGGATCGCCCGTGGTGATGTCCACCACATAGGCCAGATCTTTCTTGATCTCGTTGCCGTTGGCGTCTTTCCCAACCGGCACGTCGGCTGCCACGTCCGCCACGCGGCCTTCGATGCTCCCCAGCAGCCAGCCCTCGCGCGTGTACAGATGCACCCGCACGCGTTTGCCGATCAGATCGTAGCGCATGGCTCTACGCTCGCGTTATCTATCGCTGCTGTAACGAAACGCATAACCCGGCGCTGGAGATTCCGGCCGGGCTGCCACAGGGTTGGAAACCGGCAGCATCTTTTGTAAAATTAAGCGGATTGCAGGTCCGATGCATCCGGAGTCATCCCCATGGCGGTACGGATTCTGGACATCGACCTGGACTTCTTTCTCAATAAGGTGCAATTCTGGCCCGGCTTCGGGCGGCCGGCCGATCCGACATTGCGCCCCTGGCCTCCCGAAGCAGTGCGCGACTTTCTGGAAAACCGCTGCGGCCTGCAGCGTGAGCGCCCGCTGCCCGGATTGATCGTGGACGAACACCACGAGATCTTTTTCGACTGGCGGCAACGCATTCAGGAAGGGTTACTGCAACCGCCTTTCGAGGTGGTGCATATCGACGCACACGCCGACCTGGGCTTCGGGGATGCGAGCGTACCCTATGTGGTGACCGAACTGCTGAGCCTGCCGCCGGACGAACGCGCCTTCCCGCGCGTGGGCGGCCGCGAGGGGCTAGGCCCCGGCAACTATTTGCTCTTTGCCATCGCCTGTCGCTGGATCGGCCGCCTGACCTACGTCTATCATCCGGGGCGCTACCCGGACCTGCCCGAACGCATCGTACATCTGGATGCCCGCGGCGAGGGCTGCATTCAACTACCCTGGTATGGCCCGCGTCCGCCCGAAGCGCTGCGTCGGCGCTGGCCGGCTGAGCCGCTGGCGTGGGAGCCGCCGGTGCCCTACCGCGAAGTGCCCGGCCCGGCCTATCACAACACCGAAGGCCCCTTCGACCTGCTCTACATCGCCCGCTCGCCCGCCTACACCCCGGCCGAAGCCGACCGGCTGCTGGAGCTCCTGCACGAATACATTCAGGCTCCCTCCTCAACCGCGACGGTTCATCATCCCTATATAACCATACACCCCCCTTATCTGACGGTTTAAGGCCTTCTCTAACCGACTCAAAATCTTTTTAGTACGTAGACTTGACAAAACTGTTACAGAATGCCTAAAATTTCCATGCAAGGGAAAACCTTCACGCAAACTGTGGAGACCTATGAGAAGGTGGTTTCAACGCTTGCTTGCGCTGACTCTGAGTGGATTTCTGCTGCCTGGCCTTGTTTGGGCGCAGGAAGCCGTTATTCAGGGTCGTGTCACCGATGAACGGGGTGACCCGCTTCCGGGCGCCAATGTGGTTATTTCTGAGCTCACGATCGGAAGCGCTACCGATATTGACGGAAATTATTCGTTTACGGTTCCTGCCGATCTGGTGCGGGGTCAAACGGTAACGCTGGTCGCACGTTTCGTGGGTTATAAGCCAGCGGAGCAGCAATTCGAACTGACCCCGGGGCGTCATACCTTCGACTTCACACTGGAACCGGACCTGCTTCGCCTTGAGGAAGTCGTGGTAACCGGTGTGGCGGCCGAGACGCCGCGCAAAAAGCTCTCGTTTACGGTTGACCGCGTCGACACGGAAAAGCTACAGCAAGTAATCGCTCCAGACCCCGGTACGGCGTTGCAGGCCAAGGTAGCTGCCGCGGTCGTAGTGCGGCCTACGGGTGAGCCCGGGCAAGATCCAGCGATTCGGCTGCGGAGTGCGACGGCTATTAGCGGCGACCAGGAACCGCTTATCATTGTGGACGGCGTCATTATGGAAGGCTCGCTGGCCGACCTGAACGCCGACGACATCGAATCAATTGAAGTCATCAAGGATGCAGCGGCAGCTTCCATCTGGGGTTCACGGGCGGCCAACGGGGTGATTCGCATCTTCACGAAGCGCGGGACGAACGTTGCGGCCGGCCGCACGCAGGTGACGATTCGTAACGACTTCGGCATTTCGTCGCCCTATCGCTTTATCGACATGGCCGAGAGTCACCCTTACCTGGTGGCCGAAGTCGATGGAAAGCTGCGCTTTGTCGATGAAAATGGTAATCCTCTGGGACCGGGCGATAACCCGGTACTGGATCCGGATGGCATTGCCGACAATCCCTGGCCTTGTATCGAGCAGCCGGTAAAGCAGCCTGATGGGACCGTCTCACAGGAGCTTTACTGCAACATCAGCGACCCGCAGCGCGATTTCTTCACCTCGAACCCCACGTTCAACAATTACATTTCGGTAGCCCAGAACACGCAGAAGACCAACTTCATGGCCTCCTTCAGCAACACGCGCGAAGGAGGAATTCTGCGGGAAGTAACGGGCTACACACGCCAGAACTTCCGCATCAACCTGGACCACCGGGTGCGGAACAACCTGGATTTCTCGGCAAGCATGATGTACGGGCAGTCCGAGCGCGATGACGTCGTAGAGGGGCCTGGCTCGCCATTCTATGGACTGCTCTTCATGCCGCCGAACGTCAACCTGGAGGCGCCCAACGAGGAGGATGGTTCGAAGTATAACTGGGACGCCGCGTGGGTTTACGGCTTGTCGCTGGAGTTGAACCCGCTTTATGAGCTGGCCAACCGGGACCGTAAGCGTCGCGTTGTGCGCCAGCTTGCCAGTCTGAAGACAAACTGGCGGCCATTCCGGTGGCTGATGCTCGAGGGACTGATCGGCCTGGACCGCCAGCAGACCTACTGGAAAGATCTCTTCCCACGCGGCTACCTGAGCGACAACCCGGCAGATTTCAAAGGCCGGTTGTACCGCTTCAATCAGGATAACCGAGCCATCAACACCAGCCTCACGGCCCTGCTCTCGCATTCGTTTGGGGATCTGAACACCAAGCTCAAGCTGAGCTACCTGTACGAAGACGAGCGCGTTGAACAGTTCAGCGTTACAGGCCGTGAATTTGCGGTTAGCGGTGTGGAAGATCTGGGAGCGACGGTCGGCGACAAGACGATCGATTCTTACATCGCGGACATTCGATCGGAAAACTACTTCGCCATCCTGACCTTTGATTTCAAGGATCGTTACATTGGCGACGTCATGATCCGTCGCGACGGCTCCTCACTCTTCGGTCCGGATGCGCGCTGGGCCACCTACTACCGCGCTTCGGCGGCCTGGCGTTTGAGTGAAGAGCCGTTCTTCAACCTGCCGGGTGTCAACGAATTCCGACTGCGGGCTTCGATCGGTACGGCCGGTCTGCGTCCGGGCTTCTCGGCGCAGTATGAAACGTTCTCGATCGTTTCCGGCAACCCGGTCAAGAACACGCTGGGGAACCGGCTGCTCCGGCCAGCCAAGTCGACGGCCATCGAGTACGGCGTCAACATCGACTTCCTGGATCGGTACTCCTTCCAGGCCAGCTATGCGTTGAACACGACGGAGGACCAGATCCTGCTGGTCCCGCTACCGGCTGCTACCGGATATCGTAGCCAGTGGCGGAATGCCGGTACGCTTGAAGGCAATACCTTCGAAATGCAGCTCAGCACGATTCTGGCGCAGCGGGAAGACTTCAGCTGGACGTTCGATATCACCTTTGACCGTACGCGCCAGAAGATTACGGAGCTGAACGTACCGCCCTACCGCACGGGCTACTACTACATTGCCCCGAACGAAATCTTCGGCATCATCTACGGCGAGTACTTCGCCCGTAGCCTGAACGACATCGCCCCCATGCTGGCTTCGGATGCGGCTACGCCGTATGCGGGCATGTCGTTGGACGACTTTATGGTCAACGAGGATGGTTTTGTGGTGCTGAAGGACGACTACGGTACTCCCAACGAAAAGCCCATCAAAGTGCTGGATCCGGCCTCGGGCAACCCGATCCTGCGCAAAATCGGCGACTCGAATCCGGACTTCAACATGGGCTTTGCCACAAACCTGCGCTACAAGAACTTCAATCTGTACGCGCTGGTGCAGTGGCAAAAAGGCGGTGACGTTTACAACAACACGCGCCAGTGGGTGCTGCGTGAGCTCCGCGGTGGTGATGTGGATCAGCGAGGCAAGAGGGTCAAAAAGCCGTGGGGGTATTATGCCACCCTGTACAACGTGAACGCCACCAACAACTACTTCGTGGAGGACGGCGGCTTTGTGAAGCTGCGGGAAGTGGCGCTCACTTATACGCTGGATCGGCGCGCACTGGCTGCCTTTATGCCGTCCCTGCAACAGCTCCGCGTGGGCGTAACCGGACGTAACCTGTTGACCTTCACGGGTTACAAGGGCTACGATCCGGAATCGGCCCGTAATGTCGACGTAAATGGTACAGCTGACCCGACCGTGTTCGGTGGCGATAGCTACGGCTATCCGCTGTTCCGGTCCTTCACCTTCACGGTTCAGCTGGTATTCTGACAAAAAGCAGGGTGCCGGATGCATTGCCGGCACCCTGCTTACTTTCCCTCTGACGATTCAACCTTGAAAATCAAACCGGTTGAAGGATATGATGATGAAGCAGAGATTGCGCTGGATTCTGGCGGTACCGGTACTTGCCGCCTTCCTCTGGGGCTGTGCGGATTTGAGCGTGCAGAACTTGAATGAGCCCGACGCCGAACGCGTACTGGCCACCCCGGAGGACGTCAAGAACATTCTGGCCGGTGGTTTTCTGACCTGGTGGCAGGCCAACCAGGGCTATCCGGGTATGGGACCGGCCCTGATTACCATGGCCGACCAGACGACTTCCTCATGGGGGAACTTCTCGATGAAGGACCTGTCGTCGGAGCCCCGCGTAGCCCTGAACAATAACTCTACATACCGCTACGCTTCTACGCATTTGCGGCCCTGGCAGCGGCTGTACTCGGCGCTCTCCATTGCCAACGACGTGCTGCGGCGGCTGGATGAAGGGCTGATTATCAACAGCCCGGAAGAAACCCAGATGGTACGGACGGCCGCCAAACTGCTGCAGGGCCTGTGCCTGAGCTCGCTGTCGCTGTTCTATGACCGGGCTTTTATTGTGGACGAGAACACCGACGTAGCAGCCCTGGAATTTCCTGAAAACTCCAACTACAAGGAGGTTGCTGCGGCTGCGATTTCTGCCCTGTTGGAAGCGGCGCAGCTGGCCCAGAACATGACCGTGCCATTCCCCGGCAACTACTTTAACGGGTTGGACGACCTGGACGGCGAAAAGGTGGCCCAGCTGGCCCATACCATGGTGGCGCGGACGATGGTGCTTTCGGCCCGCACGCCTCAGGAGAATGCGCAGACCGACTGGAATGCAGTCCTGGCCCATGCAGAGCAGGGCATTTCAGGATGGGACTTTGCTCCAGAAGGAGATCAGGATCAATGGTGGGACCTGATCAAAGCCTACATGCAGCGTCCGGGCTGGTCGCAGGCCGACCTGGAACTGGTGGGCATGGACCCCAACCTTCTGCCTGCGCTTCAGGAATGGCTCGCCACTCCGTTGCAGGATCGGACTCCAGCCCCGTTTGAGAACCTGCTGGCCAATACATCCCCTGCCGACGCCCGCATTCCGGGTGTTGGAGGGCAGACGGCCTATTTCGTCTATGAGTCCGGTTCTCCCTTCCGGGCTAACCGGGGTACCTATCATTTCAGCCGCTGGCGCCACATTCGTGAAGGGCACCTGGACTTCCTTGGCCCCATGCGCTATGCCACCGAAACGGAAAACGACCTGATGATCGCCGAGGCGTTGATTCGGACCGGTGGCGACAAAGCGCGGGCGGCTGAACTCATCAATAAGACCCGGGTAAACAACGGGGGCCTTCCGGCGCTGACCGGCACCGAGTCGGACCAGGAGTTGCTGGAAGCGCTCATGTACGAGCGCCGCATCGAAATCGGCTGGACGGCGGCTGGCATCGGCTTCTGCGATCGCCGTCGCTTCGACTATCCGGGACCGGCTTACTACGACAACGACCCGAGCAAGCCGGGCATCTTCCAGCATAAGCCGGGTACGTTGCGTCACTTCCCTGTGCCGGGCGCTGAACTGGAAGTGCTGCAAAAGCCGATCTATACGTTCGGTGGTGCAGCCGGTGAGATGAAGAAGGCGCCGGACTGGAACAACGACCGCGAATTGCTGACCGAATGGGTACAGGCCCTGCGTGAACATCTGAACACATACGGGCGTCCGGTCTCGGTGCAGGAGTTTCTGTCCATGGTCGATACGCAGTAACGACATCCTGCCTCGGAGGAAAAGGGGGGCAATAGCCCCCCTTTTCTTTTTCAGCACCGGGACCCAAACTTTCGATCTTTCGGTTCAACTTCGCAAATCCCTCACTTAAGCTTAACAACGCGTGCAATGGGTTGGGCACTGGTGCTGATCGGACTGCTACTGTGGCCTACGCCCGTGCGGGCGCAAACTGATTCGCTTCAGGCTTTCTTCCTGCAAGGAGCCTCTCTGGTGCGAAAAGGCCACTATCAGGACGCGATCCCCGTGCTATACCGCGTTTTTCGACAGGCTCCCGACTTTGTCGATGACAAAGGCTATTCTGTAGTCTACTGGCTGGGCCTCGCTTTAAAAAAAGCAGATCGCGAAGACGAGGCCTTGTCTGTCTGGAGCCAGGGCCTGAGCGCCCTGCATCGGAGCAGGCGTTTCGATCCACTAGCCGCAGATGCCTACATTCACACTGTCTTTGAAGAAGGCTACGACACGCAGTACCTACAGGCTTCATGGGCCTATCTGGAACTGCTTCGTAGTCTGGACGCTCCCGGACTCAATGAAGAAGCCCGCGAAGTGGTCGATCGCTATGTAGCCCAGATGGAGTTTCTGCTGCCGAGTTCATTGCGTGCGCAGGTACGTCCTGATGAACGCAAACCCGCCGTCCCGGGCTCCGGTGCCAAACTGGCAGTCTGGTGGCAGGCACAGGACCCGGTCATCTCCACCCCCCAGAATGAACGGCTTATCGAACACCTGAAACGGGTGGTTTACGCCGAAAAACACTATGCCACCAACCGCCGGCGCTCCGGCCTGGACGACCGCGGAATCATCTACGTTCGTCTGGGCCCGCCCAAATTCACCTCCAAAATCTACATGCAGGATCGTGGCATCAACAAAAGCACCATGTCGCCCTATCGCAGCGGCCTGGAATTGAATCCCAATGAATTCTGGTCGTACCGTCATATTGATCCGCTGCTTTACTATCTGTTCGTGGAAAAAGACGGCTATTATCAGATCGGCCTTCCCTCCGATCTGGTCCCCCAGAGTCTGTTGCACTCGTCTTACTTCCAGTATCGCTGGGCGGCCCTGCTGGAAACCTGGCAGATCATCTACGGACAGCTTGCGCTGCTACACCCGGACTTTGTCAAGCAGAGTATCGAAGTAGATAACATGATTACCGGCATTACGGGCCGGGCTAATCCGGATAACTTCGTCATGATGCGCCGGATGCATTTCAAGCGTCAGGAACAGTTCTCCGCCGCGCAGCGCGATCGAATTGCTCCGGTTGTATTCTCTTCGGCGGCCTACGACAATGTGGAAAACATGCCGGTTGAAGCCCGGGTGGCTCGCTTCCTGAATGAGGCGACCGGTAAAACTCGAATTGAGGTATTCTGGGGGCATAATCCGATCGCGGTATCTCCAGGGGACCAGGGACGCCGCATTCTAAGAGAAAAGAACTACGCCGACAGCGGGCATTACCTGATCGATCTGTATGCGATTACCCGGACGGCCGACTATCAGCTGGGCGACTTTCAGCGCCAGCGTTACACGTTGTCGGCCACCGACCCCACCCTGGCCATTCAGACCGTTACGCTTCAGAGCCCCTCGCCTATCTTCCATGTCGCACTGCAGTGGGACGTATATGCTACCGAAGCCCTTGGCAATGGCCAGTATCAACTGGGACCCCGCTTCAAGATGGGCACGTTCCGCCGCGATACACTGCAGGCGCTGAATCCCGACCCGGGTCAGCTGGAGATGAGCGACCTGGTTCCGGTACTACGGGGCGTCTTTCCCGAAAACCCGGACAGCCTGGTCCGTTATCCCTTCCTGGCGATTACCTCGGAAACGCAACTGGGCCTGCGTTTTGAGGTCTATCACCTGCAATTCGGCCCCGACGACCGTACGCATTATACAGTGGAATACGCGGTCATTCGTGAAAAGGGTGGCCGCGACGAAACCGTCGTCTCAGCCCGCACGGAATACACAGGCCAGAGTCGCACTGCGCAGGAATACATCGAAGTTGACCTGCAACAGATTCCGGATCGCGGTCACATTCGCGTTCGGGTGACCGTTACTGATCAGCAGAGCGGCCAGCAGGTCGCCCGCGAGATCAGCTTTAACCTGATCTCCTGAGCACATAGAGTGCCCGCCAGATAAAAGTCAAGGAGCAGGTCCATTCCCTGCTCCATTTATTGCCAGCTCGTCTTACCCGACATTTACAGAGCTACCCGGCTCACTCCTGGCCACCGACGCTGCTGGTGTCCCGCTTGGCCAGCAGATAGGTGCGTCGAATGCGTTTCCCTTCCTCCAGCAACTCTACCTCCTGGCTGTACAGGAAGTTGCGCATATCGTCCGGGTTGACAAACACGAAGATGAAGGCATACTCCCCGGTAGGCTCATGCTTCAGCTTGAAGCGGCCTTGCTCGTCGGTAAACGTCAACTCCAGCCGGGTGCTACAGGTCGGGTCGCCCAGCGTCAAACAGCCGTTGCGGCCGTAAATGCCCACCGCAATGTCCGGGATGGGTTCTCCAGAACGCAGCTCCAGTACCTGACCATCGACCTCAATGGTCTTGGAACCCAGCCCCAGAAAGTCACATCCGGCCACCAGGAACGCAAGAACCAATGTCCAGCCCCAGAATCGCCGCATCGCTTTATCCGGTTTTGGTGCCCCAACACCCTTTAGCAGCCAGAGGGAAAACCGCTTTTCTTCCGGCATGTTTCAAACAAAAGGGTCCTGCCAGCTTTGTCGGCAGGACCCTCTGAGAGCACCGCAATCAAGGAACATACTCTTTACGCCTCGACGCGCTCGGGCTGACTGCGCAGGAAGTCGCGCAGCACATAGTGCAGGATGCCACCGTTGCGGTAGTACGCGACCTCAACGGGCGTGTCGAGCCGAACCAGCACGTCGAAGTTCACTTTCGAGCCGTCGGCCTTCGTGGCCGTGACGGTCAGCGTCTGACGCGGTTTAACGTCGTTGGTCACCGGAATGTCGTAGACCTCCGAGCCGTCCAGTCCCAGCGACTCGGCGTTTTCGCCTTCTTTGAACTGAAGCGGGAGCACACCCATGCCGATCAGGTTCGAGCGGTGGATGCGCTCGAAGCTCTCGGCCAGCACGGCCCGTACGCCGAGCAACGCCGTACCCTTGGCGGCCCAATCGCGGCTGGAGCCCATGCCGTAATCCTTGCCGCCAATGACAATCAGCGGGATGCCCTGCTCCTTGTAGCGCATGGCGGCCTCGTAGATCGGCATGATCTCGCCGGTCGGGAAGTAGCGCGTAATGCCGCCCTCGGTGCCCGGCACGAGCAGGTTCTTGAAGCGAATGTTCGCGAACGTGCCGCGCATCATCACCTCGTGATTGCCGCGCCGCGAGCCGTACGAGTTGAAATCAATGGGCTTGACGCCTCGTTCGATCAGATAGCGGCCTGCGGGACTGTCGGGCGGAATGGCGCCGGCCGGCGAGATGTGGTCGGTCGTGGTCGAATCGCCGGCCCGCACCAGCACACGCGCCCCCAGAATCGGCTGAATTTCCGGCACTTCAGGCGTCAGGTTCTCAAAGAACGGCGGCTCCTGGATATAGGTCGAGTTCGGATCCCATTCGTAGAGCGCACCGCCCGAGACCCGGATCTGGTTCCACATCTCGTTCGAGGTCTCGATGCCCTCGTATTCCTTCCGGAACATCTCGGGCTTGATGGCCTCGTTGATCAGATCCAGGATCTCCCGGCTGCTGGGCCAGATGTCCTTCAGGTACACGTCGTTGCCCTCGGCATCTTTGCCCAGCGGCTCGTTCATCAGGTCAATGTTTACAGTGCCGGCCAGCGCATAGGCGATCACCAGCGGCGGCGAGGCCAGAAAGTTGGCCTGCACGAGCGGATGAATCCGCCCCTCGAAGTTCCGGTTGCCCGAAAGCACGCCGGCCACTACCAGATTGCCTTCTTTGATTGCCCGGGCTACCGGCTCGGGAAGCGGCCCCGAGTTGCCGATGCAGGTCGTGCAGCCGTAGCCGACCACGCTGAAGCCCAGCTTTTCGAGGTAGGGCAACAGCCCCGATTCGATCAGGTAGTCGGTCACCACCTTCGAGCCGGGCGCCAGGCTCGTCTTCACGTAGGGCGGCACCTTCAGCCCTTTTTCGACGGCCTTTTTCGCCAGCAGGCCGGCCCCCAGCATGACCGACGGGTTACTTGTGTTCGTGCAGCTCGTAATGGCCGCGATCACCACGTCGCCATGGCGGAGCTGCACTTCGTTCCCCTGCTCATCCCGGTAGGTGGCTGTCTGTTCAAGCTCTTCCGGTTTGCGGCCGAAGCCCTTGGGGCCGACCGGCGCCGTGAAGGCCGTCCGGAAGGCCCGCTTGAGCGCGGGCACGTCGATCCGGTCCTGCGGCCGCTTCGGACCGGCCACACTGGGCACCACGGTGCTCAGGTCCAGCTCAATGACGTCCAGGAATTCCGGATCGGGCGTCTCGTCTGTCCGGAACAGCCCCTGCTCCTTCGTGTAGCGTTCGACCAGGTCAATCAGCTCCTGCGGGCGACCGGTGCGCCGCAGGTAATCGAGCGTTTCCTGATCGACCGGGAAGAAGCCCATCGTGGCGCCATATTCGGGCGCCATGTTCGCAATCGTAGCCCGATCGGGCACCGAAAGCTTGCTCAGGCCCGGCCCGAAGAATTCCACAAAGCGGCCCACGACGCCGTACTGACGCAGGATCTGCGTGACGGTCAGCACCAGGTCGGTGGCCGTGGCGCCTTCGGGAAGCTCGCCGGTAAGCCGAAATCCGATCACCTCCGGCATGAGCATGTAGATGGGCTGGCCCAGCATGACCGCCTCGGCCTCAATGCCGCCAACACCCCAGCCCAGCACGCCCAGGCCGTTGACCATGGTCGTGTGGCTGTCGGTGCCGACCAGGCTGTCGGGATAGGCGACCGGCACGCCGTCGTCTTCCGGCCGACTCCAGACCACCCGCGAGATGTATTCCAGGTTGACCTGATGGCAGATGCCGCTGGCCGGCGGGATGACCGTAAAGTTCTCAAAAGCCTGCTGGCCCCAGCGCAGAAATTCGTAGCGTTCCCGGTTGCGCTTGAACTCCAGTTCGGCGTTGAGGCGCAGCGCTTCCGGCGTGCCGAAATAATCGACCTGCACGGAATGGTCGATCACCAGATGCACCGGCACGCGCGGGTTGATCACTTCCGGATCGCCGCCCAGCCGGGCCATGGCCGAGCGCATGGCGGCCAAGTCCACCACGGCCGGCACGCCCGTAAAGTCCTGCAAAAGCACCCGCGCCGGCATGAACGGAATCTCCTCGGCGGCCGGCGCTTTCGGATTGTAGCGGGCCAGGCGCTCCACGTCTTCCTGCGTCACCAGATAGCCGTCGCAGGTGCGCAGCAATCCCTCCAGCAGGATCTTGATTGAAAACGGCAGGCGATCCAGCCCCGAAAAGCCCAGCTTCTCCAGCCGATCGAGCCGGTAGATGTAGGCCGTGCCGTGTCCGGTGTCGAACGTATCACGCGTGCCCAGCAGATCCCGGGGTTTTTCCGAAGCCTGACTCATGTGACCCTCACCGATTGATTCCGTTACCTGTTGCGGTTATGACCGGCCTTCGCCACCACCCCACCCGCGCCGGTTTGAAGGGAAAAAATGTACGGTGGAGCCGGACGTTTTGTTTTCAGAATGCCAAGACTTCCCCGGACAAGGCCGTGAAAAACCTGTAAACGAAAGGGATCAGCCCACGGCGCCCCTTGTCCGATTAGCCCATGTTGGAACTGCATCGCCGGAATACTCGTTGATTGGAGCGCCTGCGCAGGCAGGCAAAGTGGGGACATAGCTCAGTTGGTAGAGCGCTGCGATCGCACCGCAGAGGTCAGGGGTTCGAATCCCCTTGTCTCCACAAAGTTTATATCATAAACCTTTAATTTTCTACGTCTTACGAAAAACCTAAAAGGGCTTCTCTCAAGCTTTCCGCAAGAAAAGCCGGTAGGTCTGGGCGCCTACCGGCTTTTCTTTTGCTGAGCCTTAAGTCTTGCGCGCCTTTCCCGCTCCGCGCTCCCCGGCGCATGCGCACGCGAGGGCACATGCACACCTGACATCGCCGGGTGCGTTTATGTACAGAGGTATGCGCGCATGGCATGCATGCGGTGTGCTTGCGGTGTGCGCTTGCGCGAACGCCTCCACACACTACACCACCCCAACCCAACCCCGTTCAGCTGGTATATAGGCCTTCTGGTAATCTTTGCGCTCGTGTGCGGTGTGTGCGCGTGCGGAGGCCAGCGCGCCCGGCGTATCGTTCCACCCCCCGGGCCTCCCCCCTTGCC
>WFPM01000191.1 GCA_015487635.1 Rhodothermus sp.
ACACACACACACACACACTTTGTCAAGCCCTCGGAACGGCCTGATCGATTGTGCCATGTGGAAGAAAAGGCACTTTTTTTCGGAAAAGCAGGGTATAGATGGATGCATCCTCGCCCGCCTGCCCGACCATGCCGGAAGGCAACAGAATCACAGGCGTGCAGCCCCTTCGGTACGGCAAACAATCACTCAGGTTTTGGCACCGCCAGTCCCAGCCGTTCGGCTTCGGCCTGCATGCCGGCAATCACATGGGCGATGTGTTCTTCGAGGGGCAGTCCCAGTTCTTCGGCGCCCCGGTAGATGTCCTCGCGGTTGACGCCGGCCGCAAAGGCTTTGTCCTTGAGCTTTTTCCTGACGGACTTGACCGTCATACCTTCGAGCCGGGTGGGGCGCACGTAGGCCACGGCCGTGATGAAGCCCGCCAGCTCGTCGACGGCGAACAGCGCCCGGGCCAGGAGTGTGCGGCGCGGCGTGCCCGTGTACTCGGCATGGCCGAGGATGGCTTCGAGCATTTCTTCGGGATAGCCCAGCTCGCGCAGCACGCGCACGCCTACGTACGGATGCTCTTCGGGCGTGGGATGCCGCTCGTAGTCCAGATCGTGCAGCAGGCCCGTCATGCGCCAGAGCGTCTCATCCTCGCCGAAATGGCGGGCGTAGTGCGCCATGGCTGCTTCCACGGCATAACCGTGGCGCCGGAGGTTTTCCGATTTCGTCCACTCGTGAAAGAGCTTCAGGGCGTCTTCGTAGGTCGGCATGGCTCACACGTCACAGATGGCGATGGCACGACGAAGCGATTCCAGCGGATTGTCGGCGGTGGGAATGAATTCCTGGGCCACGAAGCCGTCGAATCCCACCTCGGCAATGGCCCGCATGATGGCAGGATAATACAATTCCTGCGAATCGTCAATCTCGTGGCGGCCCGGCACGCCGGCCGTGTGGAAGTGGGCGATGTATTCGATGTTTTCGCGGATTGTGCGAATGATGTCGCCTTCCATGATCTGCATGTGATAGATGTCGTAGAGCAGCTTGAAGCGCTCGGAGCCCAGGCGCTTGACGAGCCGCACGCCCCATTCGGTATGGTCGCACATGTAATCGGGGTGGTCGATCTTGCTGTTGAGCAACTCCATGCAGATCGTAACCCCGTACTTCTCGGCCGTCGGCAGGATTTCTTTGAGGCCGATCACACAGTTTTCCAGACCTTCCTCGTCGTCCATGCCGTTACGGTTGCCCGAAAAGCAGATGATGTTGGGGATACCTGCTTCGGCGGCTTCTTCGATGCGCTTTTTGAACTGCGGGATAAGCCATTCGTGGTTTTCCCGGCGATTGAAGCCGTCCGGAATGCGGGAGGGGCCGTTCCCCATGGCACAGGTGAGGCCGTACTTTTTGACGATGAGCCAGTCGGGCGGGTCCAGCAGCTCGATGGACTGCAGCCCCATCTTGACGCCTGCCGCCGCCAGCGCCTCGACGCTCAGGTTCGGGTAGCACCACTTGCAGACGGAGTGCTTGATGCGTCCTTTGAACTGCGGACGATTGCGGGAGGTCAGTACCAGGGGAGCGCCCATGCTGCCGAGCGCGGCCGCTCCGGCCAGCGTGCGCAGCGCCTGTCGGCGGGTCAGCGCCATGGTTGTCGGGGACCGGGTAAGTAGAGTAATTGTTTTGCGCTAAAGAAAAGGCCTGAGCATGTCCGGTGCAAGTCGTTCAGAACACATCGATCAGGCGGAGTTCGCGCAGGTAGCGGCCGGGGTTGGTCTCGAAGTCGCGCAGGATTCGGTTCAGGCCGGTGAGCGTGGTGTCGAGCTTCAGGTAGAGCGTTTCGTCGTAGATGAGGCGCCCGAGCGTGCCCTGTCCGCTGGCAATGTGGGACAGGATGCGGTCGAGCGTAGCCGTGGCCTGCTCCAGCGAGGCCGTGCTGGCCTCCAGGCGACGCAGCAGATGGCGAAGCTGGGCGGCGGCCGCCTGAATGGAATCGGCCGTGGGGCCGGTGGCGTCGCGCAGTTGCGCGGAGGTGGCCGAAAGATTTTCCAGCGTGCGGGCGATGTGTTGCTGTTCGCGCCGGAGCAGGGTGGCCAGCGCCTGGCTGCTCTGACGAAGGGCCAGCAGCGTCTGGCGCAGGTCGCTGCCCGGCGCGCTGAGCTGGGTGGCGGCCGCTTCGGCGGCCATGTCGAAACGCCCCAGCAGCGCGTTCAGGCGTTCGAGCACGGCCGGGGCTTCTTCGATGATGGCATCCAGGCCGCCGTCGGCCCGAGCGGGCAGCCGGCTGCCCGGCTTCAGCGGCGGATTCCCGGCCGGGCCGGGGACGATCTCCATTTCCACGTTGCCGAACATGGCCAGCCCGGCCACGCGCACATAGGAGCCTTCGGGTAGCGGTACGCTGCCGTTGATCTGAAAACGCACGCGGGCCTGACCGCTCTGCGGATCGTAGCGCACGTCCGTCACGCGCCCGACCACCACGCCTTTTAAGCGTACCACGCTGCCGTCCACCAGCCCGCCTGCGTCGGGCAGTAGCGTCTCATAGATGGTCGTTCGTTCGAAAAGCGGCAGGTTGAGCAGAAAACGAGTGCCGAAAAACAGAAGCAGCGCGGCCACGACCAGCGCCACGCCTACTTTGATCTCGTTTCGGTAAGACGTCATGGTTGCGTTCATGCGCTGCGGGGAATCGATGCTCCAATCTGGTACTCGCTGGCTTTCACGAAGGCAAGCAGGATCGGATCGTCGCTGCGGTGCAGTTCGTCGATGGTGCCCACCCAGTGCATGCGGCCCTGGTAGAGGAAGGCCACACGGTCGGCCACGGAGAGCACCGAGTGCATATCGTGCGTGACCATGATGCCCGTCACGTTGAGCCGGTGGTTCAGGTCGCGGATCAGCTCGTCGATCGCATTGGCCGTCTCCGGGTCGAGTCCGGTGGTGGGCTCGTCGTAGATGATGTAGCGCGGCTCCAGGGCAATGGCGCGGGCCAGCGCCACGCGTTTTTTCATGCCGCCCGAGAGCTCATCGGGCATCTTGGGGCCGACGTCTGGAAGCTGCACCAGCTCCAGGCACGCCTGCACGCGCCGCCGGATTTCTTCTTCCGACAGATTGGTAAACGTGCGCAGTGGGAAGGCCACGTTTTCGAAGGCATTCATCGAGTCGAATAGGGCGCCGCTCTGAAACAGCACGCCAAACTGACGGCGAATCCGGCGCAGCTCTTCGTAGGAGATCGCGTTGATGTCCACGCCATCGACGAGCACGCGGCCCCGGTCGGGTTTGAGCAGGCCGATCAGGTGTTTCATCAGCACGCTTTTGCCCGAGCCCGAGCGCCCGATGATCGCCAGCGTCTCGCCGTCGCGGATCTCCAGCGAGACGTCCACCAGCACGGGCCGGTCGTCGAAGCTTTTGTAGAGATGTTCTACACGAATCATGGCGCTACAGCAGAAGGACGGCCAGGACCAGATCGGCCACCAGGATGTACACACAGCTCAAGACGGCCGCCTGCGTGGTGCTGCGTCCGACGCCTTCGGCGCCGCCCTGGGTGAAATACCCTTTGTAGCAGGAAATTGATGTGATCACGAAACCGAACACGAACGCCTTGATCACGCCGAAAATCGGATCGAACGGCTTGAAAAACTGCCGGGCACCCTGCAGAAACTCGCCCGTCGAGAGGAAGCCGCCCAGGTTGGCCACCAGGATGCCGGACACGATCCCGACGAACGCGGCGATCACGTAGAGCACCGGCAGCATGACCATTCCGGCCAGTACGCGGGGGACGACCAGGTAGCTGACCGAATTCAGTCCCATGGCTTCGAGCGCGTCGATCTGCTCGGTCACGCGCATGGTGCCCAGCTCGGCGGCGATGCGGGCGCCCACGCGTCCGGCCAGGATGAAGCCCGTTACCACCACGGCCAGCTCCAGGATCATCGAGGGCGCCACGACGGCCCCGATCACCGTTTTGGGAATGAACGGCGAGACGAGCTGGTAGGCGGTCTGCACAGTCATCACCGCGCCGGAGAACGCGGCGGCCATCGACACGATCGGAATCGAATCGATCCCGATGCGTACCATCTGATCAAACAGGTTCTTCCGGTACGTTTTGAACTCGCCCAGCGCCGAGAACGCGTGAACGAGCAGCAACGTGTACTGGCCCAGTGCCCGGAAGGGTAGCAAAAATCGTGACCGAGAACTCAGCATGCGACGCAACTTCGCCAGCCCGTGAGCGTGTGCAGGCAGGGCTTCCGTGCAGGAAGCCGCCGGTAGCCAGACGAACGTAACACGAGGAGCGAAGAGGGGGTTTCACCCGGGGACAAATCTCATGGCGCGTTCATCGACGCGATACGTCTGCCAGGCCTGCGGCTACGAAGCGCCGCGCTGGATGGGCCGCTGCCCGGACTGCGGCGGGTGGAATACGATGGTGGAGGAGACGGTGCCGACGCCGGTGAAGGCGCGCGTGCCGCGCCGCATGGCGGAGGTGGCAAGCGCCGATCCGGTGCCGCTCTCGGCCGTGCCGCTGGAAGCGGAAGCCCGGCTGGTGATCGGCGTGGCCGAGCTGGACCGGGTGCTCGGCGGCGGCATCGTGCCGGGCTCGCTGATCCTGCTGGCGGGGGATCCCGGCATCGGCAAAAGCACGCTGATGACCGAACTGGCCCGCTACCTGCCCGACCGGCGCGTGCTCTACGTAACGGGCGAGGAATCCGTCCGCCAGGTGCGGCTGCGGGCGCGACGTCTGGGCATCGAAGGCGACAACCTGCTGCTCCTGGCCGAAACGAACCTGGAGGTGATCCTGGAGGCCGCCCGCCGGGTCGCGCCAGATGTGCTCGTGGTCGATTCGATCCAGACCGTCTATCGGCCCGAGTTGGAAAGCGCCCCGGGCTCGGTCAGTCAGGTACGCGAAAGCGCTGCGCTGCTCATGCATTATGCCAAGACGACGCACGTGCCGGTCTTTCTGGTGGGGCATGTGACCAAAGAAGGCGCCATTGCGGGCCCGCGCGTGCTGGAGCACATGGTCGATACGGTGCTCTACTTCGAGGGCGATCGGCACCACGCCTACCGAATTCTGCGGGCCGTCAAAAATCGCTTTGGTGCCACGCACGAGATCGGCGTCTTCGAGATGCACGAAACCGGCCTGCGGGCCGTCGACAACCCCAGCGCATTGTTTCTGTCGGAGCGGCGCTATGGCACGAGCGGTTCGACGGTGGTCTGCACGCTCGAAGGCACGCGGCCGGTGCTCGTCGAGATCCAGGCGCTGGTGACACCCACCGCTTACGGCACGCCCCAACGCAACGCGACCGGCTTCGACTACCGGCGGTTGCAGATGCTGCTGGCCGTGCTCGAAAAGCGGGAAGGATTGCGGCTGGCCGCCCACGACGTGTTCGTGAACGTGGTGGGCGGGCTGCGGCTGGAGGAGCCGGCCGCCGATCTGGGCGTGCTGGTGGCCGTGGCCTCGTCGTTCCGGGACATCCCGGCCGACACCGGCACGGTGCTGATCGGCGAAGTCGGGCTGGGTGGTGAGATCCGAGGTGTGGGACAGTTGGACGTTCGCCTGCGCGAGGCCGCCCGGCTGGGCTTCCGGCAGGCGCTCGTGCCTGCCCATCACCTGAAGGGCCTGCTACGCCCCGACGGCCTGGAGGTCGTGGGCGTGCGCTCGCTCCACGAAGCGCTGGACCTGGTGCTTTAGAACCAGCGACGGGCGCGACGGGCCGTGATGATGCCCGTGTTCATGCCCACCCAGTGCATGCTGCCGTTGTAGCGGCCGTGCTCCATCTTGATGCACCGGTCCATCACCACCTGCAGCCCGCCCGCTTCGGCGATCTGCGCCGCCTCGAGGCTCACGATGCGGAGCTGTAGCCAGAGCGTCTTGGCGCCGATCTCCACGGCCTGGCGGGCGTACTCGGGGCACTCGTGGGCCGGACGGAACACGTCCACTACATCGACCGGCTCTGGAATGCTCAGCAGATCCGGGTAGGCCCGCTCGCCCAGAATCTCTTTGGCACGGGGATGTACCGGAATGATCCGGTAGCCGGCATACTGCAGGTAAGTGGCAACGAAGTGGCTGGCCTTCTGCCGGTCCGTCGAAAGCCCGACGATCGCGATCGTGCGCGACTCGGCCAGCACTTTCCGAATGACGGCCGGATTCTGGTACTTTGCCCGCAACTCAGGCGGCAGGATCGAGTTCAGCGTCAGATCGCATGCAGGGCCTGATCCAAATCCCATAGCAGGTCCTCCAGGGTTTCCAGTCCGATCGACAGGCGGATCATTTCGGGCTTGATGCCCGCTTCTTCCAGTTCTTCGTCCGAAAGTTGCTGGTGCGTGGTCGTGGCCGGGTGGATGACCAGGCTGCGCACGTCGCCCACGTTGGCCAGGTGCGAGAAGAGCTGAAGCGACTCGATGAACTTCTTACCGGCCGCGCGGGGACCTTCGCTGCCGTATTTGATGCCAAATGTGAAGACGGCCCCCGGGCCCAGCGGCGTGTACTTCTGGGCCAGCTCGTAGTAGGGGCTGTCGGGCAGACCGGCGTAGGCCACCCAAGCCACTTTCGGATGATCTTTCAGAAATTCGGCCACGGCGCGGGCGTTGGCCACGTGCCGCTCCATACGGAGCGAGAGCGTCTCCAGTCCCTGAATGAGCAGAAACGCATTGAAGGGCGAGAGGCAGGCACCCACGTCGCGCAGCGTTTCGGCCCGCAGCTTCATCAGAAAGCCGTGGTGGCCGAACGTGTCGTAGAAGCGCAGACCGTGATAGGAAGGCGAGGGATCGGCGATCGTGGGAAAGTGGCTGTAGTCGAACGTGCCGGCCTCAACGACCACACCGCCGATCGAGTTGCCGTGTCCGCCGATGAACTTGGTGGCCGAGTGCACGACGATGTCGGCGCCCCAGTCGATCGGCCGGCACAGGTACGGCGTGGCGAACGTGTTATCGACGATGAGCGGAATCCGGTGCGCATGGGCCAGTTCGGCCAGCCGTTCGATGTCGAGGATGCTGCCCTGCGGGTTGCCGATCGTCTCGCCGTAGAGAGCCCGCGTGCGTGGTGTGATGGCGGCCTCCCAGGCGTCGAAGTCCGTCGGATCGACGAAGTGGACCGTCACGCCCAGCTTCTTGAGGGTGTGGGTGAGCTGGGTCTTGGTGCCGCCGTACAGGTGCTTGGAGGCGACGATCTCGTCGCCCGGTTGCAGCAGCGTCATCAACGTCAGGAACTGGGCCGCCATGCCGCTGGAGGTGGCCACGGCTCCGGTGCCGTTTTCGAGCGAGGCCATGCGCTCCTCGAAAACGGCCGTCGTGGGGTTGTTGATGCGCGTGTAGATGTTGCCGTACTGTTTGAGTTCGAAGAGTTGGGCTGCATAATCCACGTCGTCAAAGACGTAGGACGTGGTCTGGTAGATCGGCACGGCGCGGGCGCCCGTGACGGCGTCGGGGATGTGGCCTGCGTGCAGCATGCGCGTTTCGAAGCCGAAGGTGCGGCCCGTCTGGCCGTTGGTGCGGAGTTGCGTAGCCGGGGTCGAACGTTCCGCCATCGCCTTTTTCCGTCGGTTGCTTCAGGGCGTAGCACTAACCCCGGGATGTTTTGCGTGTTTCGCGAACCCACGGGCCTACAGACAATAAAACGTCGGGATTCTTCGTTAAGGAAGGTGTCTGCGCAGGCGTCTTCCGGAAGTCCGACCTTCGGATGCATCCCACCGACGATCAACTGGTTGCGGCCTACCTGGAGCGGGGCGACGCGCAGGCGTTCCGCCGGCTGGTCGAGCGCCATCAGGAGCGGATCTACGGCTATCTGCTCGGGATGGTGCGCGACCCGGAGGTGGCCAGCGACCTGTTTCAGGAGACGTTTCTGCGTGTGCTGGCGGCGCTCCGTCAGGAGCGGGCCTCCTACACGCGCCAGGGACGCTGGCTGGCCTGGGTGCTGCGCATTGCCCGCAATGCGGCGCTCGATTACCTGCGCAGCCGACGGCGCTGGCAGGACGTGACGCCGGACGACGGCGAGGAGGGCGTGAGCTTCTGGGACCGACTACCGGACGACGCACCCGGTGCCGACGAGCTGCTGGAAGAAGCCGAGCTGCAGGAACGCCTGGCCGCCTGCATCGAACGCCTGCCGCCCGAGCAGCGCGAAGTGCTGCTGCTGAGGCAGGAAGCGGAGCTGACCTTCCGGGAGATTGCCGAACTGACCGGCGTCTCGATCAACACGGCGCTGGGACGCATGCGCTACGCGCTGATCAACCTGCGCAAAATGATGGGCCAGCCCCAGAAACAACCGGCTTCGGAATGAGCAAACGGCTACCACGGCAGGAAGTACCGGGCTCGATGGAAGATAAGCGGCTGCACCTGATTCGTCTGCTCTACGGCGAGGCGCTGCCCAATGGCGTGGCGCCCGAGGAGGATCCGGAGCTGGCGGCCGAGTGGCGGGCGTTGCAGGAGGTGAAGGGCTGGCTGGATGCGCGGCCGCGCCGCCGGCCCGATCCGGCCGTCATCGACCGCATCGTGGCGGCGGCTGCCCGGCCGGTGGCCGCCGACCGGCCCGCACGCCGGGTGCTGCGTCGCTGGCGTCGGTATGTGGCTGCCGGGGCACTGACGCTCCTGGTGATGGTCGGCGGCGTCTGGTACCGGTTCGGGACCGACAAGCCGCTGGAGCGGCCGGGCGTGGTGGTGGCCGAGCAGGTTCCTACCACGCCGGAGCCCGTCGAACTGCAACCCTGGCTCCATCTGATGGCGCAGACGGAAGCCGATGCCCGCCCCGAGCCGCCACAGCCGTGGCTCCGGTGGGACGACCGGGAGGCGGTGCAGCAGATCTACCGCCAGCTACAGTTGCTGGAGGCCCGGAGCACGCCCGAATGGGAGCCGGCCCTGCCGCTCGAAGCGTGGCCGACCGGCAGCGGCCGACCGGGCCTGGTCCCTGCTTCCCGGCGCAACCACTGAACTGCAAACCCGGTGTGGATCGCCATGAACCGTCGCGGACCTATCCGGTGGTGCTCGCTGATCGGGTTGTTGCTGGCGCTGAGCGTCAGTGGTGCGCTCGCGCAGCGCACGCTGGAGATCCGGAACGGCAAGGTCTGGCTGGACGGCCGGCCGGTATCCCTGGAGCAACAGGCCGAACAGCTGGGCATCTCCCCGGATCTGTCCCTGCAGCTCCAGTTTTTCGGGGACGAAAGCCCGGTCTTTTCGGTGAACGGACGGTTCTTCCAGGTGCAGGGTGACCGGATCGTGCCGGTGGCACCGCAACAGCTTTTCGAGCAGGAAATTTTCATCCCGGCCCCTCCGGCGTTCCGCGATTCGACCGACCGCATGGAGGCGGTCATGGCGGAGCTGATAGAACAGGCGCGGGCGTTGCAGGAAGAGGCCGAGCGCCTTTCCCGGAGCGTGGAAACGTGGCGCCAGGTGCGCGCCTCGGCGCTGGAAGAACAGCTCCAGGCGCTCCGGCAGCGGGCCGCCGCGCTTTCCAGGCAGGTGCGCCTGCTCCCGCGCCTGGAGTGGGAGACCTACCTGATGCATATGGAGCGACAGGACGCCGAACTGGCCCGGCGGCTGGCCGAAGAATGGGAATGGGAGGCCCTGTTGCAACGCCGCGCCCTTCAGATTCGGCAGATACCGGAGGGACCTGAGCGGGAGCAGGCCATCGCTGAGCTGCGCCGCCAGCTGGAACAGGTCTTTGAGCGCAAACAGGAAAACCGGCGTCGCGAGATCGCCCGGCTTGAACAGCAACTCCGTCTGCTACGCCGGCGCCTCGACGAACGCGAACGCTACCGCCGCCAGATCATCGAACAGCGCCTGCGCGAGCTGCTGGGCGGGCAGTGATAAGAAAAGCAGGGAGGTATTTTTTAAAGAGAGGGGCTTCAAAAGGTGTTGACATAAGATTCTCAAAGTTTTACCTTTCTGTCGTTCACTTCAATAAATCTTTGGTCAGATCAATGAAGACGCTACGTCTTGTAGCATGCACCATTGCACTGTTGGGGATAGCGGGTGGGTGTGATCAGATGTTTACCCCCCCTGTGACCAATGCTGAAGAAGGCGAGTCGGTTACTGCGGCGGATTCTCTGACG
>WFPM01000192.1 GCA_015487635.1 Rhodothermus sp.
GCCGTCGTGGCCACGGGCGACTTCACGCACCCGGCCTGGATGGCCGAAATCCGCGAAAAGCTCGTGCCCGCCGAGCCGGGCCTGTTTCGGTTGCGTGACGATCTGGATCGTGAAGTACGCCGCCTGGCCGGGGTGCCCGTCACGACGCCTGTGCGCTTCATGCTGGAGGTGGAAATCTCCACGATCTACAAAAAGGGCGACCGCGTCCGGAAAGTCCACCACCTCATCTACGCGCCGGATCTGGAAAAGGCCGAGCGGATTCGCGAGGCACTCGGACGCATCGGCAACCTGAGCGCCGACGGCCGGCCGATCCTCGGGCTGGACTCCCGCGATCTGCTCGAGATCACGCTCGAAGCGGGCGACGGATGCTACTTGGTGCCCGCGCACATCTGGACGCCCTGGTTTTCGGTGCTGGGTTCGAAGTCGGGCTTCGATTCCATTGAGGAATGCTACGGCGATCTGGCCGAGCACATCTTCGCCGTGGAAACTGGTCTGTCGTCCGACCCGCCCATGAACTGGCGGCTTTCGGCGCTGGATCGCTACACGCTGGTCTCGAACTCCGATGCGCATTCGCCGGCCAAGCTGGGCCGCGAGGCCTGCCTGTTCGATACTGAGCTGGACTACTTCGCCATCAAGCGGGCGCTGGAAACGGGGCAGGGCTATGGGGGCACCGTCGAATTCTTTCCGGAAGAAGGGAAATATCATCTGGACGGCCACCGCGCCTGTGGCGTACGGCTGGAGCCGTCCGAAACGCGGGCGCTGGGCGGCCGCTGTCCGGTCTGTGGCCGCCCGCTCACCGTGGGCGTGTTGCACCGCGTCGAGGAGCTGGCCGACCGCCCCGAGGGAACGCCGCCGACGCGCCCCATGCACTTCGAAAGCCTGATCCCGCTTCAGGAAGTACTGGCCGAAATCGAAAACAAGGGCGTCGGCACAAAGGCCGTCCGGGAGCGCTACGAGCGACTGCTCCGGACGTTCGGCCCGGAGTTGACGATCCTCCGGGAGGTGCCGCTGGAAGAACTGCAACAGCGGGCGGGTTCGCTGCTGGCCGAGGCGATCCGGCGCATGCGGGCCGGCGAGGTGATTCGCGAGGCGGGCTACGACGGGGCTTACGGCGTCATCCGGCTGTTTACCGACGCCGAGCGGGCGCAGGGTAATGCCGTGGGGCTGCTGTTCGACCTGCCGGAACCGACGCCTCCCCGAAAGGAACGGCCGGCCGCTTCCGAGCCACCGCTGCCGCCTCCCACGCCGGTGGCCGAACCGGTCCCGCCGCCACTCCACGCGCCCCCGAGCAACGGAAGTGGCGGGCTGCTTGTCGGGCTCGATCCGGAACAGCAGGCGGCCGCGACCCATATCGACGGGCCGGTGCTGGTGGTGGCGGGACCGGGTACGGGCAAGACGCGCACGCTCACTTACCGGCTGGCCTATCTGATCAAAGAGCGCGGCGTCGATCCGGCGCAGTGCCTGGCCGTCACGTTCACGCGTCGGGCCGCCGACGAAATGCGCACGCGCCTGCAGGCGCTGCTGGGTGAAGCGGCCGCCGACATTACGGTGACCACCTTCCACGGGCTCGGTCTTGAGCTGCTTCAGGCTTACGGCGGGCGGCTGGGGCTGCCGCAGCCGCTCCGGGTGGCGACCGAAGCCGAACAGCGGGCCATGCTCGAAGCGCAGGGGCTTTCGCCCACGCAGGCGCAGCGCCTGTTGCCTCGCATTTCCTATCGAAAGCGGACGGGACAGCCGGGCGACGAACGTCTGGAAACCACCTTGCAGGCCTACGACCGCGCCCTTCGCGAAAGCGGCCGCGTGGACTACGACGACCTGATCCGGCTGTCCGTCCAGCTTCTGGAAAATTATCCAGATGTAGCGGACGCCTGCCGCGAACGCTTCCGCTGGATTGCCGTCGATGAGTTTCAGGACGTGGACGCCAACCAGTACCGGTTGCTCTGGCTGCTGGCGCCGGAGGCCGACGCCCGGCTGTTTGTCATCGGCGACCCGGATCAGGCGATCTATGGCTTCCGCGGGGGTGATGTGCGCTGCTTCCTTCAGTTTACCAGCGACTATCCGCCCACCCGTCGGGTGTTGCTTCGCCAGAACTATCGCTCAACGCAGGCCATTCTGGAAGCGGCCGCTCGGATGATGGCACCTGCTTCGCTGGTGCCCGATCGGGAGCTGGTGGCCGTGCGGCCGGGCGGCGTGCCCGTCGAGGTCGTGGCCTGTCCGAGCGAGCGGTCCGAGGCCATTTTTGTGGCGGAAACGATCGAAAAGCTCATCGGCGGCACGTCGTACTATGCGCTCGACAGCGGCCGGGCCGACGGCGAGGAGCGTAGCTACACGTTCGGTGACGTGGCCGTGCTCTACCGCACCGAGGCGCAGGCGGCCGAGCTGCAGGAAGTGCTCGCGCAGGCCGGCATCCCCTATCAGAGGCGCAGCCACCGGCTGCTGACCGAACTGCCGGAGGTTGCGGCACTGCTGACCTATCTGGAGGAAAACCCCGAAGGCCCGCTGACCGAGCGTCTGGAGCGCTGGGCCGCAGCGAATGCCCCGGCGCGAGAGGCACTGCTCGGTGTGCTCCGTGCGCTGGCCACGCAGTGCGGCGACAACCTGGAAGCCTTCAGAAACGAACTGGCGCTTCGCAGTGAGGCGGATCTGTGGGATGCGCGGGCCGAGGGCGTCTCGCTCCTGACGCTGCACGCGGCCAAGGGGTTGGAATTCCGCGTCGTGTTTATCGTAGGATGTGAGGAGGGACTGCTGCCGCTGACCTACGACGGCCGCGTCGATTCGGATCAGGAGGCCGAGGAGCGTCGGTTGCTATTTGTGGGCATGACACGGGCGCAGGAGCGGCTTTTCCTGACGCATGCGCAGCGGCGTCGCTGGCTGGGCCGTGTGCGCACGCCCGAACCGTCGCGTTTTCTGGCCGATCTGCCTGCCCGGTTCGTCCGTCGCAGGACCCACACCGTGCGTCGAAGCCCCACCGGCGGCCGCCAGCTGGAACTGTTCTGACTCGAGCCGCAGGGATAATCACCGCACCCGCAGCAGGGGGTGTGTGCGCATTTCCACCCGACCGTCCGGCCACACCACCGCCGCCCGCACCACGTACCACCCGCTCCGCCAGCGCCGACCGTCCAGCTCCACCCGGTGCCAGCCCGCCGACTGCCACCCCTCCAGCAA
>WFPM01000193.1 GCA_015487635.1 Rhodothermus sp.
CCCGAAGCGTACGCCGTAGACCGGCCGGCCTTCCCGTAGATAAAGCCCGGTGTTTCGGCCCGGCCAACCCGCCTGTGCCGTGCCGGGCGGCCCTTCCTCGGCCACGCGCTCCAGAACCACCCTTCCTTTCAGGTCTTTCAGTGCGGCCATCCAGCGGCCATCTTCCTGCCGCACGTGCATCACGTAGAACCCGGAAGGTACCTCCGACCCTTCCGGCAGGTTGAACTCAACCAGGGCCAGATCCTGACCGGCGGCCAGCTCTGCCCGCGTCAGCTTCGCGCGTCCCTGCAGCAGCGCCACCGGGGAACGCATGAGCCCATCAGGACTGACCGCCACCCAGTTGGCCTCGACGCCCCCCAGTCCGTGCGCACGGGCCACGCGATTCAGAATGGCCGTAACTTCCTCCCGAAAGCGGGCGTTGGCCTGCTCCAGCGCGGCCGCCTCAAAAGCGACCGGTACCGAGATGCGTTTTTCAGATACCTGCGAAAAAGCCTTCAGAGGGAGCAACGTGGACGCAACCAGCACGCTTACCCAGAACCGGCGATGCCATGCCGTACGCATCGCTGCCGTAGAACAGTTCGTTGTCGGTTGACCGCTGCCTGACCGAGGGGTCGATCGTCAACCGACCGCGCCGGGGGGATGAAGGGAGCCACGTAATATTACGCGAAAACGGAGTTTGACGCAACTATGAGCGCTGCGCTTTCAGCAGGTCCCGGATTTCCATCAGCAGCTGCTCCTGCGACGAGGGCTTCAGTGGGACGGCCGGTGCCGCTTCCTGTCTGCGCTGCAACTGATGGATCCCTTTCACCACCAGAAACACGCTGAAAGCCACGATCAGAAAGTTCACCACGCTGTTCAGAAACAGCCCCACGTTCAGCGTAACAGCGCCCACCTCGCGTGCGGCCGCCAGCGTGGGATAGGGACCGGGGATCGTCCCTTCGCGCAATACGATGAACAGATCCGAAAAATCCACGCCCCCCACCAGCAGTCCGATCGGTGGCATCAGGACGTCCTTCACCAGGGATTGCACGACGGCCCCAAAAGCCAGCCCGATGATGATGCCGATTGCCATATCGATCACGTTGCCGCGGAGGGCGAATGCCTTGAATTCTTTCCACATGATCGGCCCGAAAAGATGGTTCCGGAGGAGGGGATCGCTTCAAACCTGCCCGATCGGCTGCATTGATGCATGGGTGAAAAGACCTTTGTCCCCTGCGTTTTCGGCGCATCTACATATGCGCTGTTTTTTTTAGCCCCTGCGTCGGCTGATCAACGCAACGGTGGCCAGGGGTGCCAGCAGGGTCGCGGCGAGCAGGCCGCCGATGACGGTCACGGCCAGTCCCAGCCAGAAGCCCTCTTCGTCGGGGAAGATCAGCAGCGGCAGCAGGGCCACGACGGACGACAGCGTGGTGGTCCACATGGGACGCAACCGCTCGCGGACGGCCAGGCGGATCAGCTGCGCGGGCCGACCGTGCGGTCGCTGCGCCTGGAGCTGACGGTAACGGTCGAGCAGCAGCAGGCTGTCGTTGACGGTCACGCCGGCCAGCAGCACCAGTCCGATGAACGCGCCTTCGGCGAAGTTCGCCCCACTCCAGAGGAAGCCGACCGCCACGCCCAGGGCGGCCATCGGTAGGCTCAGCAGCATGATGAAGGGCAGGCGCCACGACTCAAACACTATGGCGGCAATCAGAAACACCAGTACGATTGTGATGGGCAGCATCCAGCCGGCCGTACGTTTGAGTTCGCGCTCGCCGAAAAAGTAGTAGGTGGGATACTGCAGGCGGTAGCCCGGGGGCAGCGGCATGGATTCGATCACCCGGCGGATGACCCGGTCGCCCAGACGCCACGGTCCTCGGAAGTCCACGCTGATGTAGCGCCGGTACTGCTGGTCGAAGCGCTCGATGGCCGAAGGCGTGGGCACGATTTCCGGCGGAGCCAGCGCGGCCAGTTGCACCTGCACGCTGTCGGTCACGGGCAGCGGCTGCGTGATCAGTCGTGCCACGTCGATCTGATCGGCGCCGGCCACTTCGATGCGAATGGGCAGGTAGGGTTCGTCGGCCACAGGCGCCCGGAAGAACGGAAAGCGCGTGTTGAAGACGGGCCGCAGGGCGGCGGCCAGGTCGCCGGCGGTCAGTCCGGTGCGCAGTTGCGCTTCGGGCGTCCAGCGAAATTGTAGCACTTCGCGGGCGTCGGGCCGGCCGTAGCGGTCCACGTTGTAGTTGACGGCCGCCACGCGGGGCGTGGCCGCCTTCAGGCGTTGCGCCAGCCGCTCACAGAGGGCCTCCAGGTCTTCGTAACTGGGTCCGTAAGCGGCGATCCGAAAGTCGGTGATGGCCACGCCGCTGCCGCTGTAGTAGCCCTGCTCCAGCAGACCACTCACGGACAGATAGCGGAGCCCGGCCAACTGAATGGCCTGCTGGATGAGCCGCTCGCGGACCAGGTAGGGTTCGATGGTGCGCAGCGAGGCTTCCGTAAAGCGCACACGCAGATAGGCCACCTGCTCGGTGATCTGGGCCACGGTTCGGGCCACCGACGGCGAAGCCAGCGCCACCGCTTCGAAGCGACGCATCAGCGTGTCGGCCCGTCCGATCGGGGTGCCCGGCGGAAAGGCCATGTAGACGTACACCTCGGGTCGGACTTCGAAATGCCAGCGTCGACCGAAGGTCGTTTTCTGGAAGAAAGGCAGCAGCACGCCGCCCAGCAACGGCTCCACAAGCTGACGCACTTCTTGCACGCGCTCGTGCCCCAGCGTGGCGTTGTACAGCCGGGCCAGCCGCACTTTTGCCTGGTGCCAGGTTTCGTTTTCGGCGGTCTCCTGCGCGTCTTCGTCCGGCAACTTCCATTCGTCGGGCAGCACCCAGAGCGGGATGCCCACGGCCAGAAACAACACGAGCAACGTCAGGCGTGGCCAGCGAGCGGCCAGGCGGTAGGGCAACGCGATCAACTGGCGCAGGCGACGGCGCTGTCGAACCGGCACCGGCGGAGGCGTAGGCAGGAAGCGGCCCAGCACGGGCACGATCAGCACGGCGCTGAGCAGCGAAGCGCCGAGCGTGAAGGCCACCAGCACGCCAAAGGGCAGAAACAGCGTGCGCAGCTCCCCGCTCAGGTACACGAGCGGCAGGGCGACCACCATGGTGGTGAGCGTGCCGCCCAGCAGCGGCAGCCAGACGGTCTGCAACGCCCGGCGCGTCGCCTCGGCATCGAGCGCCAGCCCCCGGAGGCCCCGGGCGCGCAGCCGTCGCCGTTGCACCAGAAGCTGCTCGACCACGACCACGCTGTTGTCCACGAGCAATCCGGCCACCAGGGCCATACCTGCCAGCGTGATCAGATTCAGCGTCAGGCCCAGCGGCCGGAACAGCAGCAGCGCCACGGACACGGCTACCCCCACGCTGAACAGCACGGCCACACAGGCCCGTACGCTCTGCAGCAGCGCCAGCAGCACCAGCACGAGCAGCGCAAACCCCAGTCCGCCCCGCAGCATCAGATCCCGGAGCTGGCGGCGCACATCCTCGCTGCGATCCAGCACCACCAGCAGCCGTACGCCTTCGGGCAGTTCGGTCCGCAGCCGCTCGACGGTTGCGTGCACGGCCTCGGCCACCGTCAGCAGGTGGCTACCCGGCTTTCGGTCGACCGACAGCGTCACCACCGGCTGGCCGTCGACGCGGCTGATCGAACGGGCCGGCGCTGGTCCCAGTCGGATGCGGGCCACATCGCGCAGGCGGACCGGCGCGGCGTCGGGTCCGGCTTGATGCAAGACCAGGTTGCGGATGGCGTCCAGATCGGTCTCGGGTGGGGTGAACAGCAGCCAGGTGTTGCGACCGGTCTGCCAGCGGCCGTAGCTCCGGTCGCGCAGTGCGTCGATCAGTTGTTGCTGCACGCGGGCCGGGGCCAGGCCGTAGGCTTCCAGCCGATCCGGATCCAGTGTGATGAGCAATTCCCGCTCGCGCCCGCCAGCCACCCGCACAAAGGCCACGCCGGGTACGCTCCGCAGGCGTGGGGCCACCAGTTCGTCGGCCAGCCGCCGCAGCACTTCGGGTTCGAGGGGACCCACAAGCTGCAGCGTCAGAAAGCCCTGCTGCTCACGCAATTGCTCGGGTACGGCCCGCGTAAGCTGGGGCACCACCCGGTCGGGCAGCACGTTTCGCAGCCGGGCCAGTTCTTCGCGCACCTGGGCCACGTAGGGTCCCAGCGGTACGTCCGGCGCCACCTGTAGAATGACCGTCGCGCGTCCTTCTTCCGAGAGGCTTTCGACATGCACCGTGCCGGGCACGCGTTGCACAGCCCGTTCGATAGGGGCCGTCACGTATTGCTCGACCTGCCGGGGCGCCGCCCCCGGCCAGTAAGCAGCAACATGCACCTCGGCCAGCTCCACCCGCGGCACCCACTCGATCGGAATCTGACGCCCCACCCACAGCCCGGCCAGCAGCAGAGCCGTCGCCCACGACAGGATTGCCACGGGGCGCCGCAGCCATCCCGCCCACCCGCCGGATGTTGGCCGCGTGTTCATAGGGTTCGCCGTTCGCTTCCGGCCACGAGCACGTAGAGCACCGGGACGACGATCAGCGTCAGCAGTGTAGCGCTGGTGATGCCCCCGATGATCGTAATGGCCAGCGGCTGCTGCAACGCAGCCCCGGCCCCCAGCCCGAGCGCCAGCGGCAGCAGTCCCAGCACGGTGGTGACCGTGGTCATCAGAATAGGGCGCAGGCGGTCGCGTCCGGCCGCCTCGATCGCCTCAAGCAGCGGCATGCCCTCGGCCCGGCGCCGGTTGATGAAGTCCACCTTGATGATCGCATCGTTCACGACGATCCCGACGAGCACCACCAGACCGGTCAGGCTCATCAGGTTGACCGACTGGCCGGTCAGCGCCAGCGTGAACACGACGCCGATGGTGGCCAGCGGTACGGTAAAGAGGATGATCAGCGGCTGGCGCAGGCTTTCAAACTGGGCTGCCAGAATCAGAAACACCAGCAGCAGGCTCAAGAGCAGGCTCCAGGCGGCGCCGCGCAGTCCCTCGCGAAACGCATCGGTGGCCCCACCGATGGTGCCGCGTACGCCCGGCGGAAGCGCCTCCAGGGCCCGCGCCAGCGCGTCGCGGGCGGCCGCCAGATCGGCCCCCGGCGCCACGTCGGCCAGCAGCCGCACGACGGGCGCCTGGCCCGCCCGCAGCAGCGAGGCCGGCAGCGAAACCGGTCGGGCCTCGACGAACAGACCGATCGGTTTGAGGCCCTGGGCCGTGGGGATCTCCGTCTGCAACAGGCGCTGCAAGGCCCGCGCTTCGGGCAGGCGCAGGCGAATGGGGATCGTCTCGTTAACGGTCTGCAGCGCCGTTGCCTCCAGGCCACGGGCGGCCGCCGCCAGCCAGTCGGCCAGCTGGCGCGCGTCCACGCCGAAGCGGGCCATCACGTCGCGCCGGAAGTGCAGCGCGTAGCCCGGCACTTCTTCGGCAAAGGCCCGCCGCACGTTGACCAGCGCCGGCTCCCGACGCAGCCGGGGCAACACCTGATCGGCCGCCGCTTCCGCGTCGGCCCGCAGATCTGCCTGCAGGTCCAGCCACAGATCGGCCTCGCCGCGGGCCAGCAGGACTTCCAACCGCGTGCGTTCGAGCAGGACCTCGACGGTCAGCGCCGGGGGCATCGGCATCCGACGGAGCTGCTCGGCGACCGTTTCCGAGCGGGCCCGCTCGTCGAGCAATACGGTCAACGTGCCCTCGTAAGGCGGACGGGGATCCAGGTCGAGCCGCGCCTCGTCGCGCTCGCCCAGGTCGGCCAGCACGTGCCGGACGGTGGGCAGCCGGAGTGTTGCGGTTTCGATCTGCGCTGCCCAGCGGCTGAGTTGCGGCAGATCGGTGCCGGGCGGCGTGCTCAGATGGACCGTCAGGCGCTTCAGGTCGGCGTGCGGCATCACCTGACGGGGCAGGCGCCAGGCGATCAGGGCCGCGCCGGCCAGGGCAAGAAGCGTCAGGAGCACCACCAGCCCGGGCCGACGAAGCGCGCGCCAGAGCAACGCTTCGTAGTGCACCAGCAGCCAGCGTGTGCCGAACGGCTCCAGACGACCCGGCCGGCGATCTCGCGAGGCCAGCACGGGCACCACGGTGAGGGCCACCAGCAGCGAAGCCAGCAGCGAAAAGACCACGGCCAGCGCCTGATCCCGGAAGAGTCGCCCGGCCAGTCCTTCGACGAACGCCAGCGGCCCGAAAACCGCAATGGTCGTCAGCGTGCTGGCCGTGATGGCCGCGGCCACCTCGACGGTTCCTTCGCGGGCGGCGTCCAGCGGAGCGTAGCCCTGCTCGCGCAGTCGGGCGATATTTTCGGTAACGACGATGGCATTGTCTACCAGCATCCCGACGCCCAGCGCCAGCCCGCTCAGCGAGAGCAGGTTCAGCGTGATGTCGGCCACCTCGAACGCGATCAGCGTGAGCGCCAGCGAGAGCGGTACGGCCACCGCCACGGCCAGCAGCACCCGGGGACGGCGCAGGAACACCAGCAGCACGATGAGCGCCAGCACACCGCCCAGCAGTACGGCCTGCTGCACGCCGGCGATCGCCTGCCGGATGAATAGGCTTTCGTCGACGACGACATCGAGCCGGACGCCCGGCACTTCGGCTTCCAGTTCGCGCAGCGTGCGGCGCACCTGGCGGGCAGCCGCCACTGTGTTGGCGTCGGCGGCCCGCTCTACCAGCAGGAGCAGCGCCTCTTCGCCGTCGAAGCGTACCAGCCCGCGGCGCTCGGCCACGCCCGGCCGCACCTCGGCCACGTCGGCTAGCCGCAGCGGCGTCCGTCCCGCATAGCCCACGATCGTCTCGGCCACGTCGGCCGGCGCGGCAAACGCCCCGCTGACCTCGACGGCGTAGCGAAACGGTCCCCGACGGATCAATCCGCCCGGCAGCGTGACGTTGGCCGCCCGGAGGCGCTGCTCGATCTGCGCCACGGTGAGCCCGTATCGGATCAGCCGCTCCGGATCGAGCCGCACCTCGACTTCCGGCTCGTAGCCGCCGGTGACGCGCACGCGGGCCACCCCTTCGAGCTGTTCCAGCCGACGCGCGACCACGTCACGGGCCAGCCGCTTGAGCGCGACCAGATCCTGAAAACTCTCGTCCGCCGCCACGCGACGAACGGTATCGCGGGGCACGGCCTGCCGGAGCGCCAGCAGCATGATGGGCCGGTCGCTCGGGTCGAGCCGGAGCACGACCGGCCGCTCGGCCTCGTCGGGCAGCGCGTCGCCAAGCTGGTCAAGCTGCTCGCGGACGTTCAGCAGTGCCAGGTTCAGGTCCGTGTTCCACCCGAAGCGGAGCACGACCAGGCTGCCGCCCAGCAGGCTGCGCCCCGTCACTTCGACGACCCCTTCCACGCCGGCCACCGCCGCTTCCACGCGTTCGGTTACGGCCCGCTCCACGCGTTCGGGCGGCACGTCCGGATAGGCCGTCCAGACCGCCAGCGCCGGGTAGCGCAGCTCGGGCAGCAGCGCCACCGGCAACCGCACATAGGCGATCACGGCCAGCCCGAGCGCCATCAAGCTCCAGGCTGTAACGGCCACCGGCCGCCGCAGGCACCAGCCAACCAGCGCGCGCATGGTCTGCTCCGGCTATCAATCCCTGATCAGAAAAGCGGGGTGGACGGCCGTCACCTCGACGGGGGCATCGTGCGCCAGCGCATGGTGGCCGCTGACGGCCACCGTGTCGCCTGGCGCTACACCGTCGAGCAGCACCACGTGATCACCCGAGCGTGGCCCGGTCGTCACGTAGGTCCACTGCGCCCGGCCGTTGCGGATCACAAAGACCAGATCCCGCCCCTGCCGCACAAGTACGGCTTCGGCCGGCACAACCAGTCGATCGGGTAGCGTGCGTGTCTCCAGCGCCACGTAGGCGAACATGCCGGCCAGCAGGCGTCCTTCCGGATTCGGCACGGCGACGGTCACACGTCCGGCGCCCGTTTTCGGATCGATCCGGGGGTTGACCGTGTGCACGACGCCCGCCACCACCGTATCGCCGAGCGCCGGCAGCCGCACCCAGGCCGAAGCGCCCGATCGGATATGCACCAGATCGGCTTCCAGCACATCGACCTCTACCTTCATGCGGCGGTCGTCCAGGAGTCGCATCAACACCTGGCCGGGTCCTACATGCTGCCCGACTTCCACCTGCAGATCGGCTACGCGCCCGGCAAACGGGGCCCGAATACGCGCGCGGTTTAGTTGCAACCGAGCCCGCGCCACGCGCTGCTCGGCTTCGGCCAGCCCGGTCACCACGCGGCGTACGGCCTCGCGCTGGGCGCCGGAGAGCAGCAACAGTGCCTCATAGCGCTGCCGCGCCGCGTCCAGTGCCGCCTCGTCGATCTCCCCACGCGCATAGGCTTCCTGCGCCGCCTGCCAGGCCTGCCGCGCTTCGGCCAACCGCGTCGAGTCGATCCCGGCCGTCCCGCTCTGGCTGAGCTGGACGGCATACTCGCTCCGCGCCTTGAGCAGGGCTGCCTCGGCTTCGGCCAGCGCCAGCCGTGCCTCGGCGTCGTCGAGCACCACGAGCACCTGTCCGGCCGCCACCCGGTCGCCCTCGTCCACACGGCGTTCCACGACACGTCCGCTGATCTCGGCGCTGACCTCGGTCTGGCGCCAGGGCGCCAGCGTACCCGTCGCCTCGGCCCGCAGCGGGAAATCCACCGGCTGCACCACCACGGCCTCGACGGCCACCGGCGGCGCCGACGCCTGCACGTTCTCCGGGCGCGTGGCCTCTTCTTGGCCGGTCAGCACCGGCCAGAAAGCATAGAGCAACAACCCGCCGACGGCCAGCACAAGCACCAGCGCCGCCACGTGCCAACTTCGGACGCGCCGCCTCATCGGT
The DNA here is from genome assembly GCA_015487635.1 of Rhodothermus sp. GTDB lineage: Bacteria > Bacteroidota > Rhodothermia > Rhodothermales > Rhodothermaceae > Rhodothermus. Next base: position 8,831 of record WFPM01000193.1, read on the forward strand.
ATGATCTCAGAAGAGATCCGGTTCATGATTAACGAAGCGCTGCAGGAATTTCGTACATGGTCACTACCTGTTCTGCCCAATTTAAGGTTGCCAGCCGCGCATCGGACACGGCCAGGATTGGCTCATCGGCCGGCAACGGCACCACGCCCAGCGGACGTCCCGTTTCCTCAAAGACCACCCAGGAGGTCGTACGCGCCCGGTAGGGCCGACTCAGAGCCACCCAGATGCGCGTACCCGCATCGTTGACAACAAAGTTTGTAAAAGCCGGCTTGTGTTCGGGAAAGCGATAGTTTGCCTCCCGGAGGATGCGCCGCCGCTGCCACAGCGAATCGCGCTCCGCCCGCGCCACCGGCACCGGGTCGACCGCATACCGGACGATTCGTTGCGTTTCCCCGCGACGCCAGTCGTAGCGAAACAGCTCCAGCCGATCGGTCTGGCCGTACCAGATGCGCCCGAGGGCATCGACGCGAATGACCGGCTCCCGACCGAAGGGCGCCGCCATCACGCTGACGGCATTGGTGGTGCGCACCACTACAAACTCAGCATCGGGCAACGTCAGCAGCGTATCGATCTGCCTCGAGCCGTCGAAATGCAGCAACTGCACGATCTGCCGCCGATTTTGATACGAGGCCGGCTCCCCCGCAACAAACGGAGCCGAATATCCCAGCAGGATACCTTCCGCCAGGCCTCGAAGCGGCCAACTCCCGAAAGTCGCCGAAAAGGACCGCACAAAGGCACCTTCCGGCGAAAAAACGCTCAGGCGCTGCAGCTGCCAGTCCCATACATAGATCGAGTCGTTCACGCCCCGCGCGATCCCTCCGATCCGTTGAAACTCGCCGGGCCCTTCACCCCGCCGGCCGAGCTGCTGCAGAAGCGTGCCGTCCGGGCCGAACACGTACAGCCGGGCTGCCCGTCCGTCGGCCACCCAGAGTCGTCCCCGGCTGTCAAACACGACACCGTGCACCGTCCCGAAAAGCAACGCGGGCGTATCGCCCAGCCGGAAAAGCGGTCGGAGCGTCAGCGTGTCGGAAACGACCAGCCGGGGCCCTGCCTCCTCGGCTTCGGTCGCGGTCCGGCAGGCAGCCAGCAGCCAGCCGCCCAGCAGCAGGGCTCCGCCGACCCATAGCCCTACGTGCAGCTTTCGACGCATGCGAAAAGAAAAGCCTGCTTCGCGGAAACGCTGTTTGAAGAACGACAGCCGAACGGCTTTTGGTATGCGTTAAGATACGAAGTTTTTCGTACCGGTGCAACCCGGCAGCATTGCCGGGAGCCACTTGACAAGTCTCCCTTTTTTTTTTTTTTAGCTTTGTTCAAAATCAGATCCGTTCACCAGACGCTTCAAGAACCATGGGTGCGCGACTGCTTCGCCTGGCGGTGTTGCTGGCCGTACCGATCCTCTTCTCGGCCGACCGCCCCACGGCGCCCACTACCGTTGGAGAAGCCGGAGCCTGCCTTCAGGCGGCTCAGACCATGGCCGCTTCCACGGGGCTCGGATTGTGCGATATTTTGTGCATGCCTATCTGGAATCCCTGGTATGATGGGCCAGAGCGTTATGGGTGCGATAGCGGTGGAAGTGCAATCTGCCAGGCGATTCTAAGCGATCTGAGATGCCCGGGATGCGTAGGTGGGCCCGAATGATCATACTGGTGCTGCTGGGTCTGGCGGGGGGTGGCCGGCCGCACCCGCTGTCGGCCCAGCAGCCGCTGGTCGGCGCGCAGCAGCGCCTGCAACTTGTGCCCCGTCCACCCATCCACCTCCAGGGGGTGCTTGTCGGTAATCCCGATGACCTCGTAGCGCATCCGGACCAACCGTTGTTTTTTGTGGTCGACGGCAAACCTGCAGGCGTTTACAGTTTCGATCTGGACGGCCGGCACGTTCGCAGCTTCGGCAGACAAGGAGAAGGCCCTCACGAATTCCTGGGACGACTGAGCGTGACCCTCTGGAGGGACACGTTGCTGATCCTGGACGGATTTCGGCTTCAGGTTCGGGCCTACCGAATTGCCACCGGTGCGCTGCTAGAATCTATCGGGCTGCCCGCTCCTATGCCGGCGACGCCCCAGTACTGGCAGCTTCATCGGCAGCACCTGATCGTCTACTGGTCGGGAACGCGCCGCCCGGCGCCGGTCGAAGTCTACGATCTGAAGCAGCGGGCCTTCACGCATGCGCTGCCGTTTCCGGTTACCCCGGAACATCAGATGCTCCTGCGTTATGTGCATAGCGGCGGCCTTGCCCTGCTGGGCGATTCGCTGGTGCTAGCCCTGCCGGCCGATCGGCCGGTGATTTACTTTCTGGACCTGCGCTCCGGCGCCCAGGGACGCTGGCTCCAGCTTTCCGACCCGGCATTTGCGGCGCCCCGTCTGGAAAAACCATTGTCGGCTTACGACTTTCACGAGTGGGTGGCCTACATTACAGGCCGCAGCAGTACCTGTGGCCTTTTTGTACTCCGGAACGGATATCTCGTCGTCCAACTGGAGCACGGCGACCGCGAAGATGCCCGCTGGCTTCGGCTGATCGTACTCGACCCGTCCACGCGCCGGGAAATCGACCGCATCACCTTTCCGGCCGCATTGCGCCGCCGGTACGGGTTGATTTATCGAAGCGGCATTTTTCTGACCGCGCGCGACAACTGCCTCTATGTGCCCCGTTTTCTGGAAGCGCAGGATACGTGGGCCCTCTGGCCCTGGTGTCTGGAACCG
>WFPM01000194.1 GCA_015487635.1 Rhodothermus sp.
CCACGTAGTAGGTGGCGATCAGTTCTTCCGTCCGGTCCGAAAACGCCGCCCCGCCGAAGTCCACCTCGCCCTCCGGATCGCGCTCCACGAACGTCTCCTCGCCGGTTTCCGGATCGAACAGCACCAGCTCGACGAGATCTCGGTCGCCCCGGTTCGTGGTCAGATAGACGTGGCGGCCGTCTTTATGGAAGCGCAACGGACTGCAGGACTCTTCCACCGAGCAGGTATAGACCGGCGTCAACGTATCGCCGTCCACCCGGAGAATCTCCGTGCTGCCGTCCTCGGCGATGCGCGTGGCCAGGCGAAGCCGGCCCTCCAGGTCGAACGTAAAGCCGGCCAGTTCCTGCTCGTTTTTGAGCACGAGCGTGCGTGCGCCGGTGGCCAGGTCGATTCGGTACACGTCGTGCCAGCGCGGGTCCCGGTCGTTCAACCCCACCAGGATCTGCCCGGGCGTTGCCTCGGGTACCGCATAGATAATGGCCCGCGTGTTCTCGTAAGGCGTCAGGTCGCGCGCCGGCGGCACGCCCGTTTCGGGATCGGGTGGTTGCGTGGGGTCGACGGCGTAAACGTGAAAGTCTTCATTCCCGCCCTTGTCCTGCACGTAGAGCACGTAGCGGCTGTCTTCGCTCCAGAAGTAGCCGGGCACGGGCCGCTCATCGGCCGTCAGCGGCCGGGCGGCCTCGAAGGGCTCGTCGATGCCTTTGATCCAGATGTTGCGGACGCCGTTGTACGGCTTGAGGAAAGTCAGCCAGCGGCCGTCCGGAGAGAGCTGCGCACCGGAGATTTCCGGGTCGCCAAAAAACAGCTCCCGGTCCAGCAGCGGCGGAAGCTGATCCAGATACGGCCGTGGGGGCACCTGCGCCTGCAGCGTCGCGGCGAGCCCCAGCATGACGATCAAAAACAACCAGCGAGACATGAGCCTATCGGGTCTGGTGAAACAGGTCGCGAGTGTCTACGGAAGCGAGCCGGCCGGGTTACAGGGTTGAATTCTTGCTCAAAACCTTCGTCCGTGCCGCACGAAAGGCTCCGACAGTTGCACAACTGGGCGCCGGCGGTGTACTTTTTGACGTTACGGCTTTCCCGACCGGAAAGCAAGTCCTTGAGGTAAAGCAACCAGGCAAACAACCCGCCGCCATACAATGGACCTGCCGCTGTACTGGACCGCGCTGATTGCTTTTCTGATCATCAACGCCATGCTGCTGACGGCGTCGGTGCTGGTGTATGCCGAGCGCAAGATTTCGGGCTTCATCCAGCACCGTCCGGGTCCCAACCGCGTCGGTCCGGCTGGCTTCCTGCAGCCGTTCGCCGACGTGGTCAAGCTGCTCTTCAAGGAAGACATCATTCCGGCCCAGGCCAATCGGTTCATCCATGCGCTGGCGCCCATGATCATGGTGACGATCGCGATGACGGTGCCGGCGCTCATTCCGTTTGCGCGAGGGGTGGTGATCGCCGACATCGACGTGGGCGTGCTGGCCATTCTGGCGCTCACCTCGATCAGCGTCTACGGCATCACGCTGGCGGGCTGGAGCTCGAACAGCAAGTACTCGCTCCTGGGCGGGCTGCGCTCTTCGGCCCAGATGATCTCTTACGAGCTGGCCATGGGCACGGCCGTGCTCTCGGTGATCCTGCAGGCCGGCTCGCTCAATGTGAGCGCCATCGTCGAGGCCCAGCGCGACGGATGGGCCCTCCTCGGCTGGCACGTGTTCACCAATCCGATCGGTGCGCTGATCTTCATCGTCACGGCCTTTGCCGAGACGAACCGGCTGCCGTTCGACCTGCCCGAGGCTGAGCAGGAGCTGGTTGGTGGCTACCACACCGAGTACAGCGGCATGAAGTTCGGCATGTTCTTTCTGGCCGAGTATGTGAACCTGTTTGTCGCTTCGTTCGTGATCGCGACGCTCTTTTTTGGCGGCTACCTGATTCCGTTCGAGCCGCTGCTGCTCAAGGCGTTCCCCGCGCTGGAAGGAAGCGTGCTGCTGGGCCTGCTGCAGTTCCTGTCGCTGCTGGCCAAGACGTGCTTCTTCGCCTTCCTGTACATCTGGGTGCGCTGGACCTTTCCGCGCTTCAAGTATAACCAGCTCATGACGCTGGGCTGGAAGTACCTGCTGCCCATCGGGCTGGCCAACGTGATTCTGATTGCCCTCGGCGTGGCTCTGTTTTCGTGATGGTCATTCTGGCGCCCTCCATCCTGTCGGCCGATTTTGCCCGGCTGGGCGAGCAATGCCGGGAAGCGCTGGAGGCCGGCGCCGACTGGATCCATATCGACGTGATGGACGGCCACTTTGTGCCGAACATCACGATGGGGCCGCTGGTGGTCGAAGCACTTCGTCCCCTGGCCGACGAGCTGGGCGCCGTGCTCGACGTGCATCTGATGGTCGAGCGGCCCGAGCGCTTTCTGGAAGACTTCGCCCGCGCCGGAGCTGACAACCTGACCGTCCACGTGGAGGCCACCCCGCATCTCCACCGGGCCGTGGACGAAATCCGGAAGCTGGGGAAAAAAGTCGGCGTGGCACTCAACCCGGCCACGCCCCTTTCGGCCCTGGAGGAGGTGCTGCCGCTGGTCGATCTGATTCTGGTGATGACCGTCGATCCGGGCTTCGGCGGTCAGGCATACATCCCCTCCAGCACGCTGAAGGTGCAACGCCTGCGCCGGTTGCTGAACGCCATCGGCTCGCACGCTTACATTGAGGTCGACGGCGGCATCTACCCGCACAACGTGGCCGAAGTGGTGCGGGCCGGGGCCACGGTGATCGTGGCCGGGAGCGCGATCTTCAATCGGCATGCCCCCATTGCCCGGAACGTGGCGGCCTTTCGCCAGGCGTTACTGCTGGAGGCCTGAGGCCCACGCCGACGGCCATGACGACAGGGCCCGACATCGTGCAGGTTGCACTGCCCCTGCCGCTGCTGCAGGTCTTTTCCTACCGGGTTCCTCCGGAGTGGCGGGAAGCCGTGCGGCCGGGCTGTCGGGTGCTGGTTCCGTTCGGACGGCGCCAGCTCACCGGCGTGGTCGTGCCCGAGCCGCCTCCTGATCCGCCTCCGTCTTCGCTCAAGCCGATCCTGGACGTCCTCGACGAGACTCCGGCGCTGACCGACGAGCTGCTCCGGCTGACGCGCTGGATGGCCGACTACTACGTGTGCGGCTGGGGCGAGGTCATTCGCGCTGCCCTGCCCCCCGGTCTCGAAGTCGAAAGCCGCCGCCGTCTGTATCCCGGTCGTCCACCGGCGGAGCCCCTGAGCGAGCGGGCAGCGGCCGTGCTCCGCTTCGTGGCCGAGCATCCGGGTACGACGATCCGCCGCCTGCGCCAGGAGCTGGGCTTTGCGCCTTACGGGCTGCTGCAGCGCCTGGCCGCCAGAGGCTGGCTCCAACTTGAAGAATCGCTTGAAGCCCCGCGTGTCCAGATCAAAAAAGAGCAATACGTGCGTTTCGCGCCGGCCTACCGCACGCCGGCCGCACAGGAAGCGGTGCTGCATCAGCTGCGGGACGCTCGTCAGCGAGCGCTCGTCACGGCCCTGCAGGCGCTGCGACTGGAAGGCGTCTCTGAACCCACCCGGGCCGAACTGCTTGTCCGCGCCAACGCTTCGCCAGCCACGTTGCGCCGGCTGGTCGAGCTGGGCGTGCTGGAAC
>WFPM01000195.1 GCA_015487635.1 Rhodothermus sp.
GAGCTGGCGCACCAGTGTGCCGTCGTTACGGTACAGATACAGGTGGCGGTAGCCGTCGCGCTCGCTGATCCAGACGAAGTGCTGCCCGTCTTTCAGGTAGGTGAGCTGGCCAGCCTCCAGGTCCGTGAAACCTGTCTCCACCTCGAGCCAGGCCGAAGCCTGCTCTTCGAGCACGGTGCGGAGCGACATGGTGACCGGGTCGCCATAAAGCAGCTCCAGGTGGTTCTGGTCCCGGTTCATGCGGAACATCCAGACGTAATGGCGGCCATCGATGGAGGGTGTCCAGCCCATGCGGGCCAGGTATTCGTAGCGGTCGCCCCCCTCGTACCAGGTGTCGGTATCGAAGAAACGCACCTGGCCGGTCTGCAGGTCGATCACGCCGATCTGGATTTCACTGTTGGGTTCGCCGGCCTTGGGATAGCGGAACGAGATGGATTTCGGGTAATGCGTCCGGAGATCCACCATGGTGAACAGCGGCACCTTCGACTCGTCGAGCTTGAAGAAGGCGATGTAGCGGCCGTCGGGGCTCCAGGCCCAGCCGTCGCGCAGGCCGAATTCCTCCTCATAGACCCAGTCGAACGTACCGTTGATGATGCTGTCCGGCGTGCCGTCGGTGGTCAGCGGAACCTCCTGGCCGCTTTCAAGATCGACCAGATACAAGTTGCGGTCGCGCACGAAGGCCACTTGGCGGCCATCCGGACTGAGCTTAGCGAACATCTGATAACCCTTGCCACGGTCGCTGATCGGCCGCAGCGAGTCGGCTTCCAGGTCATAGACATAGTAGAAGCCTTTCGTATTGTAACGCCAGACCCGCCGCGAGTCGGTGTAGATCAGCACGCGGCGGCCATCCCGACTGTACTGGTAATTTTCGATGCGGATGAGCCGGCCCACGTCGTACGCGTACAGGCGGTTGCCATCGATGAGGCGCTCCCGGCGGCCGGTTTCCAGGTTGTAGCGGATCAGATGCGTGGCGCCGGTCTGCGGATCGGGTTCGATGTACAGGATGACCGGTCCTTCCTCGGCCCAGCGTCCGCCCCGGAAGTACTCCGGGATGAACTTGCGCGAGGCGTGAATGTCTTCCAGCGTGAGTTGCGGGCGGGTCTGCGTGGCCTGCTGGGCCAGCGTGACAGGCACCAGCAGGAGCAGTCCCAGTAGCATCCAACCGGTTTGCTTCAGGCGCATCATTTTTTATGACAGATTGTTTGCGAATCCTGCGATAAGATAGGGCGGCGCTGGAAAAGAAGGGAGCGCACGCGTACATTTTGCCCATGCTGCGTCAACCTGCGTTCGAGCAACCGTGCGCTTTCAGCTTATCCTTGTGCTTGGTCTTGTTGCCGGTGCAGTGCAGGCCCAGCCGTCTTCGGCGCCTCCCATCACGCTGGGCGGAACGCTTCAGCCGCGGTTCAGCTACGGCTATCATGAGGCGTCCGGCCGGACGCGACTGGGCTTCGGGCTTCGGCGGGCACGGCTACGGGCCACAATTCGGCTTTCGGAACGCTGGTCCTTCCGGTTTCAACTGGACGGTACGGGGACATCTGCCTGGTTGCCGGATGCCTATGCCGTCTACACACCCCACCCGAACTGGTCCTTCCGGGTCGGTCGGCTGCCTTCCGTTCAGCCCCGTTCGCTGGCGTTGACCTCGCACCGGTACGTTGATGCCGTCGAGCGACCGGCCATTGCCGAGCGCTGGGGGACCCGTACCATCGGTAGCGACGGCCGCGACTTCGGGCTGGAAGTAGCCTATCGTCGGGAGCAGGGCCGGCTGCTCCTTTTTCTGCACAACGGCGACGGGAGCTGGGATCGGCTGCGCGGCAACTACCGTGAGCGTCCGAGCAGCCTCGACGTTACCGGGGGGGTGCGGCGCACCGGCATGGCCGTCAGCCTGGGCGGTGCTCTGACGCCGAAGGCTGTGGAAGGCCTGGAACTCGGGGGGTTTGTCAGCTACAACGGCACCGGCAATCCCAACACCGCAGGGCGACGCTACGTATCCTACGGCCTGCACCTGTACCAGGGCGCCCGTCCGGGGAGCCGGCCGCTTCGTCTGAAGTTGGACGGGCTGGTCGTCCGATACTTCCGGAAGGAAGTCGCCGAGCCCGTTCCGGTCGATCGTCTGCTGGGTGGTGCCGTACTGGGTGCCGTGCGGCTGCACCGAGCCGCCGAAGCCTTCGCCCGGATCGAACAGTTCGATGAAGGCCGTGCGGAACCGGATCGAACGATCCTGACCGTCGGCTTCAGC
>WFPM01000196.1 GCA_015487635.1 Rhodothermus sp.
ACCAGGCGGTGCTGGCGAGCCAGTGCTGCAATCCAGATATCATTTTCAGGGATAGGCGTACCCTGACGGCGAAGAAGATCCTTTACAATTCCATACCATCGTGCAGTGTGGAGGTCACAGGGCAATATTGTACTGACCGCCGCCAGACGATCTATTTTTGCTACATTTTCTTCTGCACGCGTAGATCGATACGCTCCGTAGTATAACTCTCCCAGCACAATAACTGGAATCAAAATTTCGCTGGCCTCCATAATTGATTGCACCACCCTTCCTTCTCCGGCCAGCAATGCAATTACAATGTTTGTATCCAGCAGATATTTATCATGCATGCGGGTCAATGCGTTCACAATCTTCTTTGATGGCAGCCGCTATTTGAGCCAACTGATCTTCTTCGATAATGCCTGCAAAATCAAGGTAAACCTTTCCTTCCTGACCGACAGGACGTCCACTCAACGTTCTGGCAAAATGCAGCACCTGCTCCTGTTCTTCTTCAGAAAGTTTCAGGAGTATTTCCTTCAGCTTTTTCTCGATCGATTTCATCTTCTTAAAAACTATGTTGAGTAAACCCTGTCGATATCTGTCCAATCTCCACCTCATACCGGCGGCGAATTTCTTCCAGGCTGTCGCCGCCGAATTTCTCCAGAAAGGCATTCGCGATCACGAAGGCCACCGTGGCCTCGGCCACGACGGATGCAGCCGGCACGCTGGTCACGTCGCTACGCTCGTAGCGGGTGGGTTGCGCTTCGCCCGTGGCGATGTCGACGGTCTCCAGGGGTTTGATCAGCGTGGGGATCGGCTTCATGTACCCCCGCACGATGATGGGCATGCCGGTCGTGACGCCGCCTTCCAGGCCACCGGCATGGTTCGAACGGCGCCGGAAGACCCCGTTTTCTTTCGTGATCGGATCGTGTACCTGCGAGCCGGGCCGCGAGGCCGCCGCGATGCCGTCGCCGATCTCGACGGCCTTCTGGCCCTGAATCGACAGAATCGCCTGCGCCAGCTGGCCGTCCAGCCGCCGGTCCCAGTGCACGTAAGAGCCCAGCCCCGGCGGCACGCCGGTCACGACGACTTCGTAGACGCCCCCCAGCGAGTCGCCCTGCTTTTTCGTCTCCTGGATGTGCGCGATGGCCTGCTCGGTCAGGTCCGGGTCGAGCATCCGCACCGGGCTCCGGTCGGCCGCTCGGGCCAGCGCCTCGGCGCCCTCGGCGATCAATGCGTCCACCCGCGCCTGCCAGTCCTCAGGCCGTTCGTAGCCCACCTGTCCGATTCGGAGCACGTGGCTGCCGATCTGGATACCGAACTGACGCAGGAGCTGCCGGGCAATCGTGCAGCAGGCCACCCGCATGGCCGTCTCCCGCGCGCTGGCCCGGTCGATCACCGGCCGCAGGTCGTCGAACCCGTACTTCTGCGCACCGACCAGATCGGCATGACCGGGGCGCGGTAGTGTGATCTTCTCGATGCCCTCGCCGGTGCCTTCGACGGCCATCACCTCGGGCCAGTGCGCCCGATCGCGATGATAGGCGGCATTGTCGATGCGCAGGGCGATCGGGCTGCCGATCGTCTTCGAAAAGCGCACGCCCGAGTAGATGTGCACCCGGTCCTGTTCGATCTTGGCGCGGCCGCCCCGGCCGTAGCCCTGCCAGCGCCGGGCCAGTTGCTCGTTGATCACCTCGGCCGTCAGCGGCACACCGGCCGGCATACCTTCAACGATGCCGATCAGGGCTTCCCCGTGCGACTCTCCGGCGGTCAGATAGCGCAACATCAATCAACATGCCGTTTTATATGTGATTGCTGATTTACCGGGGCAGGAGGGCGCAACACCCCGGGTGCCGGACCTACTCCGGCCGATGCGACCGGTCAGACCGCCGGGTCTGCCCCCGCGGGGTGAGAAGGGCGCCGTCTGGCCGCGCAGGACGCACCCCGGTTGCGCCCCTACTTCCCGCCCAAAGGAGCAGGGCCAACGCCCGAACCCCGAACCTCGGCACAGAAAGCACCGGATTGGCCCCCCTGGCAGGGAGGGGGAAGTACCTGAGCAGCAAGGCTCGGCGCTGAAACGCGCACAGGCGCCTGCTTCCACCGCCAGCCGACGTCCGGAGACCCCGCTCCCCCTTTCAGGGGGAGCTGGCCCGAAGGGCCTGAGGGGGGCATGGGATGCCCTGCACATGCACCATAATATCCCAGAAATCGTATTACTGCTCCGACAGGGTGGGAACGGGCACCTCGTAGAAGGCAATCGTGCCGTCCCGTTTTTTCACCCGGAAGAGGACCGTCTCGGCTTCGGACAGCTCCTCCAGCAGCATCAGGGCGTCTTCGAGCGCCGCGACGTCGATCCCCTCCATCTGGAGAATCACCACGTCGCGCGGCAACCCGGCCTCCTCGGCCACACTCCCCCGCGCCACATAGGCCACGTAGACGCCGCCGTCCACGTCGAAGGCCGTCCGCTCCGAAGCGGTCAGGTCGCGCAGGCCCAGTCCCCAGGCTTCCAGGTTGTAAACGCTGCCCCGGGGCGCTTCGGGCGTCAGCTCCGGCATCTGCGGAGGCGCCTCCTGCGTCAGTTCGCTGAACCATTCGCGGTAAGCTGGCGCGTCGCGGCCCATCAGCTCCACCTGTACCTGCAGCCGCCGTCCCTTCCGCCAGATTTCCAACGTCAGCCGGTCGCCCGGACGGTAGCGGGCCACCACGCTCTGCAGTTCGTTGGGGGCGTTCACCGTGCGGTCGTTGACGCGCAGCACCACGTCGCCGGCCTGCACGCCGGCCTGATCGGCTGCCCCGCCCTTCCGCACCTCCGTGATCAGCACTCCCTGCACGCCCGACAACCCCAGCTCACGCGCCTGTTGCGCGTCGATCTCCTGAATCGTCACGCCCAGATAGCCCCGCTGCACCTCGCCGTAGGCGATCAGGTCCTCCACCACGCGGGCCACCAGGTTCACCGGCACGGCAAAACCATAGCCCTCGTAGGCGCCACTTTCGGTGGCGATGGCCGTGTTGATGCCTACCAGCTCGCCGCGCAGGTTCACCAGCGCCCCGCCCGAGTTACCCGGATTGATCGCGGCGTCCGTCTGGATGAAATCTTCCACCCGGAAAAAGTCGTCGATGATGTTCACCTGCCGCCCCAGCGCGCTGACGATCCCGGCCGTCACGGTGGAGGTCAGCCGAAACGGATTGCCGACGGCCAGCACCCACTCGCCCACTTTCAGTTCATCCGAGTTGCCGAAGGCGATCACCGGAAAGGTCCCCCCTTCCGGCGGATCAATTTTCAGCACGGCCAGGTCCGTCGAACGGTCAAACCCGATCAGCCGCGCCTCGAACTGGCGCTTGTCGGACAGCGTCACGCGGATTTCACGCGCATCTTCGACCACGTGGTAGTTGGTTACAATGTAGCCGTCGGGGCTGATGATCACGCCACTTCCCACACTCTGCCGGGGCGTGAACTCGCGGAAAAAGCGTTCCTGGTCTGGATCGAACCGATGAAAGAAGTCACCGGAAAAGGCTCCCGCGCCTCCGCCCGTCACCTCGATGTACACGACGGCCGGCGTTACCCGCGCGGCCACTTCCCGAAAGACCTGGTTCAATACGACCGGATCCAGCGCCAGTCTCCGACCGTCCACTTCTGGAAGCGTAACGGCGCCCACCCGTTCGCCCCCACCCAACTG
>WFPM01000197.1 GCA_015487635.1 Rhodothermus sp.
ACAACTGGGAAGCGCCTGAAAGCCCAGCGCTTTATGCGTTCTACCGACGCTACTTGAACTTCTACCGTCAGAGCGTACCCCTGCGCCACGGCAAACTGACCGTGCTGAATCCCGAAGCCGACGATGTGCTCGTGTACCTGCGCGCCACCGACGCCGATACGTTGTTACTGATCGTTAACGTTCGCAACCGGCCGGAAACGGTCGCCCTGCCCGAAGGTATACGCGGGCGACGCTGGGTCGAGGTTTTTGCGGCCGATACGCTGGCGGCCGATACGCTGCGGCTGGGTCCGTACCACTATCGCCTCTATCAACCCCTGTGGCCATGAGCGGTCTGGATGCACAGGCACGCCTGGAAGTCCGCGTAACAGGCCGGGTGCAGGGCGTGGGCTTCCGGCAGTTCGTCCGCTACCATGCCCGACGGCTGGGACTGACCGGCTGGGTGCGCAACGAGCCGGACGGTTCGGTTTATCTGGTGGCCGAAGGGCCCCGGGAGTTGCTGGAACAATTGCTCGACGCCGTGCGGCAGGGGCCGCCGGCCGCTCGCGTCGACGACGTACAGGTGCACTGGTTTCCGGCCCGGGGCGAGTTCGACGTGTTCGAGATTCGCTGGTGGTAAAAAACGTGCAGGTGGGTTGTTTTTAGGAAGCCGTCTCGCTACTTTTGGAGATGTTGTTTGCCCCGTTCAACCAAGACCCGGAGCTGCCATGGAAGACAAACGTGTCACGCGTCGTGACTTTCTGCTGCGTGTGGGGGCGCTCGGGCTGGCCGGTCTGGGCGGTTCGGCGCTGCTGAGCGCCTGCGGAGGCGGTCAGCAACAACAGCAGCAGGCGACGCCACAGCCGAGCGCTGCTTCGGCCGATACGGCCGCGGCCGCCAGTGCCGAGCTGACCTGTACCGATGTGTCGGGCCTGACGCCCGAGGAGATCCAGATGCGCGAAAGCCTTGAGTACACGGATCACTCGCCCTATCCCGACAAGACCTGCAGCAACTGCCAGCTATTCATTCCGCCCGAGAACCCCAACCAGTGCGGCGCCTGCCAGCTCATCAAAGGGCCGATTCACCCGAACGGCTACTGCACCTCCTGGGTGCAGAAAACAACCTGAAGCCACGCCAACGGCTACAAGAAAGCCCCATCCATGCGGATGGGGCTTTTTTACTGAAGTCGGAAGCCGGTTTACTTTTCGCCGGCTGTGGCAGGAACCGGTGCGGGCTCTTCGGCCGGTCGGTAGATCTGTTCCACGTACTCCTGCACCATGCGTACGGCGTTGAAGCGGGCCGGAATGGTGCGCATGGCCTGGCGCATGCGGGTCAGCCACCGGATCGGCAGGCCCTCCCCGTTGCGCTCGTAGAAGGCCGGGATCACTTCATACTCCAGCACGCGGTAAAGCGCCTCCCGGTCTTCAACATCCTGCGTGACGGGATCTTCGTAGTAGCCGGTCGCCTCCCGGCCGAAGGCCCAGCCATTCTGGCCGTTGTAGGCTTCGGGCCACCAGCCGTCCAGCACCGACAGGTTCAGCCCGCCGTGGATGGCCGTCTTCTGGCCACTGGTGCCGCTGGCCTCCAGCGGACGGCGCGGGTTGTTCAACCAGACGTCACAACCCGAGATGAGCATCCGGGCAATGTGCATGTCGTAATCCTCTACGAAAACCACCTTGCCCCGGAAGGCCGGGTGCTGCGTGATCTCGTAGATCTGCTGAATGAAACGTTTGCCGCCGTCGTCGGCCGGGTGCGCCTTGCCCGCGTAGATCATCTGAACAGGGCGATCTTCTCGGGTAAAGAGCTGGATAGCCCGCTCCATGTCCTCGAACAGCAGCGGAGCCCGTTTGTAGGTGGCAAAGCGCCGGGCAAAGCCGATCGTCAGCACGTCGGGATTCAGGTGCGACTCCTGGGGCAGCGACTGGTGCTTGACGTATTCGTTGACAAACTCGACCAGCCGTCGGCGCAGCATGCACCGGTACTGCCACAGTTCGGCGTCCGAAATATCATCCACCTTCTTCCAGATCTCCACGTTGAACCGACCTTCGAGCCAGTCGCCCAGGTGTTGCTGCAGGAAGGGGCGGGCATGGGGGACGGTCCAGGTGGGCAGGTGCACCCCGTTGGTGATGTGGCCGATGGGTACCGCGTTGATCGGACGGTCCGGGTACAGGTGGTGCCACTGGCGGCGCGCCACCAGCCCGTTGATGGCCGAAACGCCGTTGGCCTTACGTGACAGCTTGAGCCCCAGCACGGTCATGTTGAACGCCTCGGTGCCATCGCTGGGGTTGACGCGGCCGTAGGCCAGCAGGTCGGTTTCGGACAGCCCGAGCTGGTGCCGTAACGTTTCCATTTGTTCCAGGAACAGGCCCGGGTCGAAGCGATCGTGCCCGGCCATGACCGGCGTATGCGTGGTGAAGACGCAGTGTCGCCGCACCCAGGCTTCGGCCGCCTCGCGTTCATCGCCGGCCGCCAGCCGTTCGCGAAGCAACTCCAGCGCGACGAACGCACAATGGCCTTCGTTCAGATGGTAGACGTCAAAGTCCTGTTCCAGAGCTCGCAGCAACCGCACGCCGCCGACGCCCAGGATGATTTCCTGCTGAAGCCGGATACGACGATCGCCCTGATAGAGCCGACGCGTCAGGATGCGCAGCGGCTCAGGATTGGCGTCGAACGACGCATCGAGCAGATACAGCGGCACGCGACCGACTTCCAGCTTCCAGGCCCGCAGGTAGAGCGGCTGGCGCCCCAGATGCACGGTGATCACCAGCGGATAGCCGTCCGGGCCGTGGACCAGCGACATGGGATGGTCCGTCGGATCCATAGCCGGATAGTCGGCCTGCTGCCAGCCGCTGGGATCGAAACGCTGACGGAAGTATCCCTCGCGCAGAAACAGCCCGACGGCCACCATGGGCAGCCCCAGGTCCGAGGCGGCCTTGATGTGGTCACCGGCCAGCACGCCCAGCCCGCCGGCATAGAATGGCAGGCTTTCGTGCAGGCCATACTCCATGCAGAAATAGACGGTGCGGGGAGCGTCCGCCAGGCGTGGTGGACTGTTGAGATAGGCCTGAAAGGCTTCGTAGACGCGATCCACTTCCTGCTGAAAGGGCCGGTCGTTCAACACGGCCGGGTCGGCCGCCCGGAGGGCCGCCAGCGGATTGTGGTGCGAAACCCGAAAAGCCTCCGGGTTCAATTGCTCGAAAAGACGAAGGGCTTCGGGATGCCAGCTCCACCACAGGTTGGCCGCCAGGGCTTCCAGTTTATCACGGGTGGTCATGGACGTAGCGGTGTTTGCTGGGAGTTTCGGCGAACGAGGCTTAAAGATAAAAATGTAAGCGGTTACATCAAGTCCTTCCGACTGCGCTTATCAAATCTTCTCGATGGACGGTCGAAATCGGCGGCTCAGGCGTCTCTGTCGCCCGGACCCAGGAACCGGCGGGTGGCGGCCAGACGTATCCGGCGCGGGGCGAGCTGACTGAGGCGGGCCATCAGGGCGTTGGCCACACCACTGACGTGCACCACCTCACCGCGAAGCAGGGCCTGCAGGCCGGCCCGGGCGACTTTTTCTGGCGATTCCATGAAGCGACGAACGCCTTCGACGGGCATGCCGGCGCGCTCCTGAAAGGTCGTGGCCGTCGGACCCGGACACAGACAGGTGACCGTGAGGCCCCGGTCGGCATATTCGGCATGAAGCGCCTCGGAGAACGAAATCACGAAGCTCTTCGTGGCAGCGTAGACGGCCAGGTACGGAATGCCCTGAAAACCGGCCGTCGAGGCCACGTTCAGAATGCCCGCATCGCCGCGCTCCAGCATGTGTGGAAGGCACAGATGCGTGAGCGCCACCAGGTTCTCGATGTTGAGCCGGAGCATCTCCAGCGTGTCGGTCAGGCTGATCTGATCGAAGCGGCCGTATTTGCCGAAACCGGCGTTGTTGATGAGCACGTCCACCCGGTAGCCCTCTTCCGTAAGGCGCTGAAACAGCGCTTCGGCCGCGCCGGGTTGCGCAAGGTCGCACGGATAGGCCCGGGCATGGACGCCCTGACGCGCCAGCGCCTCAACCATCCCCTGCAGCTTGTCCCCGGAGCGGGCTACCAGCAGCAGTGTGACCGACGGATCGAGGAGCTGGTAAACCATTGCCTCCCCGATGCCGCTCGAGGCACCGGTAATCAGAATCGTTTTGTGCTTGAACGTCTTCATGGCATTCGGTCGGAAGCAAATCGTTCAACAGACCGTTCATGCTGGCGATCATGACCGGCATCGATCCCGTGGAAAACGGCACGATCACGCAGGGCGAGCTGCTGCAACAGGCTATCCAACGACTGGAGGCGGCCGGGGTGCCCGATGCCCGCCGGAACGCCGAATGGATGCTCTGCGAAGTACTCGGGTGCTCGCGGGCGCAGCTCTATGCCTACCCGGAGCGGCCGCTCAGTTTCGCGCAGCAGGCCCGCTTTGCCGAATTGCTGGCACGGCGGCTCCGGCGCGAACCGCTGCAGTACATACTGGGCTATGTGGAGTTTCTGGGGCTTCGGCTGGAGGTCGGGCCAGGCGTGCTGGTTCCGCGTCCGGAGACGGAGTGGCTGACCGAACGCGTCCTACAGGGGCTGCAATCGAGGCCAGCTCCGCGTGTGCTGGACGTGGGGACGGGCAGCGGCTGCATCGCGCTGGCGATCAAGCACCACCGGCCGGACGCCGACGTGTGGGCCTGTGACATCAGCCGGGAAGCGCTGGCCATCGCCCGGCGCAATGCCGAGCGTCTGGGCCTGCAGGTGCACTGGGTGGAAGCGGACGTGCTGGCCGACGCATTTCCGGAAAAAGTGCCCAGCCCGTTCGACCTGATCGTCTCGAATCCGCCGTATCTGGCCCTGCACGAGGCCGATGAGCTGCCGCCTGAAGTGCGCGACTATGAGCCACCGGTGGCTCTGTATGCCGGCGAAGATCCGCTGCGCTTTTACCGGGCGCTGGCCCGTCATGGCCATGTGCTGCTGAAGCCCGGCGGCCGCCTGGCCTGCGAGGTGCATGCGCACCACGGCGCCGAGGTGGTTGCGCTGTTTGAAGCTTCTGGCTACGAAGCGGTGCGGCTCGAACGCGATCTGGCCGACAATCCGCGCCTGGTATGGGCCCGGCATCCGGACAAGAGGACGGCCACCTGAACGTATGGAAGCGCTGAACTTTCCGGCCTATTCGTTTCGGTTGCAACGGCGGGAGGAACAGGTGTACCTGCTTGATCCGCTGCGGCAGCGCTGGGTGCGGCTGACGCCCGAGGAATGGGTGCGGCAGCATTTGGCCCAGTATCTGGTGCAGGCGCTGGGATGTCCGCCCGCACTGATCGCGCTGGAGGCGTCGTTTTCGGATCAGGGCATGGGGCGGCGGGCCGATCTGGTAGTATATGATCGGAGAGGACGGCCGCTGCTGCTGGCCGAGTGCAAAGCCCCGACGGTGCCCATCACGCAGGAAGTCATCGAGCAGGCCGGTCGCTACAATCGTGTGGTCGGTGCCCCTTATTTGCTGGTCACAAACGGCCGCACACACTACCTCTGGCACATCGACCCGACCCGTCGTACCATGACGCCCCTCACGCACTGGCCTACCTATGCCGAAATGATCCAGCTATCCAGATGAAAAACAAGGCAATGTTCGGAAAGCGACGGCGTGCCGCTCCGTTCGTTTCCGGGCACCTGGGAAATGGCAACACATCGCGCAGGATACAAGCCGTGATTTTTTGGCCTGTTCCTGTGGTATTCATTATATTTTCCAAGAAAACAGGCTGGTAAAATAGCACAGTCCTGTTACTGATGCATTTCAAACAGCGCAGAAAGCGATGGGTGTGGGGAGGCGTCGGGATCGTGGGCCTGATCATGGCCGGGCTGGTCGTGCGCACGTACAATCAGCTTGTAATCCTGGAAGAGGACGTTCAGACCGCCTGGGCCCAGGTACAGGTGCAGTATCAACGACGTGCCGACCTGATTCCCGCGCTGGTGGAGGTGGTTCAACAGTATGCGCAACATGAGCGCGTGGTGTTGCTCGGCGTTACCGAAGCGCGTGCGCGGGCAGGACAGATTGCGTTGCAGCAATCGATCCGCCTGGAGGAGGTCCAGCAGTTTCTTGAGGCCCAAGATGCCCTTTCACAGGCGCTCCAACGGCTGCTGATCGTAGTCGAACGGTACCCTGAACTGAAGGCCAATCAACGCTTCGCCGAACTACAAGCCCAGTTAGAAGGTACGGAAAATCGCATTGCTTTTGCACGTAATCGCTATAACGAGGCGGTACAGGCCTATAACACATATGCCCGTCGTTTTTTTAATCAGCTGATTGCCCGGCTCTGGGGGTTTGAACCTTACCTCTATTTTGATGCATCGGCAGCAGCCCGGCAGTCACCAACCGTAGAATTCTGATGAACTGGCCGAGGCGACAGGTGCTTTCAAACGAAGAGCGTCGTCGGCTTGTAGAGGCCATTGAGGCGGCTGAGCGCCTTACCTCAGTGGAAATACGGGTGGTGGTGGAACAGCGCTGCAAAGGGGACCCATATGAACGGGCCAAGAGCTATTTCGAGCGGCTGGGTATGACCCAGACGGCGCAGCGTAATGGGGTGCTGATTTACGTGGCCCGCAAAAGCCGACGTTTTGCGATCCTTGGCGATGAAGGCATACACCGGCAGGTGACATGCGACTTCTGGCACCAACTGGCCGCCCAGATGCGTGCGTTTCTGCAAAAGGATCCCCTGGTCCCTGCACTTTGCAACACGATAGCGCACATGGGTCAAGTGTTTGCCCGGTATTTTCCGCCCCGTCCTGATGATATAAATGAACTGCCTGATGAAGCGAGCACTTATTGAAATAGGGATATTACTGAGCTTCTGGACTTTCCCCGGTTATGGAAGGGAGTGCCTCCCCGAACCGACTGATCAGCTTGTCTACGATCTGACCGGACAACTGGACCTCAATAATACCGCGGAGTACCTCTATCAACTCTACGAAGAGCAGGCCATTCAGATTGTGGTCGTGGTGGCCGACACCCTCTGTGGTCTGGACCTCGCGATGTATGCCAATGAACTGGGGCACCGATGGGGCGTGGGAAATCCATCCCTGGATGATGGGGTAGTAATTGTGCTGGTGCCCAAGGGGCCAGAACGAAACGGAGCGTTATTTGTCGCCCCGGGAAGAGGCGTGCAGGGCGTCCTCACAGATTCTTATGTGAAGCAGCTTGTCCGGCAAACAATTGCGGATTATTTCCGGAAGAACGACTATGATGGAGGGCTTACTTTTCTGATTGAACGCGTAGCGGAAGGTATCCGGAAGGCGCGAGCAGAAGAACCGAACCTGTCGCAGCCTGAAGCATCCGCGAGCGGAAAGCGTCTGCTCTGGTGGTTGTTGATGTTCGGACTGAGCGGGGTTGTGTATGGATACGTATTTAGCCAGGGCGGCCTTGTGCGTCTTGACCGGGAAGCCCGTAAAAAATGGAGAGAAACGGTGCTGGAGGTCGGAGGGCTCCTGGGGATCTGGGGGGGAATCATGGGATGGGTTACGGGTAGCCTGTGGACGGGCATCCTTGCGATCGGAGCGGGCGCTGCCATGAGTGTGCTGGGCTATGCAGTGGCCCCCCGAGGGGAACGGACCGTTCGATGGATTGCTACGGTTACCGAACGTGTGCTACTGGTACTTGCGTTTCCGATCGTGCTTGTGGGGCTTCTGGGGTATCTGATGTTCAAGTATGGCGAGCCCATTCAGAAGCAGGCCGAAGTCATTGACAGCAGGAAAAAGCGCACTTCGGCGGGACGCACTTCCAGAACCCGATCAATCAGATTCGGTGGAGGCCGTTTTAACGGCGGCGGCGCGGGCGGTTCATGGTGAGAAGTCATCCGAAAAATGGTTTTTGCGGCACGCGCAACCGCGGACGGATAAGCCGGGGGAAACAGCGGTCGGATACGCACTGGCTGCGTTTCCTCGCCGGCACACTGCATTCGTCTCTTCCGGGGCCGGC
>WFPM01000198.1 GCA_015487635.1 Rhodothermus sp.
CTGGCCGTGGCCCGCCGCCTTGCCGCCGAGCTGGGCCGCGACAGCACCTGGATAAGCAGGCAACTCCGTGACTTCATCGCTCTGGTCCACCGCTACGTGCCCGATCTTCACGCCCACGACCCGAACGACGCACCGGGCTCTGAGCAAACGGCATCGCGCCGGAACTGAGCCCCCGCACATCCTTTCGCCAGCTCGACCACGAAACCACGGGCTAAAATTGAGACCGCTCCCACCTCCAGCACGCATTGCGTCCCCTCCTGAGCTACCGCTATTCTATACGGTCAATCGACCAGATCCAGACGGACCATGATGCTTCTGCTACTTCTGGTTTTCAGTCTTGTATCCGACACCACTTTCACACCGCGTATCCTGACCAACCACGTGGGCTACGATGTCCACGGCCCCAAACAGGCGCTGCTACAGGGACCGGCCACGCTGCAACCGACCACCTGTGCGCTCTATCGGGAAAATGCCCACGAGCCGGTGGCCTCCCTCATGCCGGAGCCGCTCGGGCGCGTGGCCGACTGGCCGGCCTGGCATTTCTGGCGCATCAACTTCGCTGCCGTGAATGAGCCGGGTTTTTACCGGCTGCAGTGCGAAACGAATCTGGGTCCGGTGACCTCCTTCCCCTTCGAACTGCGCGAAAACCTGCTGGAGCGCCGGACCCTCTCGGACGTGCTCTTTTACTTCAAAAGCCAGCGCAGCTCGGGGCGCTACGACCGGGCCGATCGGTGCCTGCCTTTCGAGGGAGGCCTCCGCAAGGGCTGCGTGGACGTGCACGGGGGCTGGTACGATGCGACCGGCGACTACGGCAAGCACCTCTCGCACCTGTCCTTTTCCACCTATTTCAATCCCCAGCAGACGCCGCTGGTCGTCTGGGTTCTGCTGGAAACGTACCGGCTGCTCACCGAACGTAACGATCCCGATTTCCATCAGTACCGCATCCGAGCACTCGATGAGGCCCTCTACGGCGCCGACTTTCTGGTGCGCATGCGGGATCCGTACGGCTCGTTCTTCCGGTCGGTGGCGGCACCCGGCCCGGAGAAACGCCCGGAAGACCGGGTGATTGCCGCCACGCGGGCGGCCTATGCGCTGGCCGATCCGGCCACCCGCACCAAGCAGGAGCAGGTGCTGGCCGTAAACGACGTGATCGCCCTCTACGACGTCAGCTTTCGCGCCGGCGGCGGCCTGGCCATTGCCGCGTTGGCCCGGGCCAGTATGTTGCCCGTGCATGGCGACTTCGACCAGGCCACCTACCTGCAGACGGCCGAGGCGGCCTTTGCCTTTCTGGAGCGACACAACCGCCAGCTCACCAACGACGGCCGCGAAAACATCCTCGACGATTACAGCGCCCTGCTGGCCGCCACCGAACTGTACCGGGCCACCGGCAACCCGCGCTATCGGGAGGCTGCCGACCGCCGGGCCGACCGCCTGATGGCACGCCTCACGACATGGAAATCCTATCGGGATTACTGGCGGGCCGACGACACCGACCGGCCGTTCTTTCATCCATCTGATGCCGGGCTGCCCCTGGTCAGCCTGCTCAACTATCTAACCGTGACCGATTCGAGCCGGCGTACGGCCGTGCTGGAAGTGGTCCGGCGCGCGCTGCACTTCGAACTGGCAATCACCCGTGAGGTCGTCAATCCCTTCGGCTATGCCCGTCAGCTTGTGCAGGACACCACCGGCCGCCGTTACAGCGCCTTTTTCTTCCCGCACAACACGGAAGCGGCGCCCTGGTGGCAGGGCGAAAATGCCCGACTGGCCTCGCTGGCGGCCGCCGCACGCATGGCCGCCCCCTATTTTGCCACCGACACGGCTTTTTACCAGGCGCTCCAACAGTTCGCCTGGGACCAGTTGCACTGGATACTCGGCCGCAATCCGTACGACGTGTGCATGCTCAAGGGCGTGGGCCGCAACAATCCGGAATACCTGTTCTTCAACAGCTACGCCTACACGAACGCCCCGGGCGGCATCAGCAACGGCATCACAGGCGGCCTAGAAGGACTGGGCGGCATCGCCTACAATCTGGGCTACGCCGTCACGGGCCAGGATACCGACTGGCGGTGGACCGAGCAGTGGCTACCCCATGCGGCCTGGTACCTGTACGCCATCGCCCTGCCACACTCTTCGAATCCCGGACAACGTTAGCCTTCCTCCGGCCACGTTCAGCCAGCCACCGCTGTTTTTTCCTGCGCTTTTTGCTTCTTATTACCCGGAGTCATTTCTTTTCCGTTGAGCCTATTACAGAGCGCTGGCAGATATATGGACGCCGAACACTACCGGAAGCTGGAGCGCCTGTACCATCAGGCGCCCATCAACGACTACTTTCAGCCTGAGCTGCACGTGTCGGAGCGCCAGGCCACGCTGACGCTGACCGTGCGCCCCGAATTCTTTCACGCGGCCGGCGCCGCCCACGGTGTTGTTTATTTCAAAGCATTGGACGACGTGACCTTCTTTGCCGCGCAATCGGTGGAAGATCGCTTTTTTGTGGTAACGGTCAGCTTTACGATCTACTTTCTGCGTCCGGTCAGCTCCGGTGTCATCCGGGCGGTCGGGCGTCTGGTGCACGAATCGCCCCGACTGCTGGTGGCAGAAGGCGCGCTTTTCGACGAACGGGAACGCCTGATCGGACGCGGAAGCGGCACGTTTATGCCCAGCAAAGTGCCGTTGAGCCCGGAAATCGGCTATCGCTGATCACGCTTTCCGGAAGCTCTGCAGCCGCAGACCGTTGAGCGAGACGAGCACGGTGGAGCCCTCGTGGCCGACCACGGCCAGCGGCAGCGGCAGGCCCTGCAGCAGAACCGCTCCGATCATCAGGCCCATCATGCCAAAGGCGATCGCGAAATTCACCATCAATGTGCGGCGCGTGGCCCGGCTGAGCGCCAGCACATAGGGCAGCTCTGCGAGGTCGTCGCGCATGAGCACGACGTCGGCCGTTTCCAGCGCCACATCGGTGCCGGCGCCGCCCATGGCGATCCCGACGGTGGCCGCCGCCAGCGCGGGCGCATCGTTCACGCCGTCGCCCACCATGGCCGCCGCGCCGTAGCGATCGACCAGCGCCTTCACGTGCGCCACCTTCTGGGCCGGCAGCAGCTCGGCGTGCACCGCATCGACGCCGGCTTCCCGTCCGATCGCTTCGGCCACATGCCGGTTGTCGCCGGTCAGCAGCGCCACGTGCGCAACGCCCAGTTCGTGCAGCCGGCGAATCGCCTCGGCGGCCCCCGGCCGCAGCCGATCGGCGAAGGCCAGCCAGCCCAGCACCTCGCGTCGTCCGTCGCGCTCACGGGCTACCAGCACGGCCGTTCGGCCCTGCCGCGCCTGCTCCTCAATGATGGCTCGACCTTCGTCGAATCCATCGGCTGCCTGCCACGTGCCTGCTTCGAAGTAGCGCAGGTTGCCCACGTGCACGGTAGCGCCCTCGACCATGGCCCGGACACCCTTACCCACCACGGCCTGGAAGCCCTCGGCCTCTGGAATCGTCAGTCCCCGCGCACGGGCCGCCGCCACGGTGGCCCGCGCCAGATGGTGCTCCGAACGCTGCTGCACGGCCGCGACCAGCCGCAGCAGCTCGTCTTCGGAAAGACCGGCACCGGGTCGCACGCCCACCTGCACCAGGCGCGTGCGTCCCTCGGTGAGCGTGCCGGTCTTGTCGAAGGCGATCGCCCGCACCCGCGCCAGCGCCTCCACATAGACGCCGCCCTTGAAGAGCACGCCCCGGCGTGCCCCGGCTGCAATCGCCGAAAGCACGGCGGCCGGCGTCGAAATCACCACAGCGCAGGGCGAGGCGGCCACCATGAGCGTCATGGCTCGGTAGAAAGCTTTTGCGAACGGCTCATTCAGAAAGGCCACCGGAATCATAATAGCCAGCGCCGTCATCGCCAGCACGCCCAGCGCGTAGGGCTGCTCGAGCCGATCGATGAGCCGCTGCGTGACGGCCTTTTCGCTCTGGGCCTGCTCGACCAGCTCGATCATGCGGGCCAGCGTCGAAGCCGAAGCGGGGCGTGTCACGCGCACCTCCAGACTGCCCGTCGTGTTGATCGTACCGGCAAACACCTCCTGACCCGGCCCTTTATCGACGGGCATCGACTCGCCCGTGATGGACGATTCGTCCAGGGCACTTTCGCCCCGAACGATCTCCCCATCAAGCGGCACGCGGTCGCCCGGTCGCAGCACGAAGACCTCACCCACCCGGACCTCTTCGACGGGCACTTCGACTTCCTGCCCCTCACGCAACACACGCGCCCGATCGGGCCGCAGCTCCATGAGCGCCTGAATGGCCCGGCGCGACCGGCCGATCGCATAATGCTGAAGCAGGTTGGAAAGTGAAAACAGGAAAAGCAGCGTGGCGCCTTCGGCCGGCGCCCCGATCACGAGCGCGCCGAGCGCGGCCAGCACCATGAGCAGGTCCACATCGACCGTCCGGTGTCGGAGCGCCTCAAGGCCGTTACGCAGGCCGTCCCAGCCACCGAACACATACGCCACGCCATAGGCCACGACTGCCACGAGCGGCACCCCCAGCCGTCCGGCCAGCCAGCCCGTGATGAGTCCGACAAGCGTCAGCGCCACGAACAGCGCCTCGCGCCGCGTGCCCTCAAGCCAGAGACGCCAGGAAATCTCCGGCGTCGGGGGCAGCGTGCGCACGCCGAAGCGTTCGACTACGCGGGCCAGCTCCTCCGGTGAGGTCTGCGCAGCGTCGTAAACGACATGGAGCACGCCGCCCCGAAACGACACGTGCGCCTGCCGCACGCCCGGCAACGCCTGCAACCGACGCTCCAGCGCCAGCGCGCACGTTTCGCAGCTGCGTCCGCCCTGCCCCTGCACGTGCAGCGTGCAGTGGGCCGGACGCGCCTCGAAGGCCGCCGCCAGACGCCGCGCCAGTTGCTCGGCTTCGGCCGCCGAGAGCCGCGCCCGATCGTAGGTGAGCGTCAGCCGCCCCGAAGCCGGATCCACCTCCACCTGCACCAGCCCGTCCGCTCCGGCCGCCGACTGCTCGACCAGCTCCGCACAGGCTTTCTCCTGAGCTTCCATCGAACCTGGCGTAGGTATACCGTTTCGCTTCACCGCGTGAGAACCGGACGTCTGTTCGTAACAGATCGACTCAAATATCGCTCCACTCCGCACCTTAACGCGCACTCAGGCAGAGAGATGCTGAATTTGTGTAATTTAGAGGCGATCCGAATTCAATTCAGCCCTGTAGCATGGTCACCAACAGCGGTTTATATTTTGGCGTCAAATTGTTCTCATTTTTCGGCCATGTCGACTGCGCGCGGCACATTTCGGGCGGGCGATTGGCTTCGGCTCAACTACCGGCTGATCGGTCGAGGGTGGTCGCTGCTGGGGTTCTGGGCGCTTGTCGCGTCGCTGGGGATCGTTTACTGGCTGCTGGGCTTCATGCTGCCGCTGTTTCAGCACCTGAACCCTCAGAACGCCGGCAATGCGGCCACCTACACGTTTTCCATTCTGCTGTACGGTTTCCTGCTGCTCTTATATCCTGTGGTGCGGCTTTCACGGCGAACCGACTGGCACCCGAACGTGCTGTTTCGCTCGCCCCGCATGTCGGCTCATGCGCTGGCCTTTTTTGCCCTGGAGCCCGGCTTGCTGATGCTCTCCGGCCTCTATCTGCTGGGGCTGGCCATCGGATTCCTGGCATTCTTCCCGCCGATGCAAGCACTGGCCGCGGTGGGACTGACGCTACCGGCGGTGGCGGGCTTTCTGGCGTTGCTTTTTGCTGCATGGTACCGATGGAGTCCCCGTCTTCAGGGACGTCGCGAGCTGGTTGCACTCATCCCTGTCATGTTCTGGCTGCTTGTGCTGCCGAACATCGCGGCCAACCTGATCCCGACGGTTCGGACGTTCGTGGTTTGGCTGTTCTCGCTGTCGCGTTACGTGCCGTTGCTGGGACCTTATGGCGAAGCCATGGCGGCCATGCTGAACGGGGCGCCTGCGCTTGCGCCGACGCTGTGGCTGCTGGGACACACGGCCGCCGCGCTGCTGATCGGCTGGTGGGCCAGTCGGGGATGAGCCATGCATTCGGTGCACCGCCTGCTGTTTCGCCTGCACCACCGCCATCGGTACCGGTGGGCTGCTTTCCTGGCCGTGGCCCTGATGGTGCTGCTGCTTCGAAAGCTCGGGCACTACGCGCCGGAAGCGCACGGCACACTCCGGCTGCTGTATGCCATCGGAAGCGGCATGATGCTAATTGCGCCGTTTTTCGAATGGTTCGTCGACGATCGGGAGTGGCTCTGCTACCGGCTCTGGGGCGTCGACCTGGCCGAAGTGCTTCGCCGTAAAAGTCGGGTGCTGTTGCATCAGCAGGGGCTGCTGGCACTGGCCGTGCCGGCGTGCTGGACGGCACTGCATCCGGCATCCTGGCACGTCGATCTGCTCCGGCTTGCAGCCCTGGCACTCATCGCGCTCGCCGCCGCTCCTGTGATCGGGCTGGCCGTTTATCCCGTCGTTCGTCGCTGGTTGAGACAGACGCCGATGGTTACGGGCTTCATCGGGGGCGGTGCGCAGTTGCTTGCGCTGGGCCTTGCGCTGCTGAGCTACCTGCAACCCCTGCTTGCCCCGTTGCTGCTGGTGCTCTGCCGACACTACGGCCGTCAGATGTTTACCCGATCAGCCCGCGCGCTGGATCAGATGGAACTGCCTGTTGAACACCCATGAGCATGATCGCACTGGAAGTTCAGGGCTGCTCCAGACGCTTCCGCAGCCGGAAAGGCACCGTGCAGGCCCTGCAGGATGTGACCTTTCAGGTGCCCGAGGGGGCATGCTGTGGTCTGCTGGGACCCAACGGCGCCGGCAAAAGCACGCTGATCCGCATCCTAGCCAACGTGCTGAAACCCGATGTGGGCCGGATCTCGGTGCTGGGCGAACCGCTCCGGTGGGGAAGGCACGCCTACAAGCGACAGGTAGGCTTCATGCTGGAAGATCTGGCGCTGATGGAGCGGCTCACCGGTCGCGAACAGCTCGAACTGGCTGCCCGGCTCTACGGCCTGTCCCCGGAACAGGCGACGGTCACGATCGAAGCACTGGTGGCGCCTTTCGAAGTCGCCACGGCACTCGATCGCTGGATCGAAACCTATTCGCACGGCATGCGCCGCCAGCTCGCCTTCCTGCTGGCGCTGCTGCACCGGCCGCGGCTGCTCGTGCTCGACGAACCCTTCGAAGCCATGGATGCACAGGCGATTGAAGCGGCCATCACATTGCTCCAGGCGCGCCACCGCGAAGGTGCCACGCTCCTGATCAGCTCCCACTGCCTCGACAAACTCGAACGCCTCTGCGATCACCTGGTCGTGCTGCACCGGGGACGCGTGCGCTTTGCCGGGTCCGTCGCCGACTGCCGCGACCACCTGCCCGCCGCCGAGACCCTGGAAGCCGCCTACCTGCGCTGGCTTCGGGAGGGGTGAGCACGTTCGCTCAGTCTTCGTGCCCTTCCTCAGCTTCTTCGGCCGCTTCCGGTCCGGGCACCGGGGAGCGCGTCGTTTCCTCCAGCGTGGCACCGGTGATTTCCGGATGGCTGATGCGACCACCCCGGTTGGCTGCGTAGCCCACAACCCCCAGCACGATCAATGCCAGCACAAAGAGCGCCGTGCGCCAGGCCGGGGCCACAGGGCCACGCCGCACCAGTGTGCCGAGCGAAAGTACTCCGAGCGCTATGGTGAGATAGGCAGCCAGCGACCCGCTTTCCTCATGCGCTTCCAGGGCCGCTTCGGAGCGTCCGAGCGTTTCAACCAGCTCTTCGGCGGCCTCTCCGGAGAAATAGGCCACCGTAGCCCCCAGCGCGGCCAGCACGAATAGCATCAGCGCCACACGCACGACGCTTTCCTCGCGCCGCCAGGCGCCGTAGAGCCCGACCAGTAGCCCCAGCAGCACCGCAAACAGCGGCAGGTGGTTAGTCAGCAGGTGCAGGTGTGCAGCGTTCATCGCCGTCAGGGATTGATGAAGGTTAGTTCACGTCCCAGAAACCGCTCCAGTTCAATCAATTGGTGGTAATAGTCCCGAAGCGCTTCATAGTAGCGCTGCTCGCTTTCCAGGACAAGACGTTGCGCGTCGAGCAATTCGATCAGACTGATTTCACCCAGTCGATATCCGCGTTGCAGCCGGCGCAACAATGCGCGTGAGCGATCGCGGATCTGGCGGGCGTAATGTTCCACGACAATGCGGGCCGTTTGATAGCCATGCCAGGCCTGCTCGGCCTGCTGCTTGAGCTGAAGGCGCAGGTCTTCCAGCTCCCACCGACGTGTTTCGTAAAGGGCGCGGGCTTCGCGCACGCGTCCCCGGTATCCTGGCAGAAATCCCAGCGGAAGCGAAATTCCGAGCTGGAATCCAATAAACCGGTAGCCATTCCCGTAATCCTGGGGGTAGATATCCAGTTGGAGCTGTGGCAGCAACGACACACGCGCCTGCCGAACGATGGCACGGGCGGCCTGGAGCCGGGCCTGTAGGCCATGCAGCTCGGGCAATTGGTCGAGCCGTTCCAGTACGGCTTCCTGAGGAATCTCAACGGCCACGTACGTCAGCGTATCCGGAAAGACGAGGTCGTAGCGCTGGGCTTCGGGATCGAGCCCGATTGCTCGAAACAGCACGTAGCGTGCCTGCAAAAAGTCACGACGAGCCGTCTCCAGCCGTGATCGGGCGTCGGCCAGTTGAATTTCGGTGCGCGTCACCTCCAGGCCGGTAGCCAGTCCGGCCGCCATGCGGGCACGCGCTGCCTCCCGGAGCTGTTCGAGCAGGGCAACCTCTTCTTGTCGCAGATGCACCAGCTCCTGTGTATAGAGTACATCGGTATAGGCTCGTTTCACTTCGGTTCGGAGACGAACGGCCGCGGCTTCCAGCTCGGCCGTCAGTGCCCGAAACTCCAGGCCGTTGGCCTGCAGGCGGTAATAGGTCACCAGTGGAAAATCGATGCGCTCAGTCAGGGTCCAGCGTTGTTCGGCGAATGCCTGTCCCCTGCCGATGCCTTCGCGCAAAAAGTAGAGCTGAGGGCTTTCGATCCCGAAGGCCTGAAGCCGACGGCCACGCAGGGTTTCCTGTTGGGCGCGCAACGCCTGCAGTTGTGGGTGATGGCTCAGCGCCAGCGTCAGTGCATCGCGAATCCCCAGCGTATCCGGAGTAGAGGTGGTCCCGGACTTGGCCAACAGCAAACTCAATCCTAATAACAGCAAGGCCAGCATAATCTCTCCGGTTACGTCCGAGCGTTTGCACCCGCCACAGGCACTGTCCGTTGTTTATCCTCCTCCCATTCCGGCTCGGGGCCGCGTGGCGGCCGATCATCACGCTCGAACCAATCGTAGATGGTGGGCAACACGCGCAGTGTGAGTAGTGTGGCCGTCAGGAGTCCCCCGATCACCACCGTGGCCAGCGGACGCTGCACTTCGGAGCCCGGTCCTGTGTTGAAGGCCATCGGCACAAAGCCCAGACTGGCCACAAGCGCGGTCATCAGCACCGGTCGCAGGCGGTCCGTGGCGCCCTGCAACACCGCTTCGCGCACACGCATCCCCTGCCGCCGAAGCGCATTCAGGTGGGCGATCAGTACTACCCCATTGAGCACGGCCACGCCAAAGAGCGCAATGAAACCGACGGCTGCCGAAATCGACAGGTACATGCCGCGCAGCCAGAGCGCAAACACTCCCCCGGCCATTGCCAGCGGCAACACCGAGAGAATCATCAGCGGATAGCGCATCTGACCAAACATCAGATAAAGCAACCCGATGATGAGAAGCAACGCCAGCGGAACCGCCACATACAGATGGCGCATGGCCCGTTGCTGATTTTCGAAGGCCCCGCCATACTCCAGAAAGACACCGGGCGGTAGTTTGACCCGCGTCTCAATGGCCCGCTGCAAATGCGACACATAAGTACCGATGTCTATGTCCTTGATATTGATACCTACCACAAGGCGACGCCAGCCGTTTTCACGGGCAATTTCTCGGGGTCCTTCTTCGGCCCGAATGTGCGCCACATGTCGCAGCGGAATGGTGCCGCCTGCCGGCAATGCGACTGGCGCTTCCATAATCGCCTCGAAATTATTCCGGTACGCTTCGGGAAAGCGAACGACAATATCAAACCGCCGCTGTCCTTCAAAGACCTGCCCGGCCGGTGCCCCGCCCAGTCCGGCTTCGATCACCTGTTGCACATCCTCAACGTTCAACCCGAAGGCGGCAATGGCTTCGCGATCGATTTCAATATTCAGATAGGGCTGACCGGTGAATTTTTCCACGTAAAAATTGTCGGTGCCAGGCAACTCGGGCAAAAGGCGAGCGATGCGCGCAGCCACAGCCGCCAGCGTGTCCAGGTTTTCGCCATAGAGCTTAACGGCGAGGTCGCTTTTGACTCCCGAGGTAAGCTCATCGACACGCATCGCAATGGGCTGGGTAAAGTTGTAGGCCAGACCGGGTTCGGTTTCAAGAAAGGGCCGAATCTGCTCGATAATTTTCTCTTTGGTCATACCCGGCCGCCACTGATCGCGTGGCTTCAGCATGATCCACACATCGGTCTGATGCACGCCCATCCAGTCGTTGGCCAGATCGCTACGGCCTGTTTTGGGCACGACGGTCAGAATTTCCGGGATGTGCCGGATGAGTTGGCCGGCCAGCCAGTTGGCGTTTTCTACCGAGGTCTCGAGCGTGACGCTTGGCATGCGCACTTCTTCGATCAGAATCGATCCTTCGTCCAGTTCCGGCAGAAACTCTGTGCCCAGAAGCGGCAGGAGCGCCAGCGCCGCCCCGAACACCAGCAGCGCGACAGCCAGGGTCGTCTTGCGCCGTTCCAGGCTTTTCTCCAGAAAGCGCCGATAACGCGGCCGCAGCCAGTCCATCAGATAGTTCCGACGTACCCGAACACCCCGGCGGAAGACCAGCGTGGTCATGGCCGGCACGTACACCAGTGCCAATAGCAGCGATCCAAACACGGCCGACGCCACTGTAATCGCCATCGGTCGGTAAAGAATGCCTTCCATCCCCCGAAAGGTGGCAATCGGCACATACACCATCAGGATGATGAGCACGCCGAAAAAGATGGGACGGACGACTTCGTGCGCGGCTCGACGCAACAGAGCCAGTCGACCACGGCTGCTTCGGTCTGTCTCAAGCCGATGCACCATATGCTCGACCATCACGACCGAGCCATCGACGATCATTCCGAAGTCAATGGCGCCCAGGCTCATCAGATTGGCTGCCAGCCCGAAAGCCCGCATTCCGATAAAGGCAAACAGCATGGAAAGCGGAATGACCGAGGCCACGATCAACGCACCTTTGATCTCGCCCAGCAACACAAGCAGCACAGCAATCACCAGAAAGCCTCCTTCCAGCAGGTTTTCCCGGATCGTGGCTGTGGTGCGCTCGATTAGATCCGACTGGTCATAAAATTTCTCAATACGGACGCCAGGTGGCAGACGTGGATTGATTTCCTCAATTTTCTCCTCAATGCGACGGATAACTTCGCGGCCGTTTTCGCCCCGCAGCATCATGACGATGCCGGTAACAACTTCACCGTTTCCATCCTGGGTAACAGCGCCCTGTCGGATCTGATGCCCCAGTCGCACGGTAGCCATGTCGCGCAGATAGATGGGACGCTCGCCCCGACGTGCCACGATGATGCGTCCCAGATCATTCATGGTGCGAATCTGTCCGAACCCGCGAATGATGTACTGTTCCTGGTTGTGCTCCAGGTAATTGCCGCCCGAGACGCTGTTGTTGCGTTCGATGGCTTCGATGATGTCGCGCAGGTTTAGCCGCAATGCCTGGAGCTGCTCCGGATCGACGATCACCTCGTACTGTTTGACGAACCCGCCAAAGCTGTTGACTTCAGTCACGCCAGGTATTGCACGGAGCTGGGGCGCGATGATCCAGTCCTGAATTTCGCGCAGTTCGGTGAGTGAATAGCCATCGCCACGCACAACATACTGGTAGATCTCGCCGAGCGCCGTGGAGATAGGCCCCAGTCGGGGCGGCGAAACGTCAGGAGGGAGTTGATCGCGCACGTCCTGCAGGCGCTGGGCAACGAGCTGACGGGCAAAGTAGATGTCGGTGCCTTCTTCAAACTCAACCGTGACAGCCGACAGGCCAAACTGGCTGATCGAGCGTACTTCTCTGACGCGCGGCAGCCCTGTCATGGCCGTCTCGATCGGGAAGCTGATGAGCTGCTCGACGTCATAAGGTGAATAGCGACCGGCTTTGGTAATAACCAGCACCTGAACGGGCGTGACATCTGGAAGTGAGTTGATCGGAATGCGCTGAAGTGCCATGATCCCGCCGAAGGCCATCAGGGCCACCAGACTCAGCGCTATAAAGCGTTGCCGGACGCTGAAATCAATCAGACGGTGCAGCATGGCTTATTCTTCGGCAAATTCCGCATAGCGCATCAGGGCCTTCAGGCTGAAGACCGGATGGACGGCCACACGCTCGCCTTCGCGGATACCATCAAGCAGGAACGCCTGGGTAACGTCGGTGCGCCAGACGGTCACAGGCCGCACTTCATACGTGCCAGGTGCCTGTTGCACAAAAACAATGGCCTGCCGGCCATCGTAGGTCAGCGCTGCAAGGGGCACGACATAGACTGGGCGGGGCGTACGCAGCCGGATCCATAGCCGGACGTTCTGTCCGGGTCGCGGCCAGCCCTGATGGGTATCGGCCAGGATGTTGACCACCACGGCACGGCTTTCTGGATCGAGTGCCGGATTGATCGTGTAGACCCGCGCATTGAGCGTCAGTGAATCGGGCATCCGAAGCACCAGCGTAACAGAATCGCCGGGTTGCAAGCCCAGTGCGTCGTCGGGTGCCAGAAAGCCCCGGATGTGCACCCGCGATGGATCGACCACGGCCATTAGCGGCTGATGGGCGCTGACGGCCTGCCCTAACTCCACCTGATGCTGGTCCACGTAACCATCGATGGGCGCCCGCAGAGGAAGCAGAGGACGTCCCCAACGCTGCTGAGCAGTTTCCGGCGTGATGCCAAGCGCTCGCAGCCGCACTTCGGCCGCCTGGCGACGCGCCTGGGCACGTCGGTAGGCGGCTTCGGTCTGGTCGAGCGTACTCCGGGGTGTCAGCTGTTCGGCCACCAGTTGCCGGAGCCGGGCTACCTGCCGCTCCAGGTAGGCTTCCTCGGCCTGCGCCTGCAAAAAGGCCGAAACCAGTTCGGCAAACGAAAGACTTTCCAGTTCCAGCAATACCTGACCGCGTCGCACGCGCTGACCTTCATAGACGTACAGCCGGGCTATCCGGCCATCAATCGGCGTCGACACCTGGGCCATCAGGCCCGGTGCCGGATAGACTTCGCCGGGAATACTTACAGTATACATGGCGTGCTGATAACGGACCGGTGCGACCTGCACCTGCAGCCGGTGTTGCTGAGCCGAATCCAGACGCACGATCCGCAAGCCAGATGCTTCGAAAGTTGTCTGCAGTGAAGGGGGGACGCCAATTGCCTCGGGGAGCAACGTTTCAATGGGCACCTTCCGACAGGCACTCAGGCTCAGCAGCACCAGAATCGTCAGCGTAATGCGGCGCATCGGTATCGTGATCACATCCAGAAACTCCTGCCTGCACAATCGCCCGAATGCTCGCTGCAGTTCTTAGAAAAAGCTTAAAAACTGCTGAGCTTTTCCTTAAAAGTCTGGCCGACCAGCGTCCGGGAATGCGTCGCAGCGTATAAGTGTTGAAAAACAGACAGGCGCGATGTCTTCTCCAATTCTGCTGGTTGAAGATGAAGTGGCGATGGCAGCCCTGCTGCGCCAGGGGCTGGAGGAAGAGGGCTATGTGGTCGAATGGGTGCTCACCGGTGAAGAAGCGCTGGCGCGGCTGGAACATCTGCAGCCGGGGTTGCTGGTACTGGACGTGCGCCTGCCGGGTATGGATGGCGTGGAAGTGTGTCGCCAGGTGCGCCAGCGCTGGCCGGACCTTCCAATCCTGATATTAACGGCCCTCGATGGCGTCGAGGATCGCGTGCGCGGGTTACGGGCTGGCGCCGATGACTACCTGCCCAAACCGTTTGCCTTTGAAGAGTTGCTGGCGCGGATCGAAGCGTTGCTGCGCCGAAGCAGACGCCAGCTGACACGCCACCTGCTACGCGACGGCCCTCTCATGCTCGATCTCAATGCCCGCACGGCCACCTGTGGCGCTTGCACGCTTTCCCTTTCCCCTCGCGAATTCGATCTGCTGGCTTATCTTATGCAACACCCCCATCAGGCAATCTCGCGGTTGCAACTCTACCGCGCAGTATGGGGCCACGATTTCGACCACGGCACGAGCCTCCTTGAGGTTTATATCAGCTATCTGCGTCGCAAATTACAGGAAGCAGGCTACCCGGGCCGCATCGCAACAGTTCGGGGTATCGGTTATCGCTACGAACCGGCTGACGGATAAAACATGCAAGCATCCTCCCGCTATCCTTCTTTCCTCCGAAAGTTGCTCTTGCAGAGCGGGGGCACGTTGATCGCCGCTCTGGCTTTCTTGGGACTGCTGAGCTGGGTGGCGGCTTATGGATGGATTAATGAAATGGCACGGCTCCCGCTACGCAATGAAGTTCGGCTGGTAGCCAATCGCATTGTCCGTGACGGGCACCTGGCCGTCGAAGCCTATTACTGGGATGAACCGCATCATCGACTCCTAGAACGGCATGTGGACCCCTATTTTTTACAGGTCTTCGATGCCGAAGGACGCCTGATCCGCCAGTCGGCAAACATCCGGTTACTTTCTGATCGCTATCCTGAGGTGCTTCTGCATGCCCCGACAACGCACGAACCGTTCTGGCAGCCGCTGCAGACCTTCCGCGTCGGCACACATCGCCTCTACTATCTGGTTTTTCCGCTGCACGATGCGACCGGACGCTATCTGGGAGCCATCCAGTTAGCTCGCCTTGAGCCGGGCTTTGTGGCGCTTTATTACCAAGTAGCCATCGGTATTGTCTTAAGCTGGACGCTGCTTTCGGGATTGATCCTGATCTCGTTGGTCGCCAGTGGTCGACGTGTCTTGCGGCCTCTGCATGAACTGACCCGGGCGACCGCTGCACTTTCTCCCGAACGCCTTCACGAGCCCATCCGACTGACAGCTCCCCTGGACCAGGAGACCGCCCAGTTGCTGGCTACGTTGAACGAGCTGCTCCGTCGCCTGCATCAGGCCTTTGAAGAACTCCGGCGTTTTACGGCCAATGCAGCCCATGAGCTCAAAACCCCGCTGGCCCTTCTTCACGGTCGGGCGGAACTGGCCCTGCGACGTCCGCGCTCAGTGGATAGCTACCGTACCACGCTACGCCAGATCCTCGACCAGACCAGGCAAATGACCACGCTGGTGCAGCATCTGCTTTTATTGAGCCGGTTGGACCAGCCCGACGGAGCCTTTCCGTTCGCTCCGGTGAAGCTCTCCGAACTGATCGCCCGCGAGCAGGAGCTTTTTGCCGCCCGCGCCAACGCGCGCGGTGTCGTACTCACCACATCGCTGGCACCGGAAGTCCGGCTCTACGGCGTCGAGACGCTTCTTCAGGAGCTCGTCCGTAACGTGCTGGACAATGCCGTCAAATATACCGTACAGGGGCAAATCAACGTGGCGGTACGCCAAACAGACGCACATGTGGTCTTCGAAGTCCACGACACAGGCATGGGCATTCCCCGAGAAGCGCTGCCGCATGTTACCGAACGATTCTACCGGGCACCACAGACGGCGCCCGGTATCGAAGGCCACGGGCTGGGGCTGGCCCTTGTAGCCCGCATCGTAGCGCTGCATCAGGGCAAGCTGGAGATCACCTCCGAGCCCGGCCAAGGCA
This sequence comes from Rhodothermus sp., assembly GCA_015487635.1. GTDB lineage: Bacteria > Bacteroidota > Rhodothermia > Rhodothermales > Rhodothermaceae > Rhodothermus. Next base: position 15,763 of record WFPM01000198.1, read on the forward strand.
CAACGGTACGCATCACGCTGCCGGCGTTGTCGGCACCGGCTTCCGAGTCCGTCTCGGTAGCTTAACGCCCCCGGTAAATCACGCGCCAGATGCGGCCGCGGACCGAATCGGAGATGTAAAGCGAACCATCGGGGCCTATGGCCAGTCCCATCGGCCGGTGCTTTGCATCGCCCGTGCTTCGAATCGGGTCGGTGCCGGCAAAACCATCGGCGAACACCTCCCAGTCGCCGGCCGGCGTGCCATCCGCATTCATGGGCTGGAAGACCACGTTATAGCCGGCCTGCGGGAGCGGCGCGCGGTTCCAGGAGCCGTGAAAGGCAATAAAGGCGCCGCCGCGGTAGCGTTCGGGAAACTGCGTGCCGTCGTAGAAGATCAGGTCGTTGGGGGCCCAGTGGGCCGGATAAGCCACAATGGGGTCTTCGAATTGCGCACAGCGCCCGACGGTCCGGCCGTCGCCTCCGTACTCGGGCGCCAGCACTTTTTTGTTCTGAATGGGATCGTAGTAGCAATAGGGCCAGCCGAAGTCGTCCCCTTCGTCCACGCGGAAGAACTCCTCGGCCGGCAGGTTCGCATTGTCTTCAGCGTCGAAGTATTCGGGCCAGAGCGTATTGAGCTGGTCGCGGCCGTGCTGCACGACGTAGAGCGCATCGGCGAACGGATTCCAGGCGATGGCCACGGCATTGCGGATGCCCGTGGCGTAGCGCAGGCCGTCGTCCTGACGCTGGCCGAGCACGTCGGCCCGAAAGCGCCAGATGCCTCCGTAGCGTTCCAGCAGCGGACAGGGATCCATGCCCGGTACGCCTCGCTGGCGGTCGCGCGCCTGACAGGCGTTTGAGGGCGCCCCAATGTTGATGTACACATAGCCTGCTTCGTCGAAAGCAAACGTCTTGGCCGCGTGCTGGCGACGTTCGGGCAGTCCACCCACCACCAGTTCGGGCGGCTCCTGCGGAAGCAGTTCCCCCTCGACAAGCCGATAGCGCAACAACGCCGTGTCGGGGGCAAAGTACAGGTAGCCGTCCCGGATGTCGATGCCGGTACCGGGCACGTCGCCGAAATAGGCCACGATGTCGGCCCGGCCGTCGCCGCTCGTATCGCGCAGTGCGGCGATACCGTGGCCGTTCTGCAGGCGCATCAGCGCCACGTAAATATCGCCGTTGTCGCGCACCACGATGTGGCGGGCGCGGCCGATGTTGTCGGCCACCACCAGCGCACAGAAGCCCTCAGGGAGCGTGATGCCGCCGTTGTCCGGGTCGCAGGTCAGCGCCTGCCGAACCGGCCGACTGTTTGTACCGTTACATCCGGCCAGCAGCAATACCAGCAGCAGCTGCGCAACGA
>WFPM01000199.1 GCA_015487635.1 Rhodothermus sp.
CCCAGGCCGCCTTTGCAGCCGCTTCGTCGCCTTTCAGGTAGAGCAGGCGACCTTTTTCGGCCAGCAGGGCTGGATTGGGCGCGCGTGCATCCAGCCGCGATTCGATCAGGCGCAGCGCGTCGTCGTAGCGCTTGAGGTTTTCGTAGACCTGTTTGAGCCGGTCGTAGAAAACGTAGACATCGGGGCGTTCCCGGTAGAGCGTCTCCAGCAGCGGCAGCGCTTGCTGGTACTGGCCACTGCGCAGCAGTTGTTCGGCGGCGCGGTAGCGTACCATGAGCAGGCTGTCGGGCGCCTGCGCTCGGGAGGGGGCGCTCAGCGCCAGCAGCAACGCGGCCAGATAAAACGTGCGCGCAAGACCTCGGTGCATACGGGCGAAAGTTTACAGCCGGAAGCAAAACGCAACCTTTCGTCGTACAGAGAGCGCCCGGATTCGTTTCCAATAACCATGCAACCCGTGCAGGAAACTTCTGAGACGGCGTCGTCGCCGGTTGCTGCGCCTCGTCGGCTGGCTGTGCTGGGGGCGACGGGTTCGATCGGCACGCAGACGCTCGACATTGTGCGGCTTTTCCCGGATCGGCTCTCGGTACAGGTCCTGACGGCCCGTCGCAACGCGGCGCGTCTGCTCCAGCAGGCGTTGGAATTCCGTCCGGCCTGTGTGGTGATCGACGATCCGGAGGGCTACCGGCAACTTCGAGAAGCGCTGGCCGGCACGGGGATCGAAGTGTGGCATGGCGAGGAGGGGCGCTGCGCCTGCGTGCAGCGGCCGGATGTGGACGTGGTGGTGGCGGCGCTCGTTGGATTTGCCGGGCTGCGTCCGGTGCTGTCGGCCCTGGAAGCCGGCAAACTGGTGGCGCTGGCCAACAAGGAAACGCTGGTGGCCGGCGGCGCACTGGTGCGCGAAGCCCTGCGTCGGCACGGGGGCACGCTGATCCCGGTCGACAGCGAGCACTCGGCCATCTTTCAGTGTCTGGTCGGAGAAGATCCGGCTTCGGTTGAAACATTGATCCTGACGGCCTCGGGTGGGCCGTTTCGGACACGGCCGTTGGAGACGTTCGACCGCATCACGCCGGACGAGGCGCTCTGCCACCCGAACTGGTCGATGGGCGCCAAGGTGACCGTCGATTCGGCCACCATGATGAACAAGGGGCTGGAAGTCATCGAGGCGCACTGGCTCTTCGAGCTGCCGGCCGAGCGCATTCAGGTGCTGGTGCACCCGCAGTCGATCATTCATTCGATGGTGACCTTCGTCGACGGTTCGACGAAGGCGCAGCTCGGCGTGCCCGACATGCGGCTGCCCATCCAGTACGCGCTGAGTTACCCCGAGCGCTGGGAGGCCCCGCACGAGCGGATCGACTGGGAGCAACTGAGGCGGCTCGACTTCGAGGCACCCGATCCGGAACGCTTTCCGTGCCTGCCACTGGCCTACGAAGCGCTGCGTCGGGGTGGCACGGCCCCGGCCGTGCTCAACGCCGCCAACGAGCAGGCCGTCCAGCTCTTTCTGCAGGAACAGATTCGCTTTACCGACATAGCGCGACTGGTTGAGGCGGCCCTGGAACACCTGAGCGAACCCGAACCGGTGCCTTCCTACGAACACCTGCAGGAAGCCGACCACCGAGCGCGGCACTACGTGCTGGAACTCGCCGGTGTAGCCGCCCATTGAAGGCGAGCAATCCCGGAATTGGAGGCGCTTGCAGCAAATCCATGGAGAGCGTGCTGAATCTGTTGACCTACGTTTTCTGGGTGGTCCTGGCCATCATGATCCTCGTGTTCACGCACGAGATGGGCCACTTCCTCTTCGCCCGGCTCTTCGGCATGCGTGTCGAGAAGTTTTCCATCGGCTTCCCCCCGAAGATTTTCAGCTGGCGTCGGGGCGAGACGGAATACGTGATCGGCGCCACGCCGCTGGGTGGCTACGTGAAAATTGCCGGGCTGATCGACGAAAACCTGGACACCGAGTTCGTCAACCGGCCACCCGAGCCCTGGGAGTTTCGCGCCAAGCCCCTCTGGCAGCGCATGCTGGTCATCTCGGGCGGCGTGCTATTCAACATCCTGCTGGCCGTACTCATTTTTGCCGGGCTGAAGCTGGCCTACGGCGAGCTGTACATTCCCGCCGAGAACGTGCAGGCCGTCTATGTGGCCGAGGGCTCACTGGCCTATGAGATGGGGCTGCGCACGGGCGACCACATTGTGGCGGTGAACGGGCGGCCGCTCGAGCGCTACGGCGATCTGCGCAACCTGGAGGCGCTGCTGGCCGATCCATTCACGATCACCGTCGTGCGAAACGGCGACACGCTGACCTTCACCGGACCGCCGGACCTGATGACGCAGCTCAGCCGCCGAGGCGGTATGCTGGGCATTTCGGTCGATCCGCCGCTGGTGGGCGGGGTGCTGGAAGGGGCGCCGGCCGCCAAAGCGGGTCTGCGCCCGGGCGATCGCATCCTGGCGATCGACTCGATTGCGATCGGTTTCTGGAACGAGCTGGTCGAAGTAGTGCAGCGGCGGGGCGACCGGCCCCTGCGCGTGCGCTGGCTGCGTCCCGACACCAGCGCGGCCGTACCTGAAGGGGCCGTCCTGGTGGCGCGCCGTCCCGACGGGGTCGTCTACGAGGCGACGATCCGTCCATATTATGACCCCGAGGCCAACCGTTACTTCCTGGGCATAGCCGCGCCCACGCCGCAGTTGCTCATGGCGTACTTCGGCGTGCAGCGCGTGCGGTACGGACTCGGGTCGGCGCTGCTGGCCGGCGTGGAGGAGACCTGGACGCACACGCGCGTGATCCTGACCAGCCTCCGCCGCATGGTGACCGGTCGGGAGAGCTTCCGGGAAAACGTGGGTGGACCGATTATGATTGCGAAGGTCACCAAGGAGGCGGCCGAGGCGGGCGCACGCGCCTTCTGGAATATCGTGGCGGTGCTTTCGATCACGCTCGCCATCGTGAACATCCTGCCGGTCCCGGCGCTCGACGGCGGTCACCTGCTGTTTCTGCTCTACGAAGCGGTCGCGCGTCGGGAACCCTCGGTGCGGGTGCGGCTGGCCCTGCAGCAGGTGGGCATGATCCTGCTGATCGCCTTCATGGCATTTGTGATCCTGAACGATCTATTGCGGCTGTAAGGGGTTTAATTCGGGAGAAACCGAACTGAAAAGACGTGCGCAGTACGACGAACACGGCCGACCCGGTGACCATCACGGGCAGGGTGCAGACCGAAGAAGACCGAGCGCTGCAGGAGGAACTCCGACGGCGAGGACCCTTGCCCGTCCATATCGCCATCATCATGGACGGGAACGGCCGCTGGGCCCAGCAGCAGGGAAAGCGGCGCGTGGTGGGCCACTACGAGGGTGTCGAGTCGGTGCGCGACATTACGGAAGCCTGTGCGCAGCTCGGCATTCCGTATCTGACGCTCTACACCTTCAGCACGGAAAACTGGCAGCGGCCGGCCTCCGAGGTCAACGCACTCATGCAACTGCTGGTGAAAACGATTCGCCGGGAGAAGAGCCGGCTGCTGGAAAACGGTGTGCAGTTGCGCGTGGTCGGCGACGTGGCGCAACTTCCGCCAGTGTGCCAGGCCGAACTGGAACAGGCTGTGCAGGAGACGGCCAGAAACGACCGGCTGGTGCTGACGCTGGCGCTTTCCTACAGCGGTCGCTGGGAGATCCTGCAGGCCGTGCGCACGCTGGCCCGCCGCGTGCAGGAAGGCACGCTCCGTCCCGAGGACATCGACGAGGCGACGTTTGCCGCCGCGCTGCCCAGCGCCGGACTTCCCGACCCCGATCTGCTGATCCGAACGGGTGGCGAATTTCGCGTGTCCAACTTCCTGCTCTGGCAGATCGCCTACACAGAACTCTACATCACGGACATCTACTGGCCCGCCTTCCGGCGGCGCCAGCTCTACGAGGCCATCCGCAGCTACCAGAACCGCGAGCGACGGTTTGGCCGCATCTATACCACGGATACGAATGGCATCGAATAAAACGTTAAACAGGAGACAGGCACCTTTCTCAGACGCCGTCATGCCACAGATGAAACGGATCGTGGTGCTGCTGTGCAGCGGGTTGCTGCTGACGCTGGGCGTTGCTCGTGCGCAGACGTTCACGCCCAACGGCGTCAGCCGCGTCGTGCTGCAGGGACTGGAGATCGAAGGCGTCAGTCGCGAGAGCACCGAAGACATCGTGCGGCAGGCCGCCGGCCTGCGCATCGGTCAGGAGCTTACGTTGCCGGGAGACCCGGCGCTGGCCGAAGCGATCCGGGGCGTCTATCGGCTGGGCCTGTTCTCGCAGGTGCAGATCGTGGAGCAGCGACGCGAAGGCAATGCGGTCTACCTGACCGTCCGCGTGCGGGAGGAGCCCCGACTGGCCGACTACACCTTCTCTGGCCTGAAAAAAGGCGACCAGAAAGAGCTCCGTAAACGGCTGCCGCTGTTTCGTGGCGCCCGGGTGCGTCCGACCGACATCGAACGGTCGGAGCAGATCATCCGGGACTACCTGAAAGAAAAGGGTTATCTGCTGGCGAAGGTCTCCACGCGCCGCGAAGAGAACGAAAACGGCGAGGTCATCCTGCACTTCGACGTGGACCGGGGCGAGAAAGTCAAAATCGGCAAGATCATTTTCGAGGGGAACGAGCAGATCTCCGACGGCAAGCTCCGGGGCAAAATGAAGCACACCAAGCAGAAGAGTTGGTGGCGCTTCTGGCGCAAGGCCCGCTTCGACCCGGAGAAGTTCGAGGAGGACCTGCAGGCTATCATCGACTACTACAACGAGAAGGGCTTTTACGATGCCCGGATCGTCCACGACACGGTCTATCTGGCCGAGAACACGGAGGATCCGGAGCTGATTGTTAAAATCACCGTGCACGAAGGGCCGCGCTACTACATCCGGACCATCGAGTGGGAGGGCAACACGGTCTTTCCGGATGAAGTGCTGACCGAGGCGCTGGGCTTCAAAAAAGGCGATCCGTTCAACCGGAAGAAGCTGGAGGAAAACCTCTACGGCAACAGGCACAGCACGGACGTCTCCAGCCTCTACATGAATCGGGGCTACATGCTTTTCCGTGCGGAGCCGACCATTCGCGTGGTGGGACGCGACTCGCTGGATCTGCACTTTGACGTGTACGAGGGCGACGTCTTCGAATTCGGTACGATCAACATCGTCGGCAACACGAAGACCAAGGAGCATGTCATCCGGCGCGAGCTCTACACGATCCCGGGACAGACGTTCAGCCGGGATGCCATTCAGGAGTCGATTCGTCGCCTAGCGCAGCTCAACTACTTCAACCAGGAGGCACTGGCAGCTGGCCCCGACGTGCAGATCAATCCGGAGAAAAAGACGGTCGACCTGACCTACAAGGTGGAAGAAGTCGGGAGCGACCAACTGGAGCTTTCAGGCACCTGGGGGCAGCTTGGCCTGATTCTTATGTTGCGCTTTACGCTCAACAATTTCTCGGCGCAAAACCTGTTCAACGGCAAGGCCTGGCGTCCACTGCCCTCGGGCGACGGGCAGCAGCTTTCGCTGAGCGTACAGACAAACGGCACCTACTACCAGAGCTACGGCATCTCTTTCACCGAACCTTGGTTCCGGGGACGACCCAACCCGGTCGGTTTTGCGCTGGACTACACGCGCTTCAGCGACTATCCGTACTTCAGCAACATCGGTAACCTGACTACCTTCACCAGCCGCGTCTTCTATGAGCGGCGCCTGAAATGGCCCGACGACTACTTCACGGGCTCGCTGGGGCTGGGCTTCCAGTACTTCGACAACGACAACTTTACCTCGACGCTGCCCCGCGGAGTGAGCCGGGAGGTGACCGTGCGCGCGGGCCTGACGCGCAACTCGCTGGATAACCCGCTGTTTCCGACAGCCGGCTCGCTGGTGCGCCTGTCGGTCGATGTGGCGCTGCCCTTCGGCGACTTCGTGCAGTACCACAAGTGGCGCCTGAAGACCAGCTGGAACGTGCCGCTCTTCAGGAAGGTGTCGTTGGGCTTTGGGACCGAGTTCGGCTACATCGGATCGATCACCGGCGCTCCGGTGACCTTCCAGCGGTTCATTGTGGGGGGCTCGCCCTTCGACACGCAGGGCGCCTTTGGTTACTACGGAAAGGATATCGTCTACATGCGCGGCTATCCGCTGGGGGTGCTCGGTCCGCGCCTGAACAACGAGCCGGTCGGCGGCCGCATCCTGAACAAGTACACCTCGGAGCTGCGTTGGCTGGCCGTGCAAAGTCCGCAATTGCAGGCGGCTCCTTACCTGTTTATGGACGCGGCCAACACGTGGGATCGCTTTGCCACCTACAATCCGGCACAACTGTTTCGCTCGGCCGGCTTCGGCGTGCGGCTCTTCCTGCCCATCCTGGGCATGGTCGAGCTGGTCTACGGCTACAACTTCGACGAATTCCAGCCCATCCCTACCCAGAGCCACGACGGATCGCGGCGCTGGTACTTCCAGTTCTCGCTGGGACAGGGCTTCAACAACTAACCGGAACGCTTCCGTATGCCGCGCAAACTGGGGATCTTTCTGCTGGGAACGCTGTGCCTGACCGGTGCTGCTGGGGCGCAGCACCGCATCGGGTATGTGGACACCGAATACATTCTGAGCAAGCTGCCCGAGTATCAGGCCGTGCAGCAGCGGCTGGACCAGATGGTGCGCGACTGGCAGGCCGAACTGGACCGGCGCCGCCAGGAGATCGACCGCATGTTCGAGGAATACCGAGCGCGCGAGCTGCTCTACACGCCTGAAGAGCGGCAGCGCCGCCGTGAGGAAATTGTCCGCGCCGAAGAGGAGCTTGATCGCCTGCGGCAACAGTACTTCGGACCGGAAGGTGAGCTGTTTCGTCAGCAGGAGGCGCTGCTGCGTCCCATTCAAGAACGGGTGCTGGAAGCGATCGAGACCGTAGCTCGCGATGAAGGATACGACTACGTATTCGACAAAGCCGCAGCTCCCATGCTGCTGTATGCCCCACCGGAACATGACCTGAGCGATCGGGTTCTCGCCGAGCTTAACGTAAACCTTGAGTCGCAGAACTGAAGATCAACCAACAGAGAATGCTCCCATGCGCGATCGTCGTATTGCCATCAAAGCGCTGATCGGTGCCGTTTTCATGCTGGGCCTGCTGAAGGCCGAAGTCAGTCCGGCCCAGCCGCTGCGCATCGGATACACCGATCCCGATGTGATTATCGTCAACATGAAAGAATACCGGGACATTCAGCAGCAGCTTCAGAAGGAGGCGCAGGAGAGCCAGACGGCCCTGCAGGAAATGTTCAACGAATACCAGCAGAAGCTGGAGCGTTATCAGCGCCAGCGGGCACTGCTTTCTGAGCAGCGGCGTCAGGAGCGGGAGCAGGAGCTGCTGCAGTTGCAGCAGGAGATTCAGGAAGCTTCGGCCCGGCGGCAGCAGCAGCTGGCCCAGCGTGAGGCTGAGCTGATGCAGCCGCTGCTGGAACGTGTGCAGCAGGTGATTGACCAGGTGGCACAGGAGCAGAACCTGGATGTCGTGCTGCGGGCGCAGGCGCTGCTGTACGTGAAAGAGGGGCGCGTGGTGGACATCACGCGCGAGGTGGCCCGGCGGCTGGGTATCGAAGTGCCCGAAGACACCACAGCCACGCAGCAGAACTGAATGCCATCGGTCGGGCTGTAGTCAGGCGGGCGTCGGAGCCAGGCGCCCGCTTTTTCGTTGGAATAGAACGCATGCACTCTGCCCACCAGACCTGAGCTCGGCATGAGCACGCAGACCGTTCCGCCTTCGGTGGTGGTTAACGCCCGACGGGTGACCACGCAGACGCTCCAGGAGATGAAAGCGGCCCGCGTTCCCATTGCGGCGTTGACCGCCTACGACTACACGCTGGCCCGCATCCTGGATGCGGCGGGCATCGACGTGATCCTGGTGGGCGACTCGGCCTCGAACGTGATGGCCGGCCACGAAACGACGCTGCCCATCACACTGGACCAGATGATCTACCACGCGCAGTGTGTGGTGCGGGCGGTGCGCCGGGCGCTGGTGGTGGTCGATCTGCCCTTCGGCTCCTATCAGGGCAATCCCAACGAGGCACTGGCCTCGGCCATCCGGGTGATGAAAGAGGCTGGTGCGCATGCCGTCAAGCTGGAGGGCGGTAAACCCATCCTGGAGGCGGTAGAGCGCATCGTCACGGCCGGCATTCCGGTAATGGGACATCTGGGACTGACCCCGCAGAGCATCTACCGCTTCGGTACCTACAAGGTGCGCGCGCAGGAGCCAGAGGAGGCCGAGCAATTGCGGCGCGACGCCAAACTGCTGGAAGAGGCCGGCTGCTTTGCCATCGTGCTGGAGAAGATCCCGGCCGAGCTGGCCCGTGAAGTAACCACCTCGCTTCGCATTCCGACGATCGGTATTGGGGCCGGCGTGCACTGCGACGGACAGATTCTCGTGCTGCACGACATGCTCGGACTGACCACCGACTTCAACCCGCGCTTCGTGCGGCGCTATGCCCGCCTGGCCGAGACCATCACCGAGGCCGTGCAGCACTACGTGCAGGACGTGCGCCAGCGGACATTTCCTTCACCGGAAGAAAGCTACTGACATGGGCAAGCCGGAATCCAGTCGGCGACCGCTGATCCTGGTCTGCAACGACGACGGCATCAACGCGCCGGGCATTGCCGCGCTGGCGGCGGCCATGGACGCGCTGGGTGAGGTGTACGTGGTAGCGCCGGCCACCGAGCAGAGTGCCGTCGGGCACGCCATTACCGTGCGCGATCCGGTGCGGGCCTACCCACGGCCGTTTGCGGTGCCTTCGGGCGAAGTGCCGGCGTATGCCGTTTCAGGCACACCGGCCGATTGCGTCAAGCTGGCCGTCAACCAGCTCCTACCACGGCGCCCCGATCTGGTGGTCAGCGGCATCAACCGGGGGCCGAATACAGCCGTCAACGTAATCTATTCGGGCACGGTCAGCGCAGCGACCGAAGCCGCGATCCTGGGTATCGACGCCATCGCCTTCTCGCTCTGCAACTGGGGGGCGCGCGACTACAGCGCCGCCGCCCACTATGCCCGGCAGATTGCCCGTACTGTGCTGGCCCACGGGCTGCCGCCCGGCATTCTGCTCAACGTGAACATCCCGGACCTGCCCCTCGAGGCCATCAAAGGCATCGCCATCACCCGACAGGCCCGCTCGCGCTGGGAGGAGAGCTTTGCCGAACGCCGCGATCCCTACAACCAGCCCTACTACTGGCTCACCGGGCGTTTCGTGAACCTGGACGACGGCGACGATACGGATCTGGAGGCCGTCGAGCAGGGCTACGTCTCCATTACGCCGCTGCAGCACGATCTGACGGCCCACGCCTACCGGGCCTTGCTGAGTCAGTGGAACTGGCAGGAAGCACCGCACGCAACGGAGTCACCGGCTACCAACGGCCATGAACGTCCATCAGGAGACGCTGCGGCGCAGCACGCGCGGCCACGGGAAACCGGGGAACCGCACGGGTAAAGCAGCTGGCCGCCGTTCAATAGGCGGCATCAGCGTGGGCACCACCTGCCGCCGGTGAATCCGATAGACCGTAAAGTCTTCGCGATCGGTGGTTACCACAATCCGACCTTTTTCCGCTTCAGCAAGGGCCAGTAGCGACGCATCCGCCACGCTGATTCGCTCGGCATAGCGACGCAGTATCGCCTCAAGCCGCGGACCCCAGGCAGGCATTATGCTTACGTCAAGCACGTGTAGCAACTCCAGAAGACGTAGTGGGTCGCCACCCCCGCGTCGGATCAGGAACCAGGCTTCCGACACCACGGGCTCGCATGTGAGCAAAGGTGCTTCTAGGGCGTCAATCGTTCGAACCGCCCAGTGATGATACCGATCGCGCCGGTTCAGCAGGGCCACCAGCGGTCCCGTATCCAAGAGATAGGCGGAGACGCTCATGACCGGCCGTATCCTTCCAGGTAGTCCGGATTGGTGGACAGGTCTTCTGGCCCTTCAAAGCTGCCGATGAGGTGCGCGGCGCCTTTCAGACGACCCTGTGGCGTCGGAGGCTGCATTCCTTTTCAAGTTCTTCTAGTCGCCGTTGTACGGCTTCAAGCACTGCCTCCTTCATGGTAGTTGCGCGCAACCTGGCCAGTCGTTCTATCTGACGGCGTTCATGGGGCGCCAGTCTCATCCCGAAATGCTTCTCGACAGACATGGCGGTAACCCATCGGATTTTGCGTTACAACTATGGCGCCTTACGTCCTGATTCCCGCGAAAGATTCGTGGCCGGTAAAAGGCAACGGTCAGAGGATTCGATGGTAAAACAGCCAGCCTTTTTTCGCCGAAAATCGCAGGTTCACAGAGTATCCGGCCACACAATTCGAAAGTCCTATGAACGTCCATCAGGAGACGCTGCGGTGCAGCACGCGCGGCCACGGGGATTTGCAGGATCTCACGGATGACGTGGCGGCTATTGTAGCCCGTTCGGGTGTGACGAAAGGGCTGGCACACGTGCATGTGGTCGGCAGCACGGCGGCCGTCGGTACGATCGAGTTCGAGCCGGGACTGCAGCGCGACCTGCCCACGCTGATGGATCGACTCATCCCGCCCCATGACCATTACCTGCACGAACACACCTGGCACGACGGGAACGCCCATTCCCATCTGCAGGCCACGCTGCTGGGCGCTTCGGTCACGGTCCCCGTGCGCGACGGGTTGCCTGTGCTGGGCACCTGGCAGCAGATCGTGCTGCTGGAATGCGACATTCGCCCCCGCCAGCGCGAGATCGTGGTGACTGTGCAGGGGGTGTGATGCAGGTTGAGAGCCAGTGTGGGCTAAATTTCTCCAATCCAGCGGGCCCGGGAAAAGCCCTGTTGCCGGAGCGTTTCCACCAGACGTCGATCTGCACTCCAGAAAACCGCCCCGTGCAGGTCGGCCAGCGCCACGTAGAACGCATCATAGGCCCGCTTCTGTTGCAACCGTCCGGCCCAGTTCAGGGCCCGCACGGCGATCTCGCTATCCGAGGCCAGCGTCAGCGGCAATTCCAGCAGATCCCGCAACGCTGCCTCGGCTTCCTCCTCCGTCAATATCCGTTCCCAGACCGCCCGACGCAGTCCTGAGGTCACCTCGGCCACCCACAGGTGAGGCGCAAGCAGCGGCTGCGGCTGCTGCTGTCAGTGTTGCCAGAAACGCCACCCATGTTCCTGATAGGGATGCGGCAGGATCGTAACCAGCGCCACGCCAGCGTCAACGACCAGTGAAGAAGTCTGCGAAACGCTCATCGTCGTGCTCGTCGCGATCTCTGCTCAGCCAGGCTTCCGGCAGAAGCTCCGGGTGCCGCTTCCTGACAGTGTCCCCCAGTGTAAAAAGCCGCTCAAGAGCCGCCCGGGCTCGTTCTTCAGGGCTTTCCGCCTTTTCCAGGGCCTGATTGAGCAATTCACGAATCACCTGGCTTACGCTTATGCGGCGCCCCTCCTCCAGAGAGCGCCGTGCGGCAATCCGACGCAAGCGGCGATACTGCGCTGGCTCCAGAAGCACCTGTGCGCGATGCAGGCGTCCCATGCGGTACCCTCAGGTTTACACACAATCATACACAACACGGCTTCTGGTCGGTTCCTTGTTGAAAGACGAGCCATCCGATGCCAGTTCGACACTCGCCCCCGCCAGCGCGAGATCGTGGTGACCGTGTAGGGGATGTGATCTCAACGGGTACGTGTTTTGAATCGCGCAGGGCGGCTTTCATTTTTTTTCGCTCACCAAACTGTATCCGGGCCATGCGTAACCCTGTACGATTCCGCTTTTTCTGGCCGCTGCTTGCGGCCTTTCTGGTGCTGGGCGGTTGCTATCATGCCCGAATTATCACCGGCCAGCCGGAATCCGATGTCGTGTATCGGAAAAAGTGGGTGTCCGGCTTTGTGAACGGTCTGGTGATTCCCGATTCGATCGACGTATCGAGCGTCTGTCCGCACGGAGTGGCACGCGTGGAAACGCGCCTGTCTTTCATGAATCAGCTGGTCACTATTCTGACGTCGGGCTTCTATTCACCGATGGAGGTGCGGGTTGTCTGTGCCGCTCCGACAGGACAGGCCCAGGTGCTGCAGGGGTATGACGGAACCCGGCTGGTAGAGCAGGCGGCACAGCAGGCGGCCGAGTCCGGCGCGCCGGTCTACATTCAGCAGCTTCCCTGAAGGCTTCAGGCAATCGGCTCGAAGCGGGCCGTGAAGTGGCGGAGCCGGGGCGGTTCCCAGACGATCCGGTAGCCGGGCAGCCGGTCCTTCTCCTGAAGCAGCAGCTCGAAGCATTCGATCACGTAGTCGAAGTGGCTCTGCGTGTAGACGCGGCGGGGAATGGCCAGCCGCACCAGCTCCAGCGGGGCCGGCTGCTCGCTACCGTCCGACCGACGCCCGAACATGACCGAGCCGATCTCGCAGCTCCGGATGCCGCCGATCTCGTAAAGCGCCACGGCCAGCGCCTGTCCCGGATACTGCAGCGGAGGAATGTGCGGAAGTAGCTTGCCGGCGTTCACATAGACGGCGTGGCCGCCCACCGGCTGCATGAGCGGCACGTCCATCCGCTCCAGCGCCCGTCCCAGATACTGCACCGAAGCGAATCGGTACTGCAGGTAGTCTTCGTGGATCACTTCTTCCAGGCCGACTGCGATGGCCTCCAGATCGCGCCCGGCCAGCCCACCATAGGTCGGAAAGCCCTCGGTCAGGATCAGCAGGTTGCGGGCTTCCTGTGCCCAGTGGTCGTCGTTGAGCGCCAGCCAGCCGCCGATGTTGGCAAAGGCGTCTTTCTTGGCGCTCATGGTCATGCCATCGGCGTAGGAGAACATCTCGCGCACGATGTCGCGGACGCTCCGCTCGGCGTAGCCCGGCTCGCGCAGTTTGATGAAGTAGGCGTTTTCGGCAAAGCGACAGGCATCGAAAAACAGCGGCACGCCGTATTTCCGGCAGAGTTCGTGGGTGGCCCGGATGTTTTCCATCGAGACGGGCTGGCCGCCCCCGGCGTTGTTCGTGATCGTGAGCATCACGAGCGGCACCCGGTCGCGCTTCGTGCGCAGCAGTACCTCGAGCCGGTCCAGATCGATATTGCCCTTAAAGGGATGGCGGCTTTCGGGATCGCGGCCTTCCGGAATGACCAGATCGAGCGCCTCGGCGCCGGTGGCTTCGATGTTGGCGCGCGTCGTGTCGAAGTGGGTATTGCTCGGGATGATACGGCCCGGGCCGCCGACGATGCTGAACAGGATCTTTTCGGCCGCGCGGCCCTGGTGGGTGGGAATGATGTGGCGGAACGGCATCAGCGCGCGCACGGCCGCCTCGAAGCGGTAGTAAGAGGGCGAGCCCGCATAGCTTTCGTCGCCGCGCATGATGGCCGACCACTGGGCGCTGCTCATGGCCGATGTGCCCGAGTCGGTCAGCAGATCGATGAGCACGTCGTCGGCGTGCAGGTTGAACAGGTTGTAATGGGCTTCGCGGATCAGGCGCCGACGCTCTTCGCGGGTGGTCATGCGCAGGGGCTCGACCACCTTGATGCGAAACGGCTCGATAATCGTACGCATGGTTTCAGGCGACTCTGTGCAGGAGACGAAGTTCGTAAATCAGATCCCGCACATCGGCGGGTTCATGCGGCGAAGGGCCGATCGGATCTTCGATCTCGGCCGTCGGATCGAGCAGGCGGGCGACGGTGGCTGCTACGCCGGCAGCCAGCGCTTCGGCGTCGTAGCCGCCCTCGAGCGCGGCCACCAGCCGGTTGTCACAGTAGGCATCGGCCCATTCCATCAGCTCATACACCAGTTGGGCAAAGCCCGCCACGGTCAGTTGCATGGCGCTGAGTGGATCCCGCCAGTGCGCGTCGTAGCCGGCCGAGACGAAGAGCACCTCGGGGCGAAAACGCCGCACGATCGGTCCCAGCAGGCGGCGGAAGACTTCCAGATAACCGGCATCGTCCGTGAAAGGTGGTAGCGGCACGTTCACCGTGGCGCCCCGGCCACGCCCCTCACCGATCTCCTCCATGCGGCCGGTTCCTGGATAGTGCGGAAACTGGTGCACGCTGATAAACAGCACGTTCGGGTCCTCATAGAAAACTTCCTGGGTGCCGTTGCCGTGATGCACGTCGAAGTCCACGATCGCCACGCGCTCGACGCCGAAGCTCTGCTGCGCCCAGCGAACGACGATGGCCACGTTCGACAGCAGACAGAAGCCCATGGCACGTTCGGGCGTGGCATGGTGGCCCGGCGGGCGAATCGCTGCAAAGCCGTTGTCGGCGTGGCCGTCGAGCACGGCCCGGGTGACGGCCAGCAGCGTGCCGACGGCCTCGAGGGCGACCGTCAGGCTCTCGGGCTGGACGTAGATGTCCGGGTCGAGGCGGGCGGGGGCCCGCTGCAGCGCCTGTTGCAACCGCTCTAGGTACGTGCGCCGGTGCACCAGGCGGGCTACGTCCAGATCGACCGCCATCGGCTCGACGTGCTGTAAGCGGTTCCAGTTCGGCGACGACGAAAGCTGTTCCCGGATCGCTTCGAGCCGCTCCGGCCGCTCGACGTGCCCGGGTTCGTAATGGTGCCCGTGCGATGGGTTAAAGCCAAAGGCCGTGGTCATACGCTGTTACAAACACGCAATTCCTGGGGTCAGCACAGGAACGCCCGCCATAAAAAACGTTATCGAAGCGAGCTTTGCAACCGCTATCCCGACAGAACGATCCGATGCGGGGCCGGATAAAAACCATCGAACTGGCGCGTCCGTCCTATCGCTACCTGGCTTTCGTGGAGGTTGAAGCCGACGACGGTACCCGCTGGCGGCTGCCCATGACGGGCACGGTGGCCCAGTGGTTGCGTCCGGGCCAGCGCGTGCAGCTCGCCGCCGAAAAGCCACAGCCCGGCTTTGACGACTACACGCTCCGCACGGCCCGCGTGGCCGTCTGGCCGCTTTTCGAACGCGTCTACACGCTGGAGCGCCGCTCGCTTTTTTCGGATCGAGTGCTTTACCGCTACCGGCTGCGTGCTCGCGAAGCCCGCTACGAGCGCGACTACGCGGCCATCGTGGAACTGGAGCAGTATCACTACGCCTCGCGCGAGCGCGTGCTGGCCCTCTGGTATTGCGAGCAGTGCGGCACCTATCGGGCCGCCAATGCCCGGCCGGACTGTCCGGCCGGACACGGGCCCATGCGCTTCCACGACCTGAAGGACGCCACGCGCGCCTCGCGCTTTCTGGTGCTGGAATTGCTCGACCGCCAGCCCTACGAACCCGAGGTGATCGGCTACGTGCGCATCGATCCGCCGCTGCCGCTTCTGCATCGCCGCCGTCCCGATGGCATGCTCGACCGCGACATTCGCCGCCGCATCTTTCCGCCGGACTGGTTCGACCATCCGTTCCACCCGGATCAGGACGTACCACCGGAGACCTGGTGGGACGCGCAGGGGAAGGTGCTGGCCCGCGCCCGCTCGCCCGTGGCCCGGCTGGCCCGCGTGGTCGTGCATCCCGACTACCGCGCCGACGGACTGGGCGTGCAGGCCCTTCGCTGCATGATGGACTGGGTACGCGCGCGCTGGATTCCCGACATGCGCCAGCCCAAACGGGCCGTCGAGACCGTGGCGCAGATGGCCCGTTTTCATCCGTTCATGGAAAAGGCGGGGTTTGTCTACCTGTTCGAGACGGGCTCGGGCCGTCCGGCGCTCTACCTGCCGCTTGACGAGACGGCCCGCGAAGCCATCGATCGCTTTCTGCAGGAAGACGAACTGGCCCGCGCGCACGGCGGACGGCTCTACCGGACGCACTTTACGCCGGTCGAGCCGCTGAACGGCCCGGTAATGCTGAAGCGGGTGACCAAGCGCTATCACAACCGACTGAACCTCGAGGGACTGTCCGAGCCGGTGCGGGACGCGCTCGAAGCGTTCGGCGTCGAAGAACGCGACATCGAGACCTATGTCTTCCGACGGGCCGACTTCCGACTGGAGCCGGGCACAGTCAACGCCGTGGTGGGCGCTTCGGGAAGCGGCAAGACCACGCTACTCCGGTTGCTGATCGGGGCGGCCACCGGCCGTGACGATCCTCTGTATCGCGCGGACGAAGGGGAGCTCCGGATGCCCGACAACGTGCGGCTGCAGGCGCTGATTCCCGGCGAAGCCGAGCCGGAGCTGGGCACGCAACCCGTGCTGGAGGCGCTTTACCGGATCACGGGCGACGCCGCCATGGCCATCGAGGTGCTGAACGCGGCCGGTCTAGCCGACGCCGTGCTCTTCCGGGCACCCTACGCCGAACTTTCTACCGGCCAGAAGGC
>WFPM01000200.1 GCA_015487635.1 Rhodothermus sp.
CAGATAGACGACCAGCCCGATGCCCGTCAGGCGATGCAGCAGCCAGGCCAGCATGCCCGTGCGGACGCGGTAGCGCTGCAAACGCTGACCGTGCCGGACCTCCGGTTCCACGGTTTCAACCGCCATGATCGTTTCAAAGGTTTGCGTTTCAGCTCCGGGATCGCTCTGCGAGCCCATCACTTTAATTTTAAGAAAGCAGAGAGAAAATAATCAGGTCATCGCTTCGCTTCCTGCGAATTTACATTAAAGCCCTACCGGAAGCGAGGGGATCATTTTATCCACAAGGGCGATTTATTCCCTTACCGGGATCAGGATACTATCGGCAAAGGCCCCGCTTTTGTCAGCCGCTCTGCCGGTCCGAAAGCGTGGCCATCTGCTGCATTGTTTTTGTGGGGTTGCCAGCCACCGCATGGTTTTACGTCTGTTGCGCATAGTGTTTGCTCCCCTGCTGCACCTATGGGCGGTGCGGCGTCCCTGCTTTGTCCTGTATCCGTCAACCGCAATAACCGCCTCGAACCGGCGGGTGCTCTGGAAACCGCGAGTTTCCCTGCCGAGCTTCCTCCTGCTGCCATTCTTGCCGTCGCCGTCTGCCGACGGTTCTGCCTCTCTGCGCGCTCGTTTCCGGCCGCGTCCGGTTCGGGGCCCATGGAAAGAGGAGTTGTATGGCCAAGGAGATTATCATCAACGCCGAGAAAGATCAGACGCGCATTGCCATCATCGAGGACGGGACCCTGGCCGAATTCTACATCGAGGATCCCGAGCACGAACGCACCATCGGCAACATTTACCTGGCCCGGGTCTGCCGCGTCATGCCCAGCATTCAGGCCGCCTTTGTGGACATCGGCCAGCAGCAGGACGCTTTCCTGCACTTTTCGGACATTGCGCCGAGCCTGCCCCTGCAGTTGAAGTTTCTGGCCGATCCGCAACCGAGCGTTCGCAAGCTGGCGGCTGAAATCGAACAGCATCACCAGAGCCTGGCCCGACGCCGTCACCCACGGCCGCATCGCGCCGATAAGTCCGAGGAGGCGTCCGACGCAGACGAAACGACGGAAGCGGCCGAGTCCTCGCGGCGACGGCGTCTGGACGCTCGTCTGCGCGGGCGACGGCGCTCGGCTCAGCGCCGGCTGCAACGCAAAACCGCGACCGAAACGGCGACCACCGAGGCCGAGGCGGTACCGCACGCCGACGTTTCGCCCGAGACGCTGCTGAAGCGCGACCAGCCGCTCCTCGTAAAGATCATCAAAGAGCCGATTTCGTCCAAAGGAAGTCGGGTCTCGACCGACATCTCGCTGGCCGGGCGCTTTCTGGTGCTGGTGCCGTTTGCCAACTACGTGGCCGTCTCCAAGAAAATCACCTCCTACAAGGAGCGGCGGCGGCTGCGGGCGCTGGCCCGGAGTCTGCTCCCCGAAGGCTTCGGGGTGATCGTACGCACGGTGGCCGAAGGCCAGACCGCCAAGGCACTCGACACCGATCTGCGCCTGCTCCTAGAAAAGTGGGAGCGCATCGAAAAGAAATTGGCCGAGTATCCCAAACCGCCCGTCCTGCTCCATGAAGACGTGAACATGGTCTCGTCGGTCATCCGGGACCTGTTCTCGGAGGACTGCACGCGCATCCTGGTGGACCATCCTCGCCTGCATCGCAACATCCGGAGCTACGTGCAGGCGGTGGCCCCGCACAAAGTGGAGGTGGTGCAACTCTACCGGGGCAAAGAACACATTTTCAAAGCCACGGGCATTGCCGAGCAGGTGGCCCAGGCCTTCGAAAGTCGCGTCGATCTGCCCTCGGGCGGCTACCTCTACATCGAGCACACCGAGGCCATGCACGTCATCGACGTAAATTCGGGACGGGCCGGACGGGGCCTGAGCCAGGAGGAAAACTCGCTGCGCGTGAACCTGGAGGCGGCCCGCGTCATCGCCCAGCAGGTGCGCGTGCGCGACCTGGGCGGGATCATCGTGATCGACTTTATCGATCTGAAGGACGAGAAGAACAAAAAGAAGGTCTACGACGAGCTCAAGAAGGAATTCAGGAAGGACCGGGCCGTGACCAAAATCCTGCCCATGAGCGACTTCGGCCTGGTTCAGATCACGCGCCAGCGGCTGCGGCCCAGCCTGACCACCACGTTCGACAGAATGGCCGAGCGGCTCGCCCGCGAAAAAATTCTGCCGCCAGCTCCGTCCCAGCCCACTCCGGAGGCATTGCTGGAAGCCATGGAGCGCTGGCTTCAGGCCTACCGACGCGCAGGAGGACGCCGGAACGTCACGCTGCGGGTGCATCCGTTCACGGCGGCCTATCTGACGCGACGCGTACCGACCTACCCGACGCGCTGGTTGCTCAAGCACCTGGTGCGCGTCCGGCTGGAATCCGACCCGAACCAGCCGCCGCTGAGCTTCCGTTTCGAGGATCCCTCGACCGGCGAGGACCTGACCGAACGATTCACAATCTTCCAGAACGGACAGCACCCGGAAAAAATTCCAGCCTGAAAGCGATGGCCCGAAGACGGGACAACAGGCACGCCGCCATGCGCCGACTGGTGGACGAGCTGATCGCCGTTGCCCGCCAGCTCGGCCTGGAGGTGCGCGTGGAGTCCGGGCCGTTCCGGGGCGGCTACTGCATCAAGCAGGGGGACGAACTGATCGTGCTCAACCGGCGGCACCCGCCTGAAATGCATCTGGCCCTGCTGGCCGAAGCGCTGCGCACGCGGCCGCTCGACACGCTCTACCTGAAACCGGCCGTCCGCCGCGCGCTCGAAGCAGCCTGGGACCGCTCTTCGCCTTCCACGGACGCCGTGCTGGATGTCGCGCTCGACTGACACCCTGCGGGTGACGCTGCTGGGTACCGGGACGTCCACCGGCGTGCCGGTCATCGGATGTACCTGTCGCGTCTGCCGCTCTTCCGACCCGCGCGACAAACGCACCCGCTGCGCCTGCTACATCGAGGCCAACGGGCTGGGCATTCTGATCGACACCGGCCCGGACTTCCGCCAGCAGGCGCTGCGCGAGGGCATCCGGCGGCTGGACGCCGTACTTTACACGCACCACCACTTCGACCACGTGGCCGGTATCGACGACCTGCGCCCTTTTTTCTTTGAAAACAAACGCCCTATTCCCTGCTACGCCCCGCCCAACACGGCCCGCGTGCTCTATCAGATGTACGCCTATATCTTCGCCGACGGGACCTATCCCGGCGTACCCCGGCTCAACCTGCACGCCGTCGAGGGCCCCTTTGAAGTGACCAGCCGCTACGGCGATAGCGGCCGCGTGCGTGTGGAGCCCATCGAGGTACTGCACGGCGAGCTTCCCATGTACGGCTACCGCATCGGCTGCTTTGCCTACCTGACCGACGCCAGCCGGATTCCGGAGACCAGCTACGAACGCCTTCGGGACCTGGACGTGCTTGTGCTCGACGCGTTGCGCGAACGACCTCATCCTACCCATCTTTCTATCGACGAAGCCATCCAGGCGGCCCGTCGCATCGGCGCCCGCCAGACCTACTTCATTCACATGACCCACGAGGTACTGCATGCCGAAGTCGAGGCCCGGCTACCGGAAGGGATCAACCTGGCCTACGATGGCCTGCAATTCACCTGTCGTCTCACCACTTCTTAACAACGCGCAGGCCGGCATGTCGTAATTTCAGAGCAAACCCGCAGACTCGGAGCACCAATCGAACTCTCTGCCATGAAAATCCTGATACTGAACGGTCCCAATCTGAACCTGCTGGGCAAGCGCGAACCGGCCATTTACGGACGCATCACGCTGCAACAGTTGGAAAAAATGCTCCGGGAAGCGTTTCCGGATGTCATACTCGAGTTCGTGCAGAGCAATCACGAAGGCGAGCTGATCGATCAACTTCACCGGGCCGAGGCCGAACACTTTGACGGCGTCGTCTTCAATCCGGGCGGCTACACGCACACCTCGGTGGCCATTCGCGACGCCGTAGCGGCCATCTCGGTGCCCGTGGTGGAAGTGCATCTTTCGAATCTGCACGCCCGGGAGTCCTTCCGGCAACACTCGCTGACGGCGGCCGTATCGGAAGGGCAGATCGTCGGGCTGGGTGCTATGGGCTACCGCCTGGCAATTGAGTATCTTATAGAACGCGCGCGCCAGAAGCCCAAACGCTAAACCGTGGCAAACTATCGCGGGCATCTGGCCGGGGCCACGGCTTTCTTCGCCGTGTACCTGGCCGGATTGTTCTATGTGTTCTCGATCGACGCAGCCTACACCCGCTTCACGCTGCTGGAGCTGGTGGCCTACCCGCTGGCCCTGTTCGGCCTCTGCCTGATGTTTGCGCTCTGGCCCGACGTGGACACGAACTCGTTGGGCCAGACGCTTTTCTACTGGATTTTCTTTCTGGTAGACGTGGTGCTCATCGCCACCCGTCATTTCCAGGAGGCCGCCTATCTGGGCCTGTTTGCCATCCTGCCCGTACTGGGTAAGCACCGGGGCTGGACCCACACCTGGTGGGCCATGCTGCTGATTCCCTCGCCACTGCTCCTGCTGCCCTATCTGTTCTTTCCGGAGCGGCCGCTCTACGGCCTGCCCTTTTACGGGGCGGCCGTCGTGGGCTACCTGAGCCACCTGGTACTCGACGGCGTGCTGTTTCGCTTTCGCCGACGCCGTCGCGCCTATCGTTGAACCGCCATGCCTGCGGGACGCCTGCGCCAGCTCGCCTCCGAAACGGCCATCTACGGGCTGTCGTCCATCCTGGCCCGGCTGCTCAACTTTCTCCTTTTCCCGTTCTACTCGCACGTCTTTGCTCCCGACGCCTACGGGGTCATTTCCATCGTCTATACGGCCTTTCTGTTTTTCAACATCGTCTACCAGTACGGCATGGAATCGGCCTACCTGCGCTTTGCCGTGGAGGCCGACGAGGACGGACGACGCCGCGTCTTCAGCACGGCCGTCGGTTCGCTGCTGGGCACTTCACTGCTGCTTTCCACGCTGATCGTGCTGTTCCCGGCGCCCGTGGCCGCCCTGATCGATCTGGAGGCCCGCTACCGGTGGCTGCTCTACTACATGGCCGTCATTCTGGTGCTCGACACGCTGGCCGTCGTGCCCTTTGCTGAGCTGCGGCTGCGCAACCGCGCCTGGCGCTTTGCGCTGATCCGGCTGGCTGGCGTGGTGGTCAACATCGGTCTGAACGTGCTGCTGCTGGTGGGCCTGCACCTGGGGGTGGCGGGCGTCTTCCTGGCAAACGCCGCGGCCTCGGCCACCACGTTGCTGCTGCTGACGCCGGAGTTCCTCCGGCTCTGGCGTCCGAGGTTCGACGCCGGGCTCTGGCGTCAACTTCTACGCTTTGGCCTGCCGTTTCTACCCGGTGGACTGGGCTATGCCATCACGGATCGCATCAACCTGCTGTTTCTGAAGCGCATGACGCCGGAGCAGGTGCGCCGGCTCTACGCCGATCGCTTCGATCTGGAGACGCTCGCCCGCGAGGCCGAACGGGCGGCCCGCGCCGTGCTGGAACGCGCCGGCGGCGTGCTGACGCCCGAGGTGCAGCAGCGCATGGCCGAAGCTGCCCAGGCCGTCTACGGCAACCACGTGGTGGGCGTCTACAACGGCGTGCTCAAGCTAGCCATCTTCCTGATGCTGGTGGTGCAGATGTTCCGGTTTGCCTGGCAACCGTTCTTCCTGCAGCACGCCCGCGATTCGGACGCCCCGCAGCTCTTCGCCCGCGTCTTTTCGCTGCTGACGGCCGTTGGCCTACTGGTGCTGCTGGGCGTCTCGTTCTTTGCGGTGGAGATCGTGCGCCTGCCCCTGCCCGGCGGCTACGTACTGATCAACCCGCGTTACTGGACGGGCCTGTTCATCGTGCCGGTGGCGCTGCTGGGCTACCTGTTTCAGGGCTGGTACTATGTATTCGCAGTAGGCGCCTATCTCCGGCACCGCACGACGCTGTTCATTCCAGCCACGCTGGCCGGGGCGGGCGTGTCGCTGCTGCTTAACGCATTGCTGGTGCCGCGCGTCGGGATGATGGGGGCCGCCTGGGCCACCACGCTGGCCTATGCCACCATGGCGCTTGCGCTCTGGGGACTGACCCGCCCGCATTATGCGGTGCCCTACCGCTGGGGACAGGTGCTGGTGCTGGGCGCCTGGAGCGCCTTGCTCTTCAGCGCCTGGCATACGTGGCCGGCACTTCAGCAGCCGCTTTTCGAACTGCTACTGCTCCTCGGATGGGCCGCCGCACTACCCGTACTCCGCGTGGTCACCCCGGCCGAGCTGCGCGCGCTGCTCCGACGCCGCCCTTAGCGTAGCCGCTCCCACCGATGCACCCGGAGATGCGTATACGGCACGCCCTGCCAGCGATCCAGGTACGGGGTGCCCTCGACCCGAAGCCGGAGCGGCGCTTCGGCCGCCACCGCCTGCCGATCGGCCTCGTCTTCGAAAACGAGCAGGTAGTAGTTATGGGCGGCCGTCTCCAGCACCAGCGCGGCAAACGGCGCCTGGCCGCGCGAGACCACCTCCCCCTCCACGACGATCGGCGGCTGGGAGGGTGGAGGCTGCGTGGCGCACCCGATCACGAAAAGCATGCTCAGCAGTAGTCCATAACAGCGCATGGCAAATTGCTCCAGGGGTAGATTGTCCGGAACGCTTTGTAGTTTTTTCGTAAAAATAAAACTTCCATGCCACCAGAACCTGAAGGTTTTCCCATGTACCGGATCCTTGCAGGGCTTGTGCTGCTTTTCTGCGTCCCCGCCTTTGCCCAGAACCTGCAGCCCCTTTCGACTTCCCCGACAAAACCGACGCCGGAAAGCTACATCCTGCATGTGACCGACTGGCTCAACCGCCAGCCGGAAGCCCGTCAGGCGCTGGCAGACTTCCACCGGCGCAAAGCGCTGGGCCTGCTGCCAGCGACCCCGACCATCCAGGCGCCCCCGCAGGTGGGCGATCGCCAGACGTTCAAGGTGTATAACTTTGAAACCCAAACCACAGAATCGCGCACGTTCGAACTACGCGTGATTGAAACGCGCTTTTACCTGTGGGTAGAAGTGGCTTCGCTCGACAGCGGCTGGGTGACCGATGAAAAACTGGAGGCGCTGCGAGCTGCGCTGGCCGATGCCACCCCGGCCGGTTCCATCAATCCCAACCAGGGCATCATCGCCAACGACGAAGACGTCTTCGGCGACCCGCCCGATGTAGACCGCGACGGCAAAACCGATGTGCTGCTCGTGGACATCCGCGACGGCTGGAATCCTGAAAGTGGCGGAGGATTCGTGGCAGGGTTTGTTTACGGAGGCGACCTGAGTCCGTTCGGCAACGGCAACAATAAGGACATTCTATATCTCGACACCAATCCTTCGCTTTCCACAAACCGCCCCATCGAATCGCTTCTCTCGACGGCCGCCCATGAATACCAGCACCTGATCCACTTCAACTATGACACGGATGAGATTTCTTTCGTCAATGAAGGGCTCTCGGAATGGGCCGAAGTGATGAACGGCTACGGGCGGCGGGCCATGAGCTACCTGAGCGACGTGTCGCGCTACAATGTGCCCATTTTCCGCTGGTCGCAGGACAACAAAACCGTGCTGGACGACTACGAGCGCGCCGGCCTGTTCACCACCTATCTGGAAGATCGCATCGGCTGGCAGGCCGTGGGAGCCATCACCCGGGATGCTTCTAACGGCTATCTGGGCTATGAAAACGCCCTGGTACCTCGAGGGCTGTCGTTCTCTCAGGTGTTATTGGACTTCCACACGGCCAACTTTCTGAACAATCGCAATGTAAACGCCGCGTACGGCTACAGTCGGACAGACTTCCAGAACCTGGGAGCCGCTCCCTCGGTCGTCTACAACGGTCGTATTGCCACCCAGACGCCAGACACTACCATATTGCTATGGGGTGGTGGCGTGCTCTATCTGGTCTGGCAGCATGTTAAAGACCTGCAGGTCACGCTTTCTGGCCCTTCGCTGGCCATCCGCGCGCTGAAGTATCCGGATGGTGGCGGCATCGTGGTCGAAGATCTGGATCCCGGAGCCTCTCCCTTCACCTTTACCGGTGCGTACGATCAGGTAGTACTGATCATTACGCGCACCTCCACCTCCGAAAGCTCGCAGGTCACCTACAGCGCCATCTGGAGCTCGGACCAGACCTTCACCAGCCAGATTGCACAGTTCGACAACGGCCAGGTCCTGCAGCCTTTCGTCCTTGCTGGTGGTCTGGAACTGCTCACCCGCTTTGAAAACCCACAACCGGGCTACACGCTCCTGGGCCGCGTTTTCCTGCCGCTGTACTTCTACAGTCAGTTCAGCAACGGTCCGCCCGCTACCGAACCCCGCGACTTCACGCTGACCGTGCGGGCGGCCAACCCGGACAGCACCCCGGGCGACGTGCTCTTCGAGCAAACCTTTGAGGACCCCCGACCCTATCAGGGCGTCACGTCCTTTACCATTCCGTTTGCGGAAATCGACCTCTTCCCCTACGCTGCCCAGATCGGCGACCTGCCCGACGTGTTGTTTATCGGTTACCGGGACGCCGGGACCGACACCAACTCGATCGTGCTGGCAACTGCCAGTTACACTGTCGAAAACCGCTCATTCATCGGCCCGACCCAGCAGGGCTGGCGGGCGCTCTGGGATGTCACGCTTACCGATGGGACCTCGCTCAACGGCCGCATCATCCCGATCCGGGTAGAGTTTCTGATCGGAAGCAAGCCGGTGCCGGCCGAGCCGGTGGCCGAGTTGCCGCGCGAGCTGACCCTGGAGCCGCCCTATCCCAACCCGTTCCGCACGACCGCGCTGCTACGCTACCACCTGCCGGAGACCGGTCCCGTTCGGCTGCGCGTTTTCGATCTGCTGGGGCGTAAAGTGGCCACGCTGGTCGATGGCCCGCAGCCGGCCGGCACGCACACCGTGCGCCTGAATGCCGAGGGCTGGGCCAGCGGGCTGTACCTGTGCGTGCTGGAAGCAGGTGGCCGGCGACGTGTGCAGCGCCTGCAGGTGGTGCGCTGAGGCTCAAGGCACGCGTTCGCCTCGGGCCGCGGTCAGCAGCGCGTACCACTCCTCACGCGTCAGCGTGATAGCGTCGGCCTGCATACGCTCGGGCCGCAACGTGCCGATGATCGGCTGAGGGGACAAGTGTCCGAAGCAGCCAGGCCAGCACCATCGGCTTGTGAGCCGTCTGTCACGATTCGGCCGGGCGTGTCACGCCTCGGTGGTCTGGCGGCCCATCTCGTCTGAAGCGGTCGCGGCCTTCCAAGCTTTCCAGATGCACACGATCGTGAACGATGCGCGAAACTCCCAGCTCAGCCTACAAAATGTGCTGCATCTGCAGCCATGTGCCTTGTGAATGAAGCTCCGTAAAAGTAACGTGGACACAACGGCACCGTTCGCGCCTTGGACCTTCGAAGAAGATTTCCGATCTTTGCCGAAAAAACTGCAACGCTGCGCATGGGACGGGTCATCCGGACGGGCGAGACGCCGGCCAAGCGACGCCACCAGCATTTACGTTCCTGTGCCGAAGTGCTGCACCTGCTGGCCCGGCGTTCCCACTTTGATGCCGAAGCCCGCGACATGGTGGCTTTTTTCGTGTTCAGCCTGCGCGGTATCGCCCAGACCATCGAAGAAAGCGCACAGAGTTGGGAGAACCGGGGCTACTGGCGCAAGGCCGAATCCTTGCGCGAAAACTGGCGTTGGACCCGCACGGCCGCCGACGAACTGGAGCGACTGATTCGTCAGGATCGCTGGGAATCCATCCCGTCCGTCCTGCTTCGCCTGATGCCCCACTTTCAACACATTACGGTAGCGTCGATCACCCGCAACGCCGACTGGTGGTGCGGTGCGCTCAAAGCACTGCTGCGTTCCACAACCACGTCGTAACCCTGCCCATGGAATCGCTGACGCTGCGCCCCGGAATTCTGCTTATCGCGCCTCCCATGCTGGAAGACCCGAACTTCTGGCGTACGGTGGTGCTGTTGTGCGCACACGGCGAGGACGGAAGTTTCGGGCTGATTCTGAACCGGCCGACCACACTGACGCTACGCGAAGTGCTTGATGTCCCCGTCTCCTACCCGCTCTTCATGGGCGGGCCCGTCCAGCCCGATACGCTGCACATCCTACACCGACTGGGCGACGAAATTCCCGAGGCGCAACCCGTGGTGGACGGCGTCTACTGGGGCGGTGAGGTGGAAGCCCTGCTGGATCGGCTGCGCACGAATCCGCCGGAACCCGACGCAATGCGCTTCTTCCTGGGCTATTCGGGATGGGCACCGGGTCAACTCGAAAACGAGTACGAAGCGGGCGGATGGATTCTGGCGCCGGCCCACGCGGCCAACGTGTTCGAGGACACACCCGAAAAGCTCTGGCGCACGGTGTTACGTCGCATGGGCGGCGAGTATGCGCTGCTGGCCAACTTTCCGGACGATCCCCGCCTGAACTGAATCAGCCAACCGACACTTCACCCGCAATCGGCCGAAGCACGATCAGCACCCCGGTGGCCGGTGCCGGCAGTAATCGGAGCTGTATCTGGTAGGTCCAGGGGCTATCGTGCCCGTTTTCCAGCTGACGAGTCCCCTGCCAGATACCGCCCTGCAACTCCAGCCACGACATCAACCGGTCAAAGCGCTCACCCGGCATAAGCGCCGAGAGCATGCCATTGAGTGGCTGGCCCATCAGCTGACGATGTGATCTGCCCAGCAGAGCCAGCGCCGCCCGGTTGGCATACACCAAGTGACCGTTTCCATCGGCCACCAGTACCGCTTCGTCGAGCAGTTGCAGGATGGTCTCCGGTAGGATTCCGGAGGGGCCACCCGTAACCATTTCCTCTCGCTCGACCTCGGTCAACGGTCGCAACAGCACCAGTTGACAGGGATCGTCCTCCTCACAGGAAATGATGCGTAGCCGGAGCCGGCTCGACCCGGGTGCTCCAGGCACCCAGACGAAGCCCGGCGTTTCTTCCTGCACAAAGGCTTCGAGCGGCTGACCGACCAGATGCGCTTCGGCGTAGCCCAGCAGTCGCTGCGCTTCATCATTGGCCATCAGAATGCGCCCTTCGGCATCCAGAATCAGCAGACCGTCCGGATAATGCTGTAGAATCGCCCGAAAGCGGGCCTCGCTGGTGTACAGCTCCTGCAGGTATTCTGAAAGGTTGTTCTGCACGTGCTGCCGCTCCAACGCGCGTTGCACCACGTGCTCCAGCAGCGGCGCACTCAGCGCATCCCGAAACAGATAGTCGGCCGCTCCCATCTGAAGCAGATGCGGCCCCAGCATGGCTTCGCTCCGGTCGATCAGTGCCACGACCGGAATGTTGATGGCGCGTACCTTGACCTCGGCGAAGGCATCAAGCCCCTGATAGTCGGCCAGCTTCAGATCGACCAGCACAAGGTCGGGCGGATTTGCTTCCAGAGCATGCCCGTGAGCAATCAGCGCCTGCAGCGAAGGAAATCGTTCGCACACCTGCACCCCGGCGCACTCAAGCCAGCCGCTCAGCTGAGCCCCCAGCCTCTCGTCGCCGCTGATCAGGATCAATCGGGTGGCTCTGCGCATGGCGTGCGTTTCCTTATTTTGAACTCGTTATAGCAGACGGGCAATAAAGATGCCGCACTTCGTTCGGAATGCCACGCCGCACAGAAATGGCCATTTTACAGGTTTTTGCCCGGAATTCGGGATCTGAAGCAACTGCGCATGCATCTATAGGGTCGCTGTATTTTTATTTGAGGGCCCCGAAGCAAATTTTTCCGCCGTATGCCCTGGGTGACCGACGATAACGCCGCGCTGTTTACCGATCTGTATGAACTGACCATGCTCCAGGCCTACTACCGGGAAGGCCTGGACTCGGCCATAGCCACGTTCGACCTGTTCGTGCGCCAGGCGCCCGGCCGCAACTACCTGCTGGCCTGCGGCCTCGATACGGTGCTGCACTACCTGGAGACGCTGCACTTCACGCAGGAGGCGCTCGACTACCTGGCCTCGCTGGGACGCTTCGAACCGGACTTTCTGGATTACCTGTCGCGGTTCCGCTTCACGGGCGATGTGTATGCCGTGCCCGAGGGGACGCCGGTCTTTGCCGGTGAGCCGCTGCTTCAGGTGGTGGCGCCCATCGGACAGGCCCAACTCATTGAAACCTTTGTGCTCAACCAGATCACCTTCCAGACGGGTATCGCCTCGAAAGCCAGCCGAGTGGTGCAGGCGGCTCAGGGGCGGCTCGTGGCCGATTTCGGTGCCCGCCGCATGCACGGCGCCGACGCTGCCCTGAAGGCCGTCCGGGCCTACTACATCGCCGGGATCCAGGCGACCTCGCTGGTGCTGGGCGGTCAGATGTTCGGCATGCCCGTCACCGGCACCATGGCGCACAGTTACGTTGAAGCCCACCCCACGGAAGAAGACGCCTTCCGGGCATTCGCCGGCCTTTACCCCGGCACGACGCTGCTGGTGGATACCTACGACACGCTGGAAGGCGTCCGGAAGGTCATTGCCCTCTGCAAAGAGCTGGGCGATCGGTTTCAGGTAGGGGCCATCCGGCTCGACTCGGGCGACCTGGCCGCTCTGGCAAAAGAAGCCCGGCGTATGCTGGACGAAGCCGGCCTGACGCACATCAAGATCTTCGCCAGTGGGAGTCTCGACGAATACCGCATCGCCGAACTGCTGGCACAGGGCGCGCCTATCGACGGCTTCGGGGTGGGCACGCGCATGGGTACCATCAGCGACCGCCCCTACCTCGACAGCGCCTACAAGCTCAGCGAGTTCGAGGGCGAAGGGCGTATGAAACTGTCGCTGGAAAAGGCCAATCTGCCCGGACGCAAACAGGTCTTCCGATTCTACGACGAGGACGGACGCGCCACCCACGACGTGATCGCCTGCCACGACGAGCAACTGGAAGGCGGCGAGCCGCTGCTGCGCTGCGTGATGCGCAGGGGCCGGCGCACCGACGCCGGTCGCGACACGCTGGAGGCTGCCCGCGAGCGCGCCCAACAGGGACTGACCCGGCTGCCTGAGCGGCTGCTTTCGCTGGAAGAAGCCGACCCGCCTTATCCCGTGCGTATCAGCGAACGGTTACAGGCCCTGGGCGAGACCGTCCGCCACCGGCTGATGCAGCAGGAAACCTGATCAGAGGTCGCCCTCCTGGGGCCGCAGCACAATCTCTTCCGCCACGGTCCGGGGCGACAGGTGGTACAGCGCCCGCACGGTTTGAGCAACATCCTCGGCTGGCATGAAGCGTTCCTCGGGCAGGTCCACGCCCTCCCAGCTCGGCGTGTAGGTAGCGCCGGGGAGCAGCACGGTCACGCGTAGTCCCAGCGTGCGCGTCTCCTCCCGGACTACGCGGGCCAGCCCCAGCAGCCCGTGCTTGGCCGCACAGTAGGCCACGCTGCCCGGATAGGCCCGGATTGAAGCTACCGACCCCATGAAGAAGATATGCCCGCGCCGCCGGGCGATCATCGGCTCCAGAAACGCCTGCGTCACCAGAAAGGCGCTGGTCAGGTTAACCTCGAGCTGTGCACGGAACGTTTCGGCCGACGTTTCGCGTAGCGGGGCCGGCTGAAACAGTCCGGCGTTGTTGACGAGCACGTCGGGCGCACCCCAGCGCTTGAGCACCTGCCGGGCCATGGCCGCCACGGCGGCTTCGTCCGTCACATCACAGGGCAGCACCAGCACGTCGGCTCCGCGCTTTCGGCAATCGGCGGCCACCGCCTCCAGCTTCTCCCGACGGCGGGCCACCAGCGCCAGGCGTGCCTGTGGCTCCTCGGCAAACGCCCGCGCGATGGCCGCGCCGATTCCCTGACTGGCTCCGGTAACGACAACGACCGGCACGGCTTCACCCTCCGTTGATCAGCCGCATGAATTCGGCCCGCGTGGCCTCTTTCAGAAACTCGCCACTCATCGCACTGGTAGTGGTGATCGCATGCTGCTTTTCCACACCGCGCATCATCATGCACAGGTGCTGCGCTTCGATCACCACGGCCACACCCAGCGGCTGAAGCACCTCTTCGAGCGCATCCCGGATCTGAATCGTCAGTCGCTCCTGCACCTGAAGCCGCCGGGCGAAGACGTCCACCACCCGGGGAATCTTGCTCAGCCCGACGATCTTTTTGTTCGGAATGTAGGCCACGTGCGCCTTTCCGAAAAACGGCAAGAGGTGGTGCTCGCAGAGCGAGTAGATCTGAATGTCCCGCACCAGGATCATCTCGCTGTAGTCTTCCTCAAAGAGGGCCGACTCCAGGATAGCCCGCGGATCCTGGTGATACCCCTGCGTCAGGTACTGGAGTGCCAGCGCCACCCGCTCCGGGGTGCGTCGGAGCCCTTCGCGATCCGGGTCTTCACCGATCCAGCGCAGGATCTCGCGCACGTGCTGCTGGATGGACTCCGTGGTCTTGGCCGGGTACCGTTCCACCCGCTCATAGTGACCGGCCGGGTGGCTGTCCAGCTCCACCCGGGCGCTCGAGCCCGCAAGGATCCGCGCCGATTTATTCTTCGCCATAGTATTCCACGTAGTTGTGTTCGGTCTCGTAGAGCCGGATCCGATGCAAACGTCCGGCCGGCAGGGCGCGCTCCAGCTCCCGCCAGATCGCGACGGCCACGTTTTCAGTCGTCGGAATCACGCCCTGCAGAAAATCGACGTCCAGATTCAGGTTCTTGTGATCCAGCTTCTGCAGAATGCGCGTCTCCAGAATCTCCTTCAGGAGGGAAAGATTCAGCACGAAGCCGGTTTCCGGATCCGGCTCGCCGGCCACCGTGACTTCCAGCACGTAGTTGTGGCCATGCCAGTTCGGATGATTGCAGGGGCCGAAGGTCTCCCGATTCCACGCCTCCGAACGGGCCGGATTGTGCAGACGGTGCGCCGCGTTGAAGTGAACGCGACGGGTGACGTAAACGGTGGGCATCCTCCAGCCATCGGATTGTTTGAACATCGGTTGCCACAAACGTACGCCCCCGGGGCGCGTTCCGGTTGGTGCAACGAATCGCCGATCCGTTACAGGCGAAAATGCCTGCCGTGCCCTATATTTGAAGCGATCTGCAGCCGGTCAACCATTCCCTGAGCCATGGCGGAAAAGACGTTGTTTCAACGCATCATGGACGGCGAACTGCCGGGCGATATCGTTTACGAAGACGAGCAATGCGTCGTACTCCGCGACATCAACCCGCAGGCGCCCGTCCATCTGCTGATCATTCCCCGCAAGCCGATCCCTTCGCTGAACGAGGTGACCGAAGAGGACGCCCCGCTGATCGGGCATCTGTTTGTGGTGGCCCGCCAGATGGCCGAGCGCGAGGGCATTGCCCGCACCGGCTACCGAACCGTCTTCAACACGGGTCCGGACGCCCAGCAATCCATCTATCACCTGCACCTGCATCTGCTAGGCGGCCGCAAGTTTACCTGGCCGCCCGGCTAATGGCGCATGCGCTACGGGCTGCTTGGCATTGGATGGCTGTTGTTGCTGGGTCAGGTAGCGATTGCCCAGTCGGGCTGGACTGTCCGGACCGGATTCGTGCGGGATGTCAGTCGCTACCGGTGGACGGCCGGACTGGACCTCACGCCTTCGCTGGGTGCCTGGACGCTGCACTGGCGGCAGCACTTTGTGAGCGACGCTTTCCAGTACGGAACCGATCGGCTGGACTTCCGGGATGAATCCTGGACGACCTGGACGCTTGCGCCGGTGGGAAATGCCACATTACAGCTCCGGTTGTTCGGCCAGTGGGCCTGGTTCAACCAGAGCCGCGTGCTCACGCAGCAGCTGCTGGCTGGCCTGCGTTATCGGCTCCGAGGCGATCTCTGGGTGGAACCGGCGCTGGGTTTTGCGCTGGACCAGCGTCCGGGCGCCGGGAGCAGCCTCACGCAACCACCGTTGCAGACCGACTACGGCCCGGCCCTCGGCCTGCAACTGGGCTTTCGCCCACAAACGCCGCCTGGCTATACGCTGCGCCTGGAGGGCGGCGGCCTGCTGCAGTACCTGACACCGCGCCGGGGGCTTACCGCCTATGTCGATCTGCTGGTTCGGCGACAGGCGGAGGTGGTTGACGTGCTTCTGCAGCTTCGCGGGGCGCGCTTTCGACGCGATACCTACCAGGCCGTCTCGTTCCTGAATCGTACGGCCACCACACTTCCCCAGAGCGTCGAGGCCACCTGGAGCGACACGCTCCAGGGGCTGCTGGCCGTGCAACTGCCCCTGCAACCACACCTGCACCTGCGTGGACGGCTCGACGGCCAGTGGTTCCGCCGACAGGTGCGTTTCCTCCAGGTGCCCGACGACGCACTGTTCTTCAACACACGCTTCGATCACCGCCAGCTCGAGGGCGCCCTGGCCCTGCTTTACGAACGAGGTGGCCTGAACCTGGAACTTGAGCTAGAAACCGGTGCCGAAGAAGAGATCCGTGCGCTGACCAACCGGGCCGATCTGCCAGCGGCCCAGGCTTCCCAGAAAGCCCTGCTGCTCCGGCAGGCCGACTACGCCCGCAGCTATCTGACGCTGAGCGGCCGAGGCCAACTCGAAGCCGGGCGCCTGACCGTTGGCCTGCGCGCCCACGCCACTATTCTGCGCCACGACACGCCGGAAGTCAATCCGGACGACCGCGACGAACTCCAGCAACAGGCCCGCTTTGATCTGCGGTACCAGCTGACTCGGACATTGCAGCTCGAGCTCGGCCTGGAAGGTGGCTTTTACCACCTGGTTTATCTCAACGCCGTCCGCTCGGCCGAAAACCACGTGCAGCGCACGCTCCGTCTGCAGCCCGGTCTGACGTGGACGCCTGCACCGGCCACGCGGCTGCTGTTACAGGGTGAAGTGCGCGCCGCCTACACCGTGGACGACTTCGTGCTGCCCGGTCGCCAGCGCCAGGACCAGTCCGCCCGCGAGTTGGGCTATCGCCTGCAATTCGAACAGGCCCTCTCGCCCCGCCTTCGCGTGCACTTCGACGGCTCTTACAGCGAACTGCGGCTGGGCCGCCTGCTCTGGGATCGGTTTGCCGAGATCCCGTTCGACACGCTCCGCACCTACACCGGCTGGCTCCGGCTGGAGGCGCAGACGGCCACACTGCGCAGCAGCGTGGGCTTTCGTGTGTTTCTCCGACGGGACTACATGAGAGGCCTTCTGATCGCCTACACGACTGCCGAGGGCGCTCCGGCCACGGTGAACCGACCGGGCCAGCTCTGGATCGTCCAACTGGGACCGACGTGCGCCATCCACTGGCAACAAGGTGCACTGAGCTTTTCGCTGGAAGGCTGGCTGATGCTCCAACGCCTGCACCGCCGCCTCTACGGTCCCCTGCCCGAAGCCTCGGCCGACCGCATCCGTGAGGCCGCCTGGAACGGCCCCCGCACCCGCATTCCCAACCTGACGTTTTCACTCACATGGCAACGATGAACGTACCCCACGTCCGGACCCTGGGTGTTACCGGCGGCATCGGCAGCGGCAAAAGCACGGTATGCCGCCTGCTCGAAGCGCTGGGCGCCCGGGTGTTCTATGCGGACGAAGAAGCGAAGCGCCTGATGACCGAAGATCCGACGCTGCGCCGGGCCATCGTCGAAGTATTCGGGCCCGAAAGCTACCTGCCCGACGGCCGACTCAACCGGTCCTATCTGGCCGAGCGGGTGTTCCGCGATCCCGAGGCGCTGCGCCGACTCAACGCGCTGGTGCATCCGCGCGTGCTGGCAGTCTTCGAACAGGCCCGTGAGCAGGCCGCCCGCGAGCAGGTGCCCCTGCTCGTGCTGGAGGCGGCCCTGCTGTTCGAGTCGGGCGCCGACCGCCTCGTCGATCACGTGCTGGTGGTGGACGCGCCCGAGGCGGAGCGCATCCGGCGTGTAGTAGCACGCGACGGCGTCACGCCCGAGCAGGTGCGCGCCCGCATGCAGCACCAGCTTCCCCCGGAAGAGCTCCGCCGCCGCGCCGACTTCGTGCTCGAAAACACCGGCGCGCTGGAGACCCTCCGAACACAGGTGGAAGCCCTCTACCACCGGCTCACGTCCGAAGCGGAAGCGCAAAACAAGCAATGCCCCCACACCCCCAGGGCCTCCACTCCAGAACGCCGGCGCTAACCTTACTGCCAGCCCTCCCATTTCACGTACATAATCGTGCATTCAGGAAGGCTGTTTCAACTCTTCCCTAAATGCACGAAAAAGATTTATTTCATCAAAATTATAACATAAATGAGTATCTCATCCCTTCAGTTAAGCGCTTACAAATCAATGATTAACCAATCTTTATTCATATAATCTTAATTGTTTGCTATCTTGCCCTGTAAAAAAAAGAGCCTATCGTTTTTGCAGCATCTTTTCTACACAAACCCGTCAATGCCATGCAACGGAGATCTCTTCTGTTAAAGCCAGCGTCTCGGGCGCGTCTTGGCCTGTTGGTGCTGCTGGTGGGCCTTTCCGGTTGCGAGGGCTGGACGCCGGTTTCGCAGAATGTTCCGACTCCGGATCCGTCGCGTTTTCGGCGGGCGCTGGTTTCCGAGCAGGCGCGCCTGGTGCGCTTTGTGGTCGGTTATGTGCGGCGTCAGGAGGCGATTCGGGCGGGCAAGCGGCTGGATCGGGCGGCGGTGG
>WFPM01000201.1 GCA_015487635.1 Rhodothermus sp.
GCGTGGAGACCAGCCCCAGATCGTAGAGCACCTTGTGCCAGAAGCGGGCATAGAGCAGGTGCAGCACGGCATGCTCGGCCCCGCCCACGTAGAGATCGACGGGCATCCAGTAGCGCTCCTTCTCCGGATCGACGAAGCGCTCGTCGTTGTGCGGGTCGATGTAGCGCAGGTAGTACCAGCAGGAGCCCGCCCACTGGGGCATCGTGTTCGTTTCGCGGTGGAAGTTTTTGATCTCGACGTCGGGCGGCGGCTCCACGCCGGGCTTGAGCAGCCGGACGGTCCCCTCGGGCGTCACCCAGCCCCTGACGCGCACCCAGTCGACGGCCCGCGCCAGCGGCGGTTGCGGCTCGGCGTCGGGATCGGGGGCCGGCTGCGGCCGGAAATCCTCCAGGTCGGGCAGCTCGACAGGCAGCTCCGACTCGTCCAGCGGATAGGTGCGGCCGGTGCGCCGGCCCGCTTCGTCCACCTCGTGCACGATGGGAAACGGCTCGCCCCAGTAGCGCTGGCGGCTGAAGAGCCAGTCGCGCAGCCGGTACTGAACGGAGCGCTTGCCCAGTCCCTTGCGCTCGAGCCATTCGACAATCACGCGCTTGGCCTCCTCGTTGTGCAGGCCGTTGAGCGAGACCTCGTCGTTGGCCGAGTTGACGTGGGGCCCATCACCCTCGTAGGCCCCTTCCTCCAGGTTGCCGCCCTGCACGACCTCGACGATCGGCAGGTTGTACTTGCGGGCGAACTCCCAGTCGCGCTGGTCGTGGCCGGGCACGGCCATGATGGCGCCCGTGCCGTAATGGCCAAGCACGTAGTCGGCAATCCAGATGGGAATCTGCTGACCGGTGGCCGGGTTGAGGGCATAGCCGCCGGTAAAGACGCCGGTCTTTTCGCGGGCCAGCTCGGTGCGCTCCAGGTCCGACTTCTGCTGGGCCTGATGCCGGTAGGCTTCCACTTCGGCCCGGTGCTCCGACGTGGTGATCTGGTCCACCAGCGGATGCTCAGGGGCCAGCACCATGTAGGTGGCGCCGAAGAGCGTGTCGGGCCGGGTTGTGAACACGCGAATGCGTGCATCCAGCCCTACCACGGGGAACTCGATCTCGGCCCCTTCCGACCGCCCGATCCAGTTGCGCTGCATTTCCTTAATGCTCTCGGGCCAGTCGAGCAGCTCCAGGTCTTCAAGCAGCCGGTCGGCGTAGGCCGTGATGCGCAGCATCCACTGGCGCATGGGCCGGCGATAGACGGGATAGCCGCCGCGCTCCGACCTGCCGTCGATCACCTCCTCGTTGGCCAGCACGGTTCCGAGCGCCGGGCACCAGTTGACGGGGACTTCGGCCTCATAGGCCAGCCCCTTTTTGTAGAGCTGCAGAAAGATCCACTGGGTCCACTTGTAGTAGCGCGGATCGGTCGTGTTGATCTCGCGGTCCCAGTCGTACGAAAAGCCCAGGCTTTTGAGCTGAGCCCGGAAGCGGGCGATATTGCGTTCGGTGGTGATGCGCGGATGCGTGTTTGTCTCGATCGCGTACTGCTCGGCCGGCAGCCCGAAGGCGTCCCATCCCATCGGATGGAGCACGTTATAGCCTTTCATGCGCCGGTAGCGGGCCATGATGTCGGTGGCCGTGTAGCCTTCGGGATGCCCCACGTGCAGCCCGGCCCCGCTGGGATAGGGAAACATGTCGAGCACATAGTACTTGGGCTTGTTCGGATCGAAGCCCGGCTCACCGGGACCGGCCGTCCGGAAGGTTTTATGCTCGTCCCAGTAACGTTGCCACTTTTTTTCGATTTCTCTGAACGGATACCCGGCCATGGCCTTGCACGCTCGCGTGTCCTTGTTAAAAGCAGGGGCAATATACGCCGCGAATCCGGAGATTGTTTGTCAGAAAAACGACAGAAGGCCCCGGCAAGGGGCCTTCTCCCAACAGGCCGACAGGCATTCAATCGATCACCGGAAGGCCACGCCCAGCGTGAGTGAAAAGCTGCGATTCTTCACGTCGTCCGCCTTCGGCCCGGTGTGGTCAATTTTCGTGAAGCCCAGATAGTAACGTCCGGTGAGAAACACTTCCTGCATCAACCCACGTTGCACGGGCAATCCCAGTTCTACGCCGCCTACGCCGCCTATATCGAACGCTTGAAAGAACATGTCCGCATCTTCGTCCTTCACTCGGGTATTGGTTCGGACCGAGAACTGGGGCCCCAGCAGCAGGCGTACATAGCCGGCCCCAGGCGCCACATGCACCAGCAACGGCAGGCTTGTATAGGAGATGCGCACGCTGGCGCCATCGGGAGCAAAAGGCGCACCGACCAGCCGCTTACCGCCTTTCATTTCATACCAGAGCTCGGGCCGAAGGGCCAACCAGGGGGTCAGGGGGTAACGTAAGAACACGCCGGCCGCAAAGCCTGGTCGGTAGGCGGCACTGCCCAGATCGTTACCGGAAA
>WFPM01000202.1 GCA_015487635.1 Rhodothermus sp.
AGGCCGCGGCTTTGCAGGAAGGCTTCGGCTTTTTGCTCGTCGGCGGCCAGCGCGGCCAGTTCACTCAGCTTCATGATTCCACCTTTATGGATTGCTCAGGGAATTTAACAAGGTGGAACCTATTAAGCAATCACCCTTCTCAAAAATCTTTCCTCAATTAAGCCCACCAGAGCAGAAGGGTCTTTTAAGGATGTTGATTAAAGAGGCAGTTTTCACCCCATCTAAAATCACCATCTACTTCTTTGAAATGCCAGAGGAAGAAATAAAATTGAATTTGCCGAAGGGAGTGAGTTTCGAGGAAAACTTCAAATGGCGCCCCGGGCAGGACTCTAAGATTTGGAACGATCTGCACGGATTGTTTGCTAATCCCTTCTAAACGGCCTGTTTCAGGACACTTTTTCTGAACAGGGGTGGTGCATTTTTACCAGAATCGTTGTACCTTTTGTTGAACCCCTTCGTACACTAACCCCTGCAGGTTATGGGAGTAGGATCTGTCAAGCTGGTGCTACGCCTACAGCAGCAACGGGAAGACGGCACCTGTCCGCTCTACGTCCGGCTGATCAAAGACCGTCGGGTGCGTTTTATGAGCACGGGGATCCGGCTGGAGCCCCGCTACTGGGACGGGAAGCGCCAGCGCGTCAGAAGATCGCACCCGCTGGCCCCCGTGCTGAACCGCCGACTCGAAAACCTTCTGCTCAAAGCCCAGGCCGCTCTGCTTGAGGAGGGATCCGCCGATGCGGCAAAAGCTGCCCTGAAGGGCGCCGGCCACCGGTTGCTACTGGAATTGGGGCGGCAGCATGTTCAGACTCTGCTGGAAGCGGGCAAGTATTGGACAAGCGTTCAGCAGCGGTCGATGCTACAGAAGTTGGAGGCCTGGCGTCCGGACGCCCGCCTGGGGGACGTCACGCCCGGTTTTGTCGAAGACTTTAAGCGCTGGATGGAGCGGGCAGGTAAGGCTCCCGCTACAGTTCGTAAAAACCTGCAGTCCCTGCGTCGCCTGCTACGCTTCGCGATGCAGCAGGGACTGCTTGACCCCGGAAAAGACCCCTTCCTGACCGTGCGGTTGCCCTCAGAACCCGTGCCCTACCGTCGCCGCCTGAGCTGGGAGGAGATCGAGGCGCTGGCCCGGGTCGAGCTACCGCCACCCCCTGCAGCACTATCCAGGGCGCGCGACGCCTTTCTGCTGGCCTTCTTTCTGGCCGGCGCTCGCTTCGGCGATCTGGCGCGGCTTCGCACAGAAAACTTTCAGGGGCTGGACGGCCCGGAGCCCTGGGTTCGGTATCGTATGGCAAAGACCGGGCGATGGGTAGAGCTGCCCGTGCCCCGGCGGGCGGTGGAAATCGTCGAGCGCTGGCGAGGCCCCTGGCGGCCGCTCATCTTTCCCTTTCTCCGGCCGGGCGACCTGGGCGATCCGGTGCGCGAGCGGCGACGTATTGCGTCCATGAATGCCGCCACGAACGAGGCCTTGAAAAAAGTGGCTGCAATGGCCGGGCTCGAGCATCCCGAAACGCTGAGCATGCACGTCGCCCGGCATTCGTTTGCTGATTTGGCCCGAAAGATAGGGGATCTGTATTCGGTGAGCAAGGCGCTGGGGCATTCGCGCCTTGCTGTGACCCAGCGCTATTTGGCCGAACTGGATCGGCAGGCAGTGCAGGAGCTGGCGCGCCGGCTCTGGGAGCGGGGAAATTCCAGTTGATCATAAGCCATTGATTAACAGCAGTTTGTGTAAAGTATGCATGGGATTGGGTGAAAGATTATCACATGACGTGATAGCGCGACGTTGGCGGGTTTTGAATCTTTCGGGCAAAAACCGGAGAGGCCATGCGCGACTTTGAAGCCATGATTCGCGAGGCCGTCCAGCAGGCCGTGCGGGCGGAGTTTGATCGCCTGGTGAACGTTGAGCTTCCGGCTGCAGTCCGACGCGCACTGCACCCACGCTGGTGCAGTGCGCGGACGCTGTCGCGCCTGCTGGACCTTTCGGAGCGCCAGGTGCGGTATTTGGCGCAGGCGGGCAAGCTGCCGTACGTCCGTGTTGCCGGCTCGGTGCGCTTCGACCTTGGCGAAGTCGAGAAGGCTATCTCGGAGGGCCGGGTGCCCGCCCGGTGGCGCTATCACGAAGAAGGCGTCAACGATCCATCCGTTGACGCCTTCTAAAACCCTGGTCCTGGGGGCAAGGCAAAACCAGAACCAAAACCCCTAACAGCATGGGTACAACAATGTACAAACGCGGCGCTCAAAACGCAACCCCTGCTGCTGATACGCCTGGTCGCCGAAAAGTTGCCGATCTACCCGTCACCGTCAATCCTCGTCCCAACGCCCCCGGGACGGTGCAGCACGTCCGCCTGGGTGACGTGCTGGAGCGCTTCCGCGATCCGAAACCCGAGGTGCGGGAGCTGATCCGGCGCATTCGGGCGACCGAGGACAAAGCCGCCCGCAATGCCCTGAAAAAGCAGCTGCCCGTCGTGATCTTCAGCGGACGCTTCGCCTATCGAAACGAGCGGGGCATTCAGGCCTATTCAGGCCTTGCCTGCATCGACCTGGACGCCCAGGACAATCCGGACCTGGTCGCCCTGAAGGACCTGCTCGCCCAGGACGGCTACGTGCTGGCAGTTTTCGCATCCGCCAGTGGGCGCGGGCTCAAACTGCTCGTCCGCCTGAGTGAGCTCGTCGATCCCGCGGCGGACGTCGAGGCGTTGCGGAAGGCCCACCGGGCGGGCTTCGAGGCCTTCCGCTCCTACCTGCGCGACGTGTACGGCCTGGTGGCAGACACGACACCTGACCTTTCCCGTGGCTGCTACGTCACCTGGGACCCGGACCTTCGGGTAAACTGGGACGCCTGCCTGTTTCCTTTTCGTCACATACCCGAGCAGGCCCCTGCCGCGCGCCCGTCGGGAGATGGCGCGGTCGATCTGGAGCTGGTCGAAAGCGCCCTCGAGGCAATTCCGATGGGTCCGAGCTTCCCGTATCCTGATTGGCTTCGGATCGGGCTGGCACTGGCGGGCACGCTGGGCGTCCGGGAAGC
Source organism: Rhodothermus sp. (assembly GCA_015487635.1). Taxonomy (GTDB): domain Bacteria; phylum Bacteroidota; class Rhodothermia; order Rhodothermales; family Rhodothermaceae; genus Rhodothermus. Next base: position 3,023 of record WFPM01000202.1, read on the forward strand.
GGTGCGTCTGATGCTCACCTACGGCGGCGGGCATCCCGGCGACACGCCCGAATACCTGGAACGCACGTTCAGGAGTGCCCGTGGGGAAATCGGGCTGGGGACCATCTTCTGGTATGCCCAGCAATACGGCTGGCGGCCGCCCCGGAAGCAGCGGGCTGCGGGAGATGGGCAGCCTCGGTTGCTTGGGGCGGGGGACGTGCTTGCCGAGCTGGATAGCCCCGACCCCGACTGGCTCGTTGACGAGCTGCTCCCCTGCGGGGGCGTTTCGGTGTTGGTGGGCAAGCCAAAGTCCGGCAAAACAACGCTGGCCAGGGCAATCGCCGTCGCCGTCGCCCAGGGGCGCCCGGTGTTGGGGCGAAACGTGCTGCAGGGCAAGGTGCTGTACCTGGCCCTGGAAGGGCGTCTGCGGGATCACGCCCGTCACCTTGCACAATTGGGACTGCAGCCAAACACCCCGCTTTTCGTGGCGACCCAGGCGACCCTGCAGGCCGTCGAAAGGTGGCTTGCGGAGCACCGCTTTGCCCTGGTGGTGGTGGACACGTTGGGCGTGTTCCTGAAAATTCGCGAGATAAACGAGTACGGGCACGTCCTGAATGCGGTGGCGCCCGCCCTGCGCCTTGCCGTCGAGCGCGGCACGCATTTGCTGTTCCTGCACCACAGCGGCAAGGGGTCAGACGCGCGCGATGCGATTGACGCTCCGCTGGGCTCTACCGCCATTGCTGGATCGGCGGACGTGGTTCTGCACATCAAGCGCTTTGCAGATGGCGTACGTACGCTGACGACCGTTCAGCGAATCGGCGAGGATCTGCCCGAAACCGTGCTCATGCTCGAAAACAACGGCTGGGTACGTCTGCAGGGCGATGTACTTGCCTTCAGGGCGGAGCGGGCGAAGGCGCTGGTGCTGGAAGCCCTGGAAGCCGAAGGCCCGATGCCCCGCCAGGTGCTGCTGGAGGCGCTGGCAGCGGAAAAAATCAAACGCGATGCAGCGGCACGGGCGCTGAAACTCCTGGTAGAAGAAGGGCGCGTTGTGCGGCTGGGATCGGGTAAGAAAGGCGATCCGTTCATCTACGCCTTGCCGGGCACTACGCCCGAGGACGTAGCCGGCACGGACGCCGTGCAGCAGGCGCTGGAGTTGCTGCCTGAAACGTTCGGTCCAAGGGAGTTTCGGCAGGCGCTGGGGGTCAGTCGGCGGACGGCATTCCGACGCCTGGAAGAGCTGGTGCAGCAGGGGGTCCTTGAGCACTTGGACCGGGGGCGCTACCGGAAAGTAACGAGTGTTGCTGACTCCCTGGAGGTTAGTGCCAAAAGTTGCCCTTTCGCGAAAAACAAAGGAGGGCAGGAATTGGCACTTCCGATTAGGAAGTCGGCGCCTACTACCGAAGCCCCTGCCGTAAACCGAAAGCAGCAGGTGCTGGAGCGCCTGCAGGCGCTGTTCGACGCGGTGCCTGTGGATAATCCACCGGTCGTTACGAATAACGGGCATTCAACGGCGCATAGCGGCAATAAGCCCGATCCCCTTGCCGGGCTCCGGCAGCAGGTGCTGGAACTGGCGGAGCGGCAGGGCTGGCCGGCGGTCTGCGTCGAGGGCCTTCGCCTGGAGCCTTCCGGACGCGCCTGGCGGAAGGCGGTGCAGGCCTGGACGGAGCGCGGCCTGCAGCAGGCGATGGAGCTGCTGGCGGCTGGCGAGAATGGAGCCCCCTTTTGAAGCCAACTGCCCTGTGCCATGCCCGATAAGCCCTGGAAAGCCGCTGAACGCCGAGTCGCTCGAAAATTGGGCGGCCGTCGTGTGCCGGCGCCAGGCCGGGCCGGAGAGCCCGACGTGCGGCATGCCTGGCTTTCGGTCGAAGTTAAGGCGCGCAAAACGTTACCTAAATGGCTCCGAAACGCACTCAAACAGGCGCAAACAGCGGCTCGTCCAGGCCAGCTACCCGTAGTCGTGTTGCATGAGAAGGGAAGTCGTAAGGATTTGGTTTTGATGAGCTTAGATGACTTTATCGACTGGTTCGACCCTGCAGGGGGTGGGGACTCGGAATTTTCGGAGGTGGCGCGTTGTAGACCGGCGCGGCGGTCGAATGCACGCGAGCGCTGAACCCGCATAGTTTGATTGCCATGGACGCACCGAAGCCACCCAGGGGACTCAGCCGGAAGGCCTGCCGGATCTGGCGGGAGATCACCCGGCAGTACGTCCTGGATGCCCGAGGGCTGCTGTTGTTGCAGTCGGCCCTGGAAGCTTTCGACAGAGTTCAGGAATGCCGAAAGGTGGTTCGGCAGGAGGGGCTGCAGGTGGTCGATCCGTCCGGTCGGACGCGCGCGCACCCCTTGCTGGCCGTCGAGCGCGACGCCCGCCAGGCCATGCACCGGGCCCTTCGGGAGCTTCCCCTACCGAAAGAAAGCGAGAGCTGGATTGAATCCCTGTTCACCAATGCGGAAGACGGACCATGAAGCGCAATCCATTTGCAGTTGTACCGCAGCCGGTGTTGCTGGCCTACTTTGGCGACGACTGGGAAACACTCGAGCAACACCCGGAAGCCCTGCGGCACCTGCAGGCGCTGGAGTGCATTCTTGGAGAGCGGCACTTTCGCCGCGTGTGGCGGGCCGTAGCGCCCCGTGTGCTGAAGGCGTTCGTTAAACGATTCCCTGGCAAGCGCCCCCGGTTCTGGTGGGAGTTCAGCGCGCCACGGATGCCCGCCGGGCTCTATCCGGGCGCCCGGTTCGATGGCCGGCTACCACAAATGCGCCGGCGCATAGGCGGCGGGGGTGTGCCCATGCACGAAGCCGACCCCTGCTGGGTGCCCCATTCCCGATACGGCCTGCCTTTGAAGTGGGCCGATTACGACCCCGGCGACCCGCCCCTGTACGAAAGCCAGGCGGCCTTCCTGGAGCGGCACGGGCTGCTGACTCCTGGGGAGAGCAAGTGCTTGAAAAAGAAGGACTTAGAGCCGGAGGTGGCTCCGGAGACCTGGGCCGACTGGCCGCACCTGACCCTGTTCTGATTCGCCCCGTTGCGCTGGGAGGGAGGGCCCGCGGCCGTGGAAGGCCGCCGGCCCTTCCGCGGGGCCAACCGCAACAAGCGATAGTGATGACGTACGCGATCACACTCTTCGATCTACAACAAGCGGCACGGCTGCTTCAACAGGCCGAACGATTGGCCGGAAGTGTTCGCCAGCAGGGGAAAGACTTTCTGGTACGGGATGGCGCGCGCACGTACCGAGTGCACCTGGGCGCGCGGCCTTCGTGCACATGCTGGAGTTACGTCGAAGTCGGCGCTGTGCGCTGGCTTTGCCCGCACGTTTACGCTGCGGCGCTTACGGCCGGGATGCTGTGCTGGCCAGACCCCTACGCTTGACTTACGCCGGGGGTCGGCATTAGCTTTCGGCACAGGGCAGGCCCGCCCTGCTCCGGACCCGCTACAACCCCTGCTGGAAGGCTTCCGGCAGGGGTTTGTTGTACGTATGTTGTACGTGGTCCTGAGAAAGTGCCTGTTTTTGAGGGGTTTAGGAGCAGCGATAGCGCCCCGGGCAGGACTCGAACCTGCAACCGGCGGCTTAGAAGGCCGCTGCTCTGTCCGGTTGAGCTACCGGGGCTTGCCGATCAGGTGGTCGGGGCGGCCGGATTTGAACCGGCGACCTTCTGCTCCCAAAGCAGACGCGCTAACCGGGCTGCGCTACGCCCCGAAAACCCTGCCCTGTGTAGAACACGGATGCGCCCCGAGTGGATTCCCGGGGCGCTTCTACAGAAATTCCACAGTGGTAGATCAACCGGCCTGAACTACCTGCTTGACCTCGTCGGCCGGCACAATCAACTCGCGAAACCGATAGTGCCCGTTCGGTTTCTTTTCGGCCACCACCACCTTGGCCATCTTAACCTGCTGGCGGTTCTTGATGCGGTCCGTCCGCTGGTTCTTGCTGACCCTGGCCATGGCTTACTTCACCTCCCGATGCAATGTGTGGCGACGAAGAACCGGATTGTATTTCCGTAGCTCCAGTCGGCCCGGGGTGTTGCGCCGGTTCTTGGTGGTCACGTAGCGTGAGGTGCCCGGCGCTTCCGTGCACTCCAGGATGACCTGCACCCGGGCTTCTTTCCCCTTTTTAGCCATCGCTCGCCCTCAGGGTTTTTAGATTTTGATGCCCTGGCGGCGCGCTTCGTCCAGCACCGCCTTGAGTCCTTTCTTGTTGATCGTCTTTATGGTCTTAGCCGATACGCGGAGCGTGATCCAGCGTTTCTCTTCCGGAATATAGAACCGCTTCTTCTGCAGATTGGGGAGAAAACGCCGTTTCGTCCTGTTGTTGGCGTGCGAGACGTTATGCCCCGATACCGGCCCCTTACCCGTCAGTTGATCTCTACGTGCCATGACAACGCGCAGCTGAATTTTCGAGTTTGCTAATTTAGCAACAGGACACCTCCGGGCGCAACGCACCCCGTCGGCGAAAGCCTTCCTTCTAAGCACGGGCTTCCGCAAAGGTTTCGCAAAAACGAGCGCAGGCGGCGGATCGCGCCTGTCGGTAGCTCACTTCCGCCGCCGGACATCTTCTCAGACGTCCAGATGAACGGCCTGGGCCGGCTCGATGGTAGCGGCGCGGGCGGCGGGGTAGAGCGCGGCCAGCATGCAGAGCACCAGCGCCGCCAGCGTGATGCCCAGCAGGTCCGTGATTTCAATAGCCACCGGATAGGCGTGAATCAAGAAGGCCTCGGCGCCCGGCAACGGAACCAGCTGGAAATGCTGCTGCAGCAGGGCCAGTCCGACCCCGAGCAGCAGTCCCAGTCCGGTCCCGGCCACGCCGATCAGCAGACCCGCCAGCAGGAACACCTGACGCACCTGCTTCCGGGAAAGTCCCATCGCCTGGAGCACACCAATGTCTCTTCGTTTTTCGATGACCACCATGGTGAGCGCGCCCACGATGCTGAAGGCGGCCACCACCACGATCAGCGCCAGAATCAGCGAGGCGCCCCACTTTTCCAACCGCATCACGTCATAGAGCCCCCGCTGCAAGTCGTACCAGGTCTGCACACGGTAGCGAGTCGTGTCGAGCTGTTGCTCCAGAAGCGCTTTGAGGGCGGCCGCGTGGGCCACGTCGTCCAGTCGCAGGGCGATGCCATCGACCCGATCACCCATACGGAACAGTCGCTGGGCCTCTTCGAGCGCCACGAACACGTGGCTTTCGTCATAGCCCGAGGCCAGTTGGTAGAGGCCGCGCACCTCGAAGCGGATCAGAGGCGGCGGCGCCAGCGGCTGCATCAGGAGCTGTTCGAGTGCCGGAGCCGAGAGCAGCCCTACCTGACTGGCCGGTTCGGTCTGGCTTGCCGGAAGCAGCCCCAGCCGACGGGCCAGCGGCATGCCCACCAGAATGCCCGGCCGGCCCTCGCGCCGCTGCAGATCCACGCTCCCGAAAACCCACGCCGCGCCCATCGACGCCAGCGCTTCGGGCTCAACCCCCCGCACCACCACCACCTTGTTCACCTCGCCTTCCCCTTCGTAGAGCAAAAGCGCCTTGCCCTCCACGTAGGCCGTCACCTCCATCACGTGGGGCATCCCCCGCAGGTACTGTTCCAGCGAATCGTTCACGGTCATGCCGCCCGGCGCAATGCTCACAATGCGCACGTGCGGATCGACCGACACCAGCAGATCGCGCACCACGCGGTAAAAGCCGTTCATCACGGAAAGCACCACGATCAGGGCGGCCACGCCCACCGCCACGCCCAGCACCGAAATGCCGGTAATGACGGCAATCAGCGTCACCTGATGCCGCGCCATCAGGTAGCGGCGGGCCAGCAGCAAGCGAACATCCATCGTGTCAGCGCTCCGAAGTCGGCATCAGCAGTTGGCCCAGGCGGGGCAGTGGGTCCGTAAACAGCGCCTCCGGCAATACGTCCGGAAAGGCCAGATTGTCCGTAAAGATGATCAACGGCGCATAGCGATACACCTTGCGCGTTGCCAGACGCACCGGACCGAAAGGAGTTTCCCACGTCTCGTATCCTTCCCACCGGTAGCGGGCGGGCAGCGCCTCGGGATTGCCCGGGGCCGAATAGGTCAGCTCGGTAATCAACCCCGCCTGACGATCCACATACAGCCAGAAGCGCCGGGCCGGGAGCCCCTCGGCACGGGTCAACTCCAGACGCAGCACCTCGTGCGTGACCGTCGCCGAGTCGGCCTCGTAGAAGCGCTGCACCTCCGGCTCGAAAAGTCGCACGGGCAACAGCAGCCAGAACGTATCGTTGGCAAAGCGACGGTAAGCTTCCTCCAGCAGGCGCCGGTTGGCCGCTCTGGCCAGTGGCCGCCCGTTGCGGTAGACCTGACCGCGCCGCGTGCGCACGTTGAACAGCGCCACGTAGAGCGAGTCGTCTTCGCGCACCCACTCCAGCCGGTAGCGGCCGCTGGGCCGATGCCAGAGGTGGTGCGCCAGCAGCCGGCGGGGGCCGTCGTGCGCCACCGCATAGTCAAACCGGACGTAGGGCAGTGCCTGCCAGACCTCCGGCCCTCCGCAGGCCCGGTAGACACGCAGCGCCAGCGAATCGGCCCGCGTGCGCACGGGAATCATCACGGAATCGACCGCTTCAGGGGTTTCTGCCGGGCGCGTACGACAGCCCGCCAGCAGGATCAAAAGCACCACAGCGTAAAATCGCATGCCTTTGACGATTTGATTTTTCGGGGAAAAGTAACAACACCGCGCCACCCGTGCAGCTCCTGATCCGGAGGCGTTCTCGCTTCCGTTTCGACGACCTGTGACCTACGTGCGCCAAAGCCCTTCGCCTTCCCGGAAATCGCCGGCACAGCCTTCCCTGTAGAGCATAAGCGGAGCTTCTCCAGAAAAGAGAGGGACTTCCTGTCGGCCCACGTGCTCGATCCGATCTAGTCGCCCCGGCTCATCAAAAACTGGGACTTCGGGCCCACCACACAGGGCTGCTGTGGAGAAAATGCGCCGGCTTAACCCAAGAAACTAACAGATTGCTGAAACATATCCCCTGCAGACCTTCCTCAGGTTACAGGAGCTGATGTGCCGGGCGAAGCTGCTGGCATGGGGCGGATGGGCGGGGCTGGCTCATCGGCCAGTCGGAAAACGAAAGCGCGGGCTTTCTTCGTCTTCAGACCTTTAAACCTTGATTTTGATGAGGTTTATAGCCGGCTGTTTGAAGCACGACCGGCGCGCTCGTAGTCAGACACGGAGCGAGGCGAAGTGCCGTCTCGGCTGACGCCTTCGTGGTGTACTACAAACACGTGCTGCTAACATGCAGCGCAAAGCAGTGGCTTATAGTTTCTGGGAAATCATGGTGCATGTGAGAAAGCGCGGGCGCACCGCAGTGTGCTTCCAGCCCGGAATGAGCGGCGCCAGGAACCGGCAGGAGCCACCCTCCCC
>WFPM01000203.1 GCA_015487635.1 Rhodothermus sp.
GGTCCGGCACCCGCTTGGCCAGCACCTGCGTGATGGCCGCCGTCAACGTCGTCTTGCCGTGGTCGACGTGCCCAATCGTCCCTATGTTCACGTGCGGCTTCGTCCGCTGAAATACCTCCTTCGCCATGGCTCTATCTGGTCTGATGGTTCATTGCGAAATCTTCAAGCAGTTGTAGCGCCCGTGGCCGCCGCGATAATCTCCTCGGCGATATTCTTGGGCACCTCTTCGTAGGTTTCAAACTGCATGGTGTAAATAGCGCGGCCCTGCGTGAGCGAGCGCAGGTCGGTCGAGTAGCCGAACATCTCGGCCAGCGGAACCAGCGCCCGAACCACCTGGGCCTCCTGGCGCTGCTCCATGCTCAGAATGCGGCCGCGCCGGCTGTTCAGGTCGCCAATCACATCGCCGAGGTATTCCTCGGGCGTGGTCACTTCCACGCGCATGATCGGCTCCATGAGCACCGGATTAGCCCGACGCGCCGCATTGCGGAAGGCCATGCGGCCGGCAATCTCGAAGGAGATTGCGTCGGAGTCGACCGGGTGCGTCTTCCCGTCGTAAAGCCGTGCCCGAACGCCCTCGACCGGATAGCCGGCCAGCGGCCCCCGGTTCATGGCGTCGCGAATGCCCTTTTCAACGGCCGGGATGAACTCGCGCGGGATGACACCACCATGGATGTCGTTGATGAACTCCAGGCCGGTGCCCGACTCGTTCGGACCGAACTCGATATACACCTCGGCAAACTGACCGCGGCCACCCGTCTGCTTTTTGTGCACGTAGTGTTCGTCGACCGTAGCCCGAATGGCCTCGCGGTAGGCGACCTGCGGCCGTCCGACGTTCGCTTCGACCTTGAACTCGCGGCGCAGCCGGTCGACAATGATCTCCAGGTGCAGCTCGCCCATGCCGGCGATGATCGTCTGGCCGGTTTCCGGGTCGACAGACACCTGGAAGGTGGGGTCTTCCTCGGCCAGCTTCTGCAGGCCGGTCGAAAGCTTTTCGCTGTCGGCCTTCGTCTTGGGCTCGATGGCGATCCGGATCACCGGCTCGGGGAAATCCATCTTTTCGAGCTGGATCGGGTGATTCGGATCGCAGAGTGTATCACCCGTGCGTACCTCCTTGAGCCCGACGGCCGCCGCGATGTCGCCCGCCATCACCTCGTCCACATCTTCACGGTGATTGGCGTGCATGAAAAGCAGGCGGCCGATCCGCTCTTTCTTGCCGGTGGTCGTGTTGAGCACCTGCTGGCCCTTGGTCAACCGACCGCTGTAAACGCGGAAGAAGGTCAGCTTCCCGACGTACGGGTCGGTCATGATCTTGAAGGCCAGTGCGCAGAAGGGCTCGTCCGGGCTCGGATGGCGCTCCAACTCCTCGTGCGTGTCGGGATGATGCCCCTTGATGGCCGGAATGTCAACCGGCGAGGGCAGGTAATCCAGAATGCCGTCGAGCAGCCGCTGGATACCTTTATTCTTGAAGGCACTGCCACAGAAAACCGGCGTGATGTCGAGGCTCAACGTCGCCTTCCGAATCGTTTCCCGGATCTCTTCGGGGGTGATGGGCTCCCCTTCCAGATACTTCATGAGGAGCTCATCGTTGTGTTCGGCGATGGCCTCGAGCATCAGGATGCGCCAGTGCCGTGCATCTTTCTTCAGGTCTTCGGGAATGTCGATCTCGTCCCACGTAGCGCCCTGGGTCTCGTCGTGCCAGATAATCGCCTTATTGAGCACCAGGTCGATCACCCCGCGGAACATCTCCCCACTGCCGATCGGGATCTGCACAGGGACCGGATTGGCCTTCAGGCGCTGCTTCATCTGCTCGATGGTCCCCTCGAAGTTGGCCCCCGTGCGGTCCATTTTGTTGATGAACGCGATGCGGGGGACCCGGTACTTATTGGCCTGGCGCCATACCGTCTCGGACTGGGGTTCGACACCCCCTACCGCACAGAAGAGCGCCACGGCGCCGTCGAGCACGCGGAGCGAGCGCTCCACCTCGACGGTGAAGTCCACGTGGCCGGGCGTGTCAATGATATTGATTCGGTGCACCGGACGGTCCTTTTTGGAGCCGGACCAGAAGCAGGTGGTCGCCGCGGCCGTGATCGTGATGCCACGCTCCTTTTCCTGCTCCATCCAGTCCATCGTAGCCGCGCCTTCGTGCACCTCCCCGATGCGGTGTACCCGGCCGGTGTAAAACAAGATCCGCTCGGTCGTCGTGGTCTTCCCGGCATCAATATGGGCCATGATGCCGATGTTGCGGATCCGCTCCAGCGGAATATCGTGGTATTTGACCTCCATTGCTTTCTATCGTCCGTTTAACACAACCCCACAGCCTCCATCAGAAGCGGAAGTGGGCAAAGGCCCGGTTCGCTTCCGCCATGCGATGCATGTCGTCCTTCTTCTTGATAGCACCGCCCTCGCCCTGAGCGGCTGCCATCAGCTCGTTGGCCAGTCGGATGGCCATGCTTTTATCTTTGCGCGCCCGGGCGCTCTGGATGATCCAGCGAAAGGCCAGCGACATACGTCGCTCGGGCCGCACCTCCATGGGCACCTGGTAGGTGGCGCCACCCACGCGGCGGCTGCGCACTTCCAGCAGCGGCGCGGCATTGTTCACCGCTCGCTTGAACACGTCAATGCCCGGTTCGCCCGTACGCTCCTCAATGATCTTAAACGCCTCGTAGACGATCTTCTGCGCGATGCTCTTTTTGCCATCGCGCATCACGTAGTTGATAAAGCGCGCCACCAGTTCGTCGTTGTAAACCGGATCAGGCGCTACAGGTCGTCTTTCTGCTCGTTTTCTACGCATGGTTGTCAGGCGACAGCTTCACACTGCGTTGCCCCGAAACAACGCCTCCTGAATGCTTTTTACTGTTTGGGCCGCTTCGTACCGTACTTGGAGCGCGACTTGCGCCGGTCGGCCACACCGGCCGCGTCCAGCGCACCGCGTACGATGTGGTACTTCACACCCGGCAGGTCCTTCACACGCCCACCGCGCACCAGCACGATGGAGTGCTCTTGCAGGTTGTGCCCCTCGCCCGGGATATAGGCGATCACTTCCTCGCCGTTGGTCAGGCGGACCTTGGCCACCTTACGCAACGCCGAGTTCGGCTTCTTCGGCGTGGTGGTGTACACGCGCGTACACACTCCACGGCGTTGCGGGCAGCCGTGCAGGGCCACCGACTTACTCTTCTTCACCTTGGGCTTGCGCCCAAACCGAATCAACTGTTGAATCGTAGGCACGGCTTGCTATCGGTCTGGTTGTTACACGTTGCGCCGTAGCAACAGTTAAGTAATTTAACAAGCAAAAAGCTTTATCGTCAAAGCAATCCCCTACGCCGCCCTTTTCTTAGCAGATTCTACACTGGCCAGCCCGTTCCGAAGCGACCTTAACCGATATAGCGATCTATATCGGTATCAATATAAAGCGCCTGCATTACCTGCAAAGGTGCGGGCCATACCCTCAGGGGGCAGAAGGGGATTCGGGCCGCTCCGTCTGCGGAGCAGATGCTTCAACGGCGGAAGACGACGTGGGTTCGCCTTTTTGCAGATCTTTCAATTCTTCTGTGTCCTTACCGTTGGGCGATGGATAATCGCCGTAGGGACGTGGTCCGAGAATCTCTACCAGATCGCGCGGGCCCAGCACCTCTTTTTCGAGCAGCCGCCGGGCCAGCGCCTCCAGCTTGTCCCGCTTTTCCTCAAGGATCTGGCGGGCACGTTCCCGGGCCTCGTGGATGATCCGGCGCACCTCTTCGTCGATCAGCCGCGCTGTTTCCTCGGAATACGGCTTTTCGAAGAAGGCCTGCTCGCCATACTGGCCCGACAGGTTGAAGCTGACATATCCGACACGCTCGCTCATGCCGTAGTCCACCACCATGGCGTAGGCCATGCGCGTGATGCGTTCCAGGTCGTTTTGCGCGCCGGTTGAAATGCGTCCGAAGACCAGCTCCTCGGCCACGCGTCCCCCGATGGCCATAGTCATCCGGTCGAGCAGCGCCTCTTTCGTGTACAGGTAACGCTCTTCAGGCAGGTACTGCGCGTAGCCCAGGGCGGCCAGCCCGCGCGGTACGATAGAGACCTTGACCACCGGGTCCGTGTAGCGCAGAAACCAGCCGACGATAGCATGGCCGGCTTCGTGGTAGGCAACGATCTCACGTTCTTCCGGCGAGATGATCTTGTTTTTCTTTTCCAGTCCGGCGATCACGCGATCGATCGCCTGCTCGAAATCCTCCATCTCGACGGCTTCCTTTCCCTTCCGGGCCGCCAGCAGGGCCGCCTCGTTGCAGACGTTGGCGATTTCGGCGCCGGCGAAGCCGGGCGTCTGGCCGGCCAGCACCTCCAGGTCCACGTCGTCGGCCAGAATCAGGTCGCGCGTGTGCACCTTGAAAATCTCCAGCCGCTCGCGACGGTCGGGCTTGTCGATGAGAATCTGTCGATCGAAGCGGCCGGGCCGCAGCAGGGCCGGATCGAGCACGTCGGGACGGTTCGTGGCCGCCATGATGATGACGCCCTTGTCCGTGTTGAAGCCGTCCATCTCGACGAGCAGCTGGTTCAGCGTGTTTTCGCGCTCGTCGTTGGCCCCCATCATGATGCCACGGCCACGGGAGCGACCGATCGCGTCGATCTCGTCGATAAAAATGATGCAAGGCGCCTTTTCCTTGGCCTGCCGGAACAGATCGCGCACGCGCGCGGCCCCCACGCCCACGAACATCTCGACGAAATCGCTTCCCGAAATGGAAAAGAACGGCACGCCCGCCTCACCGGCCACCGCTTTAGCCAGCAGCGTCTTCCCCGTGCCCGGCGGTCCTACGAGCAGCACGCCTTTGGGCAGTTTGCCGCCCAGTCGCGTGAACTTCTTCGGGTTCTTCAGAAACTCGACGATTTCTGCGACTTCTTCTTTGGCCTCGTCCAGTCCGGCCACGTCCTTGAACGTGACTCGGTGATCGCCCATCGCATCGTAGAGAATGGCCCGGTTCTTTCCGATATTGAGCACCTGCGAACTGGGGCTCATGCGGCGCAGCAGAAATATCCAGAGCGCCACAATGAGAATGAGCGGAAAGATCCACGTGAGCAGCCCGCCGAACCAGTTCTCCTCGATGCGGGCGGTAAACTGTACAGTTGGCCGGCCTTCGGCGCGGGCCCGTTCGTTGTAGGCCAGCAGAAAGCTAGTCAGATCGTGATCGGCCGGTTTGGTGGTCGTAAAGCGACGGATCAGTTCGGGTGTCTGCGGGCCGCGAAGCAAGTCGGTCTGACGCACCGGTACCGATACCAGCCCTTCGCGTACGGCGGCCTCTGTGAAGCGCCCCTGCACTTTCGTGTCGTTGACAATCTCGACGCGCTCCACATAGCCCTTCTCAACGTATTCGAGAAACCGGCTGTATTCGATGGTGCTGGTGTCGGTGCCCGTCCAGAACAGGAAAAAGTGCACCAGCAGCGCCAGGAAGATGGCCAGATAGATCCAGACGGAAAAGCGCGGCCGCCGTTCAGGCAGGCGGGGGCCGTCGGAAGGCGTATTTTTCCGTTCCAGCTCCAGGCTGTCGCGCTCGTTCTGCGACATGGGATTTCCGCTACACGGTCGTCTTCGGGATCACTTCAGGGCGGAGCCTAAGTGGCACCGCGCTCCAGGGCCAAACCGCCGAGAAAAGACTTTAGTTCCTGTTTTCGCGGCCCGTGGGCTCCAGCAGCAAGGGGCGTGCCCCACCCTGCAGTACCGGATGGAGTTGCTGGATGGCGGCACGGGCTTCTGCTTCGCTACGATAGCGGCCCAGGATGAGCCGATAGTGCAGGCGGCCTTCCACACGGTAGGGCCGCACGTCGATCACCTGCCCCTGTGCCAGCTGCCGGTACTGCTGCAGTACCTGTCCAACCTCTTCGGCGTTGTCGGTCTCCAGCAGTAGAATGGTCCAGACCGCCCGGGCGGGTTCCAGCTCCCGCAGGTGCTCCGGTTCGGGACGGCCCCGGGACGGGCGTACCCGCGCCGAGTCGGCCACCGTCGAATCAGGAGCCACTCCGGACGGCGGCGTCAATGCAGCCAGCACCTTGCGGGCCAGCCGGGCTTCCGGCGCCTGTGGGTAGCGCTCGGTCAGGTAGGTGTAAAGTCGAACCAGCGAAAGCGCTGTGTCCGGGGGCGCTCCCAGAGCCTTATTCAACGTATCAGGCGGGGCCGGCGTAACCCGAACAGTGTCCTGAAAAGCTGGCCTGGCAGTTGCCTGCAGCGTGTCGGCGGCGACGACGGCAGCCGCTCCGCTCGTATCGACTATCGTTTCCGTATCCACAGCCGGAGGCGCAGGCATCAGAGCCGAACGCAACGGCGCCGGCGCGGAAACAGGGAGCCGGGTACTGTCGGCCAGCAATCCCCGATCCAGCATATCGCGCCACACGTAGCCGACGGCCAGCAATGCGCGCGGGGCTACCGGCGTTTCCGGGTAGTTGGCCGCGGTTTCCAGCAATAGCCGGAGTGCTTTCCGATAACTTCCCCGACGCCAGGCATCCACAGCCCGTGCGTAAGCCGCTTCGGCACGGGCCAGGGTGTCGGAGATGGTCGGCTGCGGTGGCGGCGCCGTTCCCTGAAGCATCCGAACCCGGCTGGCCAGCGGCGTATCGGGATACCGTTCCAGCAGGGTCCTCAGCAGTGCCGAGGCGGCCGCCGTGTCGCCCAGTGCCCGCTGCACCTCGGCCAGCGCATAGTAAGCGCGCGGAGCCACCGGCTGATCGGCGTCTTCGAGAATTATCAGCCGGTACCAGTAGGCGGCCGAGTCGGAGCGCTGCATGGACAGAAACAGCACGTTGCCCAGTTCATAGCGCAGCCGGGCGCGCTCGGCCCGCATCTGAGCCTGTCGCACCGAATCGCGGGGCACGTCCGAAACATCCACTAGAGGCAACTCCTCTCCGGCCTCTTCCCCCCCCACCAGAGCCACCGTCTCCCCGTTTGCGGTCTGCTCGGCAACCGTCGCACCCTGGATGGCCGCCCGGCGACGCCAGTTGGGTACCAGAGGCCGGCGGCCCCACCACTCAAAGAAACGCGTGCGGTTTTCTTGGACGCGGACAGGATCACGGTGAAACAGAAAGCCGGCGTCGCCGCCCGCCGTGGCGGCTACAGTCTCGGCGCGACGCGTGGGCTGTTCGAGGCGGCTCTGCAGAAACCGCTGTTCGGCTGCTCGTTCCCCTGCCCGTCGGCGCTGCGCTTCCAGCTCCCGCGCCCGCCGACGGCGCAGTTCCAGCACAAAGGCTGCAAATGCTTCGTCGTCGAGCGATCCCAGATAGAGCAGCGAATCCAGCCGGTGGATCTCCTGCCGCACCCGGGCGAACTGCCCGAACACGCGCGCCTGTTCCGCCGCATCGGTCAGAGCCAGCGGCGTCAGCGGCACCGAGGCGGTTTCGGTGCGCGATCCCGTCCGACCGCCCAGCGCAGTGGCGGCCGTGTCGAAGTGGGCCGCAGCAGCCAGGTAATCCTGAAAAACGTCGCGGTAGAGTTCGCCCAGCGCATAGTGAATCCGACCGCGAACCCGGTTGATGTCGGCATCGCTCTCGTAGAGCAGCTGATGGTAGAGTGCCCGGGCCTCTTCGACTGCCCCCATAGCCTGATAGATGCGGGCGCGCAGGTAAGCCAGCTCGGCCCGACGGGCAAAGTGCTTGTCGTCACGTTCCATGCGGCGAAGTCGCTCCAGCGCGGCTTCCGGGTCCAGGTACAGCCCCTGAATGCGGACGGCCTGCCACTCGGCGGTATAGGCCAATTCATAGTCAGGCCGATAGCGACGCACGCGATCGAAGGCTGCGTAGGCGCAGGCGTAGTCCTGAAGCGTTTCGCAGACCTGGCCCATCAAAAAGTATCCTGTTGCACCGAGCGACCGCTCCGGCACACGCTGCAATCCGGCCTCCAGCGCCTGACGGGCTTCCTCCCAGCGTTCCTGTTGCACGTAGAGATCGGCCTGCAGCAACAAAAAACGCGACCGCCAGTCGGTGGGAAGTGCTTCACGAGCCAGCGTTTCCTGGAGCACGGCCTGCGCCTCGTCGAAGGAGCGGGCGGCCACCAGCGAACGCACCAGCCAGAAGCGCGCCTCCAGTTCTTTTGCACCGCCCAGCGCGATCACCTCACGGAATTTCTGTGCGGCCCCGGCATAGTTGCCCAGGTAGAAATAGGACCGGCCGATCAGCATGAGGGCATCATCGACCCATTTCGAGCCGGGATGCCGTCGCACTACCTCGGCGCTTTTTTCGATGGCCTTGTTGAAGGCGGCTGCGTTCGCCGTACGCGTCGGTGGACCGAACAGGGTCAGGTAGGTGGTCAGATCGATCGGCTGCTCCTGCTGCGCACGCAGGCCGCGCATCCCCTCCTCGAAAGATTTGCGGGCGTTGTAGAAGGTGTTGTAATAAGCCCGGAAGTTGTCGAACTGGCGTCCTAGAAACGAACTGGAGCTGCAGCCGGCCAACACGCTTCCCGCAAGCAGCAGGCCCAGTAGCATGCGAGCGCGTGTAAACCACAGGTCTGGTCCTGAGCGGCGCATGGCAGATCGTTCGATCGCGCGTTGTCATCCGGCCGGCAGCAGGGAGCGAACGCGCACTCCGGGCAATGGTTCAAGTCCGGAACGCCCGCCATAACGGCAACGTTAAGCGGCCGGCAAACCGGTATTCGGCCATGCCCACACCCACCAAACTGCCCGGCCGCATTTTTCGCGATTTCAGCGCGTTTGGTCTGGGCCTGATGCAACAGGTAGCCCGGCGTCTGGCGCCCACCCGCATTCGCCCGGTGCACATCACCTGGCTTTTCCTGCTGGACGGGTTGCTGGCCGCCTGGCTGGTACGTCGGGGGCGACGACGCACCGACCGCCTGGCCGCGCTCCTGCTGGTCGGTAAGCATCTGCTGGACGGGCTCGACGGAGCGCTGGCCCGCCACCAGCGCCCTTCCCGATTGGGCCGCTATTTCGACTCGATTGCAGACTTCGTAGTGAACGTGGCCCTGTTTGCAGCCGTGGCCGATCGGCGGGGTGGCCGGTTGCGCGATCGGCTGCTTTCGGCGGCGGGGCTGCTGGCCATGTTGCTACAGGGTTCGCTTTACAACTTTTACTACGTGCGCTACCGCCACCACCACGCCGGCGAGCGTACCAGCCTGCCCGACGAGCGCCGGGCCCGGCCTTACCCCTGGGATCCACCCCGGCTCACGCGGCTGCTCCAGCGCCTCTACCTTGTGCTGTACGGCTGGCAGGATCGGCTCGTGGCCCGGCTGGACGTCTGGTTGACCGGTACGAAAACACCGCCGCTGCCTTCGCCCGCGTTCATGACGGCACTGTCCACGCTGGGACTGGGCCTGCAGCTGGCCGTGGCCGCCGCGTTGCTGTTTTTCGGCCAGGCCACGCGGCTTCCTCATGTTTTTCTGGGGCCCTATTTACTCTGGAGTGGCCTGTTGCTCGGCTGGCGCGCCCGCGAGGCCCGGCAACTCACGCGATCCGGCTGACATGCACCATATTGGTGCTCCCTTTGGCCGGAAGCGGCATGCCGGCCGTGATGACAAGCAGGTCGCCCGAGTTGACCAGCCCATGCGCTTTCAGCACGCGATGCACCATCTGGACGCCCTGATCCGTATCGCGCTGGAAGGGGATGGTAAAGGCCCGCGTACCCCAGAGCAGGCTGAGCTGCGGCACGATGCGGGGATTGTCGGTGAAGGCATAAATGGGCACCGGCGGCCGATGGCGGGCGATCATGCGGGCCGTGCTCCCCGTGGCCGTCAGACAGGCAATGGCCACGGCCCCTACCTGTTCGGCAAGCTGGCAGGCCGTGTAGCCGATCGCCTCGGTAACCGACTCGGCTTCGCTGGCGTCTTTCGGAATGTGCGGCCAGTGGCCCTGACTTTCGCGAATTTCCCGTCGAAAGCGTTCGGCTTGCTGGATGATCTCGTCCATCACCTGCACCACACGCACCGGATACTTCCCGGTGGCCGTCTCACCCGAGAGCATCAGCGCGTCGCTGCCGTCCAGCACCGCATTGGCCACATCACTGGCCTCGGCACGCGTAGGCCGTGGATTTTCGATCATGCTTTCGAGCATCTGCGTGGCCGTGATGACCGGCTTGGCTGCAGCCAGACACTTCCGGATGATGCGTTTCTGCACGGCCGGCACCTCGGCCAGCGGCATTTCGATCCCCAGATCACCCCGCGCCACCATGATCCCGTCGGCCTGCGCCAGAATCTGATCAATCTTGGCGACCGCCTCGGGCTTTTCGATCTTGGCGATCACGCGCACCTCCTTGCCGGAGT
This sequence comes from Rhodothermus sp., assembly GCA_015487635.1. Classification (GTDB taxonomy): domain Bacteria; phylum Bacteroidota; class Rhodothermia; order Rhodothermales; family Rhodothermaceae; genus Rhodothermus. Next base: position 10,232 of record WFPM01000203.1, read on the forward strand.
CCCGCACGCGGCGCATCAGATCGGCCACGTCTGTTTCGCTTCGCACGAACGAAAGCGCGATCAGGTCCACTTCCATCTGCAGGCCGAACTCCAGATCGCGCAGATCCTTTTCGGTAAGCGACGGCGTGGAGTTGCGCAGATGGGGCAGGTTGACACCTTTGCGTGAACGAAGCGGCCCGCCGACCACCACCTCCGTAATCACGTCCTCGCCTTTCACGTCCACAATTTTCAATTCCAGCAGGCCATCGTCGAGCAGAATGCGGCCGCCGGGCGCCACGTCCTGCGCCAGCGTGGGATAGTTCACGAAGATGCGGGTCTGGCCGTCGGCTCGATCGGGGTTGGCCGTCAGGACCAGCTGCTGCCCCTCATGAATCAGAATGCCGCCGTCGGCCACTTCGCCGATGCGAATTTTGGGGCCCTGCAAATCCTGCAGGATGGCCACCTCGCGCCCGAGCCGGCGGGCTTCTTCGCGGACGATCTCGATGCGGCGACGGTGCTCGTCGTGCGTGCCGTGCGAGAAATTCAACCGGGCCACGTCCATGCCGGCCTCAATGAGCTTCCGAATGGTCTCACGATCTGACGAGGCCGGTCCCAGCGTACAGACGATCTTCGTGCGGCGCGTCATGGGGTTACAGGGCAGACCTGTTCGGGATCCGGCAAAGCTACGATAAAAAACCGGACGGGTTCAAACGAAGCGGCCTGCTCTGAAGCGCTTACGGCGACCACCTTCCCGGCAAATTCAAAGCTGTGGCACATGGGCCCGCAGGGCTTCGGCCTGCCGAAGCGCCGAGGCGATCATCATCAATTCCCCGACGTTTTCCAGCGTCAGCAGCCCGACGAGCTGGCCGTTGCGCACGACGGGTAGCGCCTCGCAGCCGGCTTCCTGCATGCGCAGAAAGGCCTCTTCGAGCATGGCCGTATCTTCGATGGGCCGGCAACTCGACCGCATCGCGTCGCGCACCCGGCCCGACTGCCCCTCGCGGGCCAGCGCGTGCAGCAGGGCCTTCCGGGTCAGAACGCCCACCACCTGACCGTTCTCGACCACCGGAAAATCATGTTCGGCTCCGGCCAGCAGGGCCTCGACTGCCCGCCCCAACGTGTCGTCCGGATGCAGCACCTGAAAGCGCGTCATCATGGCCTGCCGCACCGGGATACCCTGCGTGAGCGAGCGGAACATGGCCTGCTGTGCCTCCTGCTGAGCGCCCACGTACACGAACAGCGCGATGAACAGCAGAATCGGGTTAAAGCTGATAAGCCCGAACAACCCGAAAAGCACGGCCATGCCCTGCCCGATGCTGGCGGCAATCTGCGTGGCCCGCACGTAGTTCATGCGCAGCGCCAGCAGGGCCCGAAGCACGCGGCCGCCGTCCATGGGAAAGGCCGGCAGCATGTTGAAGCCCACCAGCAGCAGGTTGATCCACATCAGCGATGTCAGAAAATGCAATCGGGGCTGCACCAGCGCATTCGGGTCGAAGCTACCGCCCACGGCCCAGAGCACCATCGCCAGCACGGTAGCGATCACCAGATTAACGGCCGGCCCGGCCACGGCAATCCAGAACTCCTGAATAGGCTCTTCCGGGATACGTTGCAGTCGGGCCACCCCACCGATCGGGTACAACGTGATGTCGCGCGTGGGAACCCCGAAGCGCCGCGCCATGAGCGCATGGCCCAGCTCATGCAGGACCACACACCCGAAGACCACCAGGACCAGCAGCACACCTGCCAGCGCCGCCTGCACCCCCACGCCGTGCAACAGGTGAAAAGCAAAAATGCCGGCGATCAGCAGCCCGAACGTCCAGTGCAGATAAATGTCGATACCGGCCACCCGGCCGATGCGGAGCGCTCCCTTCATGCCAGGTGTTTCATTGTTTCATAAAAATGGCACCATTTGTATTGAAAATTACGTACCGGCTTTCAGAATTTTCCTGTGAACAGGTAACCTGCCTGCAATTTTCGTCGTCTTTTCCTTCCAAAGCGTTATGCAGAAGAACGTGCCTGCATAGAATTCTGCCGTCAGCAGTCCGCGCTGCTCCCAAAATGCAGGGCGCCCGATATTCAACCGGGCGCCCTGCATTGAGCTATTATGCTGCAGATTCTTACGCTACCGGCTCGGCCTGGCGGATCACTTCATCGGAAGTGATCAGGTGCACGCCGGCCGCCTTCATTTCTTCCCAGGCACGCGCCAGCGAGCCGTTCGTGTCGATGCCACGCGTGGCGTCGGTGACCACGTACACGTCAAAGCCCAGCCGGCGGCCGTCCAGCGCCGACCACTTCACGCAGAAGTCGGCTGCCAGACCGACCACATAGAGCGTCGTGATGCCCCGCTCCTTCAGATAACCGGCCAGGCCCGTCGTGGTCTGCTTGTCGTTCTCGTAGAAGGCCGAATAGGAGTCGATCTCCTTCCGGAACCCTTTCCGGATGATGAGCTGCGCGCGCGTCGTGTCCAGCTCCGGATGGAAATCGGCGCCCGGCGTGCCCTGCACGCAGTGATCCGGCCAGAGCACCTGTTCGCCGTAGCTGAGCTGGATCGTCTCGAACGGTTTCTTGCCAGGATGCGCCGAGGCAAATGACCAGTGGCCCGCCGGATGCCAGTCCTGCGTCAGAATGATGTTCTCAAAATACGGACTCAACTGGTTGATCACCGGAACGACCGCATCGCCTTCGGGTACCGGTAGGGCGCCCCCCGGGCAGAAGTCGTTCTGCACGTCCACAACCAGCAGCGCTTTCATGGCTCCCCCCGATGTCTGGTGAACTGTTCCGCCTCCGTAAAGAAGCGAAGCAAGTCAGAGAATTGTTCCGAAGCCTTGACGCATGTTTCAAAAACGTATACTATTAACCAGGATGTTTAACCTCCCCTGCGGTGAAACCATGACGCCCCACCCGTCCGCCATGCCCTGCACGCCGGAGCTGGCGCGCACTATGGCCGAAGTGTTCGAGCGCCAGCGGCGGCATCACGCCGCCATCCGTAATCGCACCGTACGCGAGCGGCGACGCCAGCTCATCCGCCTGCGCGAAGCCGTGCTGGACCACCGCGAAACCATCCGAGCGGCGCTCTGGGCCGATTTCCGGAAACCACCGCTGGAGGTGGACCTGACCGAAATCGCCCCTGTCGTCACCGAAGCCCGTTACGTGGCCCGCCACCTGGCTCACTGGATGCGCCCGAAACGGGTGGGCACAGCGCTGACGCACCTGGGCACCCGCGCCGAAATTCGCTATGAACCCAAAGGCGTGGTGCTCATCCTCTCGCCCTGGAACTATCCCTTCACGCTGACACTCGCCCCGCTCGTAACGGCCGTCGCGGCGGGCAATTGCGTGATCGTCAAGCCCTCGGAATTTGCCCCCAACAGTGCCCGCACCATCCGGCGCATCATCGAAGAGGTGTTCGATCCGGAAGAAGTGGCCGTCTTTGAGGGCGACCATACGGTGGCCGAAGCACTGCTGGAGTTGCCCTTCGACCACATCTTCTTTACGGGCAGTCCGCGGGTGGGACGCCTTGTCATGGAAGCGGCCGCCCGTCATCTGGCCTCTGTCACGCTTGAACTCGGAGGCAAGTCGCCCACCGTGGTCGATGAGACGGCCGACGTCGAGCAGGCCGCCGAAAAGATCGCCTGGGGTAAGTTTACCAATGCGGGCCAGACCTGCATCGCGCCCGACTATGTGCTGGTGCACCGGAGCCTGCACGACGCGCTGGTGGCGGCCCTCCAGGAGCAGATCGAAGCGTTTTACGGACCGGATCCTGAAGCCTGGCAGCGGAGCGATAGTTACGCCCGAATCGTCAACGACCGCCACTTCGAGCGGCTGCGTCATCTGTACGAAGACGCGCTGGCCCGCGGCGCCCGCGAGGCCATCGGCGGTCCCTGGGTTGCTGAGGAGCGTTTTGTGCCACCCACCGTGCTGACGCATGTGCCCGACGAGGCTGCCCTCATGCAGGAAGAGATTTTCGGTCCGCTCCTGCCCGTTCAGGCCTTCGACCATCTGGACGAAGCGTTAGAGGCCATTAACCGCCGTCCTAAGCCGCTGGCGCTTTACGTGTTTGCCCGGGATGACCGGCGCGTGCAGCACGTGCTTACTCACACCGCGGCCGGTGGCGGATGCGTCAACGATACGCTGCTGCACTTCAATCACCCCGACCTTCCGTTCGGCGGCGTCGGTGCCAGCGGTATCGGGAAAGCCTACCGCTACCACGGCTTTCTGGCCTTCTCCAACGAACGACCCGTGGTCTACCGGCGGTTCGACTTTCCGCTGCTGCGCCGGCTCTATCCGCCCTACGGCGAACAGGCGCAGCGCCTGATCGACCGCTTCCTGCCGTTCTTCTGAGCTTACGCCGTCAGCCTCGGGAGAAAGCGATCGTCCGGTTGCAGGCTACGCACGAAGGCCACCAGCAGCCGGACCGTGTGGGCCACGTCGTCCAGATCGACCACCTCGACCGGCGAATGCATGTAACGAAGCGGCACCGAAACCAACGCGCAGGGAATGCCACCACGCGTCGGAAAGATGTCGTCGGCGTCGGTGCCGGTGCGTCTGGACGATGCCTCATGCTGCACGGGGATGCCTTCGGCTTCGGCCACGGTCAGCAGGCGCTCGACCAATAGCGGGTGGTTGGCCGTGCCGTGCGTTAGGACAGGTCCGTCGCCCAGCCGGATGAGCCCATGCCGCCGGGCGTCGATCCCGGGCGTATCGGTGGCATGCGTTACCTCCAGCACCAGCGCCAGGTCCGGGTGCAGCCGGTAAGCCACCATGCGCGCGCCATAGCCGCCCGTCTCCTCCTGTACCGCATTGACGGCGTAGACGGTTGCCGCTGCCGGCGTTTCGGTCAGCGCGGCCAGCACCTGCGCCAGAATGAAGCCGCCCAGCCGGTTATCGAGCGCACGTCCCACCAGTCGCCGCCCCTGAAGCCGAAACGGTCCGTCAGCCAGCACCACGGGATGCCCTACCCGGATGCCCAGTGCCGCCACCTCCTCCCGGTTGCGGGCCCCCACGTCCACGAACAGTTCGTGCCACTCGGGCACCTTCTCGTCTTTCGTATCGCGCAGGTGGATGGCCGTATGTCCCAGCACACCGTCCACCGCCCCCCTGCTGCCCAGCACCTGCACCCGGCGCGCACGGGCCAGCGCCCGATCGGCTCCGCCGATTGGCGCAATGTGCAGAAACCCTTCGTCCGAAATGTGCTGCACGATAAAACCCACTTCGTCGGCATGCGCTTCCAGCATCAGCCGTGGCTGATCGGCCCGCCCGCGCTTTACGGCCCAGACCGTGCCGTAGCTGTCCTGCTCGACGGCATCGACCCACGGCTTCACGTGCTGCACCCAGGTGCGCTGCAGGGCCTGTTCAAACCCTGACGGACTGGGCGTCTCCAGAAGTTTCAGCAGAAAAGCTTCGTTCGTAGCTTCCATTGCGTTTTATACGATTTCTTGGATATCATGGTGCATCGGCTTCCCATGACCCCCTCAGTCGCTTCGCGACAGCTCCCCCTGGAAGGGGGAGCTGAGTCCGTTGGCCACGGTTGGCGGTGGATGCAGGCGATTCCGCATGTTTCCGCCCCGGGGCTTTCTCTCGGGTGCTTCCCCCTCCCTGCCAGGGAGGGGGCCAGGGGAGGGGAGCTCTGATGGTTCCGAGCGTCGCTCATTCTGGGCTTGGGCTGAAAGCACGTTGCGGTGCGCCCGGGCTTTCTCATGCACTATGATTTCTCAGAAATCGTATTACATGGTCAAGGAAGTTGACAGTGCCCCCTTCAGTTGCTAATCTCCGGAAAGAGTTCCCGTTCAACCAGCGTACAAGCAGCACCATGGCCGAGTCAACGCCGACCTATCACATGCTGATCGTCGAAGACGACGCCGACGTGGCTCAGGCCCTTCAGGATTTCTTCGAGGTGCAGGGCTATCGCGTCACCCACGCCCCGGAAGCACGTAAAGCGCTTGAACTTCTCACGAACGCCCATCAGTTCGACGTCGTCTTGCTCGACGTGATGCTGCCCGACCGGAGCGGTTTCGAGGTGTTGCAGGAAATGCGCCGGCGCGGGCTGGAGACGCCGGTGCTGGTGCTCACCGGCCGCGGCGAGCGTGAGCAGGTCCTGCAGGGCTTCGGGATGGGCGCCGACGACTACATCGTCAAGCCCTTCGATCCGGACGAGGTGGCCGCCCGCGTACGGGCCATCCTGCAACGCACGCAGCCACCCGATCGGGCGCCCATGCAGATCTACCGTATTGGCGACGTGGAGATCAACTTCAGCACGCACGAAGCCTACCGCGGCTCCGAGCGCATCAACTTTACGGCCATGGAACTGAACGTCCTCCGCTACCTGATTCACCATCGGGGCGAGGTGGTCACGCGCGAGCAGCTCCTGCGCGACGTGTGGCACATCGTCGGCGACGTCGAGACGCGGACAATCGACCGGCATATCGCCTCGATCCGCAAGAAGATCGAGCCTGACCTGCGCCAGCCCCGCTATATCGAAACCGTCTACGGGAAAGGCTATCGACTTCGCGCCGAGAATCAATCGACGAATTCCCCGCCCACCAACCGGTAACCGATCCCGTAGACACTCTGAATCGGCCAGCTTGCTTCGTCCTCGCCGTCCATGATCTTACGCAGGGCGTTGATGTGGCGATCAATAGTACGGGTCTGCACGGTGGGCGGAAGCTCCCAGACTTCCCGGAGCAATTGTTCGCGGGTGACGGTACGGCCGTGGTGGAGGATCAGGTAGCGCAGGAGCCGGAACTCCATGTCGGTCAACGCCACCGGCCGGCCGTCGCGCGTCACCGTACCCTCCACCAGATCGACTTCGATGCCGCCCACGCGGAAACGACGCTTTTCGGGCTGGGGTTGCCGCCGGGCACGACGCAAGACAGCCTCCACGCGAGCCAGTAGCTCTTCAGGAATAAACGGTTTGGCCACGTAATCGTCGGCACCCAGTTCAAAACCCTTCAGGCGGTGCTCCCGATCATTCAGCCCGGTGAGCATCAGCACGGGCGTCATCACCCCGTCCTCCTCACGCAACTCGCGGAGCACCTCAAAGCCATCGCGTCCCGGAAGCCTCGCATCCAGGATGATCAGATCGTAGCCGGGCACTGTGATGGCCTTCTCGCGCCCCTCCTCACCGGTGGCCACCGCGTCCACCTCGTACCCTGCCGTCTCCAGGCACAGCGCCAGCGCCTCGCGTACTTCCGCCTCGTCTTCTATGATCAGCAGACGTGCTTTCCCCATGCTTTCGCTTTTTATCCAAAATCTACAACCAGCAGCACGCTACGGCAAGTTCTGCGCTGCGGCCGTGGCCGGCGCGTCTTCGGCTTCGGTGTCCAGTACCTCATAGATCCAGCCGCCGGCCAGCACGTCGTCGCCTTCGTAGAGCACGACGGCCTGTCCCGGTGTGATGGCCGGACGGGGCTCGGCAAAGGCCACGTGCAGCGCGTCCCCTTCCTGCCAGACCAGGCAGGGCGCGCCCTCGTCCTTGTACCGGATCTTGCCGACGGCCGGACGCTCCTCGCGCAGGTCCGGGTACTTGACCAGGTTGATCTGGCGGGCCACCAGCCGCTGACGGAGCAACTCTTCGCGCGGCCCGACGGTGATCGTGTTCGTCTCCGGATCGATGTGAGTGACGTAGACGGGATAGCCGAGCGCCAGTCCGAGACCGTGCCGCTGACCGATCGTGTAGAACGGATAGCCCTGGTGCGTGCCCACCACGGTACCGTCCTTCAGCACGAATTTACCCGGGCCGACCTTTCGGTCCAGTTCGGGTACGCGCTGGCGCAGAAAGCGCCGATAATCGTTGTCCGGAATGAAGCAGATCTCGTAGGAATCCGGCTTCTGCGCCAGCCGCTCGAAGCCCATCTCGGCGGCCATGCGCCGGATTTCGGGCTTGGTATAGTCGCCCAGCGGCAGAAGCGTCCGGGCCAAGTGCTCCTGCGCGATCCCCCAGAGCACGTAGCTCTGGTCCTTGTTCAGATCACGCCCGCGTGAGATCACGTAGCGCCCCAGCGCCTCGTCGTAGCGCACGCGGGCGTAATGCCCGGTAGCAATGTAGTCGCAGCCGAGCCGATCGGCGCGTCGCAGCAGCGCCGCCCACTTGATGTGTGTGTTGCAGAGAATGCAGGGATTGGGCGTGCGGCCGGCCAGGTACTCCTCGGTGAAGCGCTCGATGACCCAGTCGCCGAACTCCTCACGAATGTCCACGATGAAATGCGGAAAGCCCAGCCGCACGGCTACGGCGCGGGCATCGTTCATGGACTCCAGCGAGCAGCACCCTACCTCCTTGCCCGTACGCACGCCACTGGAGGTGTAATCCCACGTCTTCATCGTGATGCCCACCACCTCGTAGCCCTGCTCGTGCAGGAGGGCGGCCGTGACGGACGAATCCACCCCGCCGCTCATCGCCACCAGTACCCGTCCGTGCCGACTCATCTTCTCCCGGGTTTGTTGTTTTCAGGTTTGCGCGGCGGTTGTACGGCAGGGCCGGTTACCCGTTCCAGTGCCTCAGAGCAGGTGCTTCGAGCGTCCGCCATCGATCGGGAAGGCCACGCCCGTGATGTAACTGGCGCGTGCGCTGGCCAGAAAGGCCACGGCCGCGGCGAACTCGTGCGGCTCGCCGATCCGCTTCAATGCGGTCTGCTCGGCCCAGATGGCCTCAATCTCTTCGACCGTGCGGCCGGTGCGCTGCTGCTGGATCCGCGCCAGTTCCTGCAGCCGTTCGGTGCGCGTGTAGCCCGGCAGCAGTGTATTGACGGTGATGCCTTCGGGTCCCAGTTCTTCGGCCAGACTCTTCGCAAAGCCCTGCACACCCGCCCGCGCGGCGTTCGACAGATAGAGGTTCGGAATCGGCTGCTTGGCCGAAATCGACGTGATCATCAGAATGCGGGCCAGCCCGTTTGGCTCACGGACTGCGCGGCGCAGGTGCGGCAGCGCATGCCGGCAGAGGTTGATCGTGCTGAGCAGGTTCAGCTCCAGCGCCGCCCGCCAGTCGTCGGCCGTAAAGTCGCCGATGTAGCCGGCCGGTGGTCCCCCGGCATTCGTCACCAGGATGTTCAGACCGTTCCAGCGATCGACTACTTGTTCGATCATCCGGATGATCTGCGCCTCATCGGTCACGTCGCAGACCAGGGGCAGTACCCGGTCTTCGGCCAGGCTGAGTGTTTCGACAATGCGGCGAGCTGCCGCCTGAATGCGCGCCTCCGAGCGCGAGCAGATAGCCACGCAGCACCCTTCGCGGGCCAGTTCCAGCGCTGCCGCCCAGCCCAGCCCGCTGCTGGCCCCCGTCACCAGCGCAATACGATCCTGCAGTCCCAGATCCATAGCGTCCTTAGCGGATTCTTCGTTTGAAGTTCAGCGCATACGTTTTGCAAGTTAATAATGGCAAATGAGACCTTGGACCATCGACGGAATCTTCACCGTGCCTGAGCGAACGATCATCAAGACGCCCCGTGCGCCGGCGGCCATCGGTCCCTACAGCCAGGCCGTACTGGTGGGCGATACGCTCTACTGCTCCGGACAGATCGCCATCGACCCGAAAACCGGCAGTCTGATCACCGACAGCATCGAACGGGAGACCGAGCAGGTGCTGGAAAACCTGGGCGCGGTGCTTCGTGCCGCCGGCATGGACTACAAAGACGTGGTGCGCTGCACGGTGTACATGACCGATATCAACGATTACGCGCAGATCAACGAAGTGTATTCCCGCTACTTTAACGAGTCGCCGCCCGCACGCGAAGCGGTACAGGTGGCGGCCCTGCCCCGGGGTGCCCGCGTCGAGATCTCCTGCATTGCCGTCCGTCAGACGCCCTCGACCTGAACGCGCAGCGTCAGGCGCACTTCGTAGATGTAGGTTTCGCCGGCGTCCGGCTGCAACGGCACCAGTCGTAGTTTTGCCCCGAACGCGGGCTTTTTCACAAAAGCGGCGATGTCCGCACTGCTTCGCGGGGCCAGCGCGGCCGTCTCGTCGTCCGGAAAGCCGGCACGCGATGCCACCTCCAGATCATTCAACCCGGAGGCCGTCAGCAACAGCCGGGCTTCGCTGAGCAATTCAGATAGATCGGTCAAGGGGGGCTGGATGCGTTCCATTTCGGCGGCCGTTACCGTGGCGGCCACCACCTCACTTTTCGTGTAGCCACCCCGCTGCTGAAGCGCCGTTGTCAGGTCGACCGTGTTGACCGCCGTGGCCGTATAGGGCTGACCGTCGGTCAGCACACTGCCGCTCACCTCGAAGCGAAACGATACCTCGATCTCGGGCAGCGTCAGCCGCTCGCTGGCCGCCGCCTCGCAGCCGGCCATCACCAGCGTAAACGCCAGCAACGCCAGCGCAAGCCATCCGCCCGTTCCGTACATGGCCGCTCAGAGTTGGAGCACCGCATGGACCGACACATGGGCCGGCAGTCGCTTACGGCCCTGCAGGCCGGTCAGTTCGATCAGAAAGGCACAGCCGACCACCTCACCGCCGGCCCGCTCGACCAGGCGAATCGTAGCCTCTGCCGTCCCGCCCGTAGCGATCACGTCGTCGTGGATCAACACGCGATCGCCGGGCTCGATAGCATCAATGTGCATTTCGACCGTATCGGTGCCGTATTCCAGTTGATAGCTTTCTGCAAGGGTCTGGTAGGGCAGCTTGCCCTTCTTGCGCACCGGCACGAAACCGGCGTCCAGGTGGTGCGCCAGCATACCGCCCAGAATAAAGCCTCGCGACTCGATTCCCACTACCTTCGTGATTTTCTGCTCCTGAAACGGCTCCAGCAGCGCTTCGATGGCCAGGCGGAGCAATTCCGGATCTCCCAGCACCGGGGTAATGTCTTTGAACTGAATGCCCGGTTCGGGAAAGTCGGGCACCGTACGGATAGCCTGTTTGAGCGTTTCCAGCGCCGTCGCGTTCATATTTTCCATTCGGTAAAGTTCGGGAAAAACATCATCGCGCGGCTGGAAACGCCAGTTCCCGCTCATAGTGTTCCTTGAAGGTGCGCACCGCCCGGAAGATGGCACTGGCCATGTAGGCCTGCCCCCTCTTGCTTTTTAGAAAAGCCGCCTCCTGCGGATTGGTCAAGAAGCCCAGCTCCACGAGAATGGCCGGCATCGAAGCGCTCCAGAGCACGTAGAAGCCCGCCTGCTTGACCCCACGGTTGACGCGTCCCACGCGCTCGGCGAACTGCTCCTGCACGAGCATGGCCAGCTTCTCACTTTTGCGCAGGTAGGCGCTCTGCGCCAGCGTCATCAGGATCAGCTCCTGCTCGGTGAAGTGCTCGTACTGCGACGGGTCGTCTTCCAGACGGATCACGCTGTTTTCTCGTTCCATCACGCGGCGGGCTGCCTCGGTCTTGTGCAATCCCAGGAAGTAAGTCTCGGCGCCGCGCACCCGACGATTGCCGGGCAACGCGTTACAGTGGAGCGAGATGAAGAGCTTGCCTCCGGCTTCGTTGGCGATACGACCCCGCTCACGCAGCCCGACAAAGCGATCATCCTTACGCGTATAGACGACCCGCACACCCAGCAGTCGCTCCAGATACTCGCCCAGCTTCAGCGCTACGGCCAACGTGATATCCTTTTCCCGCACGCCGTTGGCCACTGCGCCCGGATCCTTTCCGCCGTGGCCCGGATCGATCACGATCGTATCCAGGTGCCAGCGATCGACCACCCGGGGCATCGTGGGCGTTTCGCTCCCCAGCGCCACCGTCCGCGCCAGCACCGACTCGCTCGTGGCCGGTTGCGGCAGAGGTTCCACTTCGGCCACGGGCGGATCGCTCCGAACAATGGTCAGGCCAATGAGAATGTCCGTCGAAAGGCGATCCCGGTAGGCCGCCGCCTCGGCCGTGACATGCTCGTCCAGTTCAAATTGGAAAATCAGATGGCCGTTGCGGGGCTCGATCGTGTAGGCCCGGATCGGTCCCTGCGGCGGATCGTGCTGCAGCTCGGGGGCCGGCTCGGTGTAGTAGAGCACGAACTGGAACCGGTGGGCGTCCAGCCACTCCGGTTCCTGGTAGGCCCCCACGTGATCGGTCGTGTGAATTCGAATTACATAGCCACTCTGATCGGAGCGTGGTGCGAACGAAACGCGCGTTACCTGCGGCAGCGCATGGGCCCACGCGCTCGCCCCAAAGCACCCGATCAGCAACAGTAGCAGTGCCGCCCGCATGGTCGATACCGGTTCAATCCGCCCCGAGCTGCAGCAAGCTCCGTACCGCCTTCCCAACCGGACGTTTTTACGCGTTCAGACAGCCGAAGCCGGAAGGAAAGGTACAACAATGCCGGCCTTTTTGCCAGTGGCTTGTAGCACCAGATGTCTCTCAGCCGGCATACATGTGCGCTCAATGCGACGAAATTGATGATTCCCGGGACCGGCTCAGCGCGTAGATTAATATGCCCGTCCCCGGGCCAGGGACCAACAGAATGAAAAGAACAAAACTCAGAATAAAATCAAGGCTTCGCACTTCTAATAAAGGAAGACGGTAATAGGCCGAAGTCGAACGCATTGCTATGAGAAAGAACCCGATCAGAAACAGCACACCGACGATGCCTTCCAACAATCCCACGAATTGAAACAACTGCCGCTTTGTAAGCGCTCGCTGCCGTAACCGATGAAGCAGCATAAGCACGCCCAGTTGGAAGAGCAATCCTGCCCCGACCGGTAAAAGCAGAAGGATCCGGTCCTTTAAAAAGAGCAACATTGCGCCCAGCGCCACCAGGAGCAGCCCTATTAGTAGAAGAGTCAAACGTAGTAAACCGGGATGGAACTGAATCAATTCGGACCCTCTTTCAACGGGCCTTTCTGTTTCTTTTGCCGTTGCCTCGGGTTTAACAGGCAGCAACAGCAGCGTGAACGTCACCACAAACCAGAATAATCGATAGTACCAGGGGAAAGAGGTAAAATATGATTCAGAAAATATATACCCAATTATATATGCAAATAAAACAGTTCCCAGTGCGACAAAAAAGCCAATCTTAGCCCTTCTGCTTCTATAAAAAGATTTCTTCATTATAAGTATTTCATAAGCAATAATCATGCTAAATGACCATTCAAATTGACGATATGAATAATCAAGAATAAAATTGAATACAAGTATATACAAAATATGAAATAAAACATTGATAATTTTGTAAATCTTAAAAGAAATCATAGCTCAATTTAAATCACCATATCGTTTAACACATTCCATTACTTTCAGCATGGTACTGGCACAACAATGGCCCATTAGTTCCCCGTTCACAAATACCGGAACACAGGAGCTTCCTCCTCCCGACCCTCTTCCAGGCCATCCCGGAGGCGGATCTCTTCTTGGATATAGCGGTTCATACCACCAGCCACCCCGTTCATCATAGTAGTACTCAAATTCACATCCAAAGTCTCCATATTGATCTTTCACATTCTGTATACAATATATGTAACCATACATCTCCACACCGGCAAAAGCGATAAATTGTCCAAGAGAAGCCAAAACGCAACCAATCGTACCGACAAATGCACATTGCCTAATAAGCTGCCATATATGCTGAGACACTGTAGGAGTAATAGCTATAAGGAATGAGCGTTCACAGTTATTCCATGCCTCATTTCGTTCAGCAGGATGACAGGGTGGCGAGGTGATAAAACGAGGCAGGGACTGGAGTGATGTCTGATTGTGTTTTTGCTCTGCTTTTCCGGAACCCTCCGAGTGCCCCCCTGACTCATCCCCTCTTTTTGCAGCGCAGGACCTAACGACCCGGGAACCTCCAATCGAATTTCCCCACCTATCCGCCTTATGTACTCGGCCAGTACTCTGTTTCGTGCGCGCTCGGGCAATCGCCACAATGCGGCATGTCGCTCTCGGAACCGGCGAAATACCTGCTGCATCTCTTCCCAGGAAGGAGCTCCCACAAGGCCTCGAATAGCCTGATAATCAACTATCGACCATTGCTCCTTCGACCGTTGTCGAAGTGCCACCCTCCATTGTGCCGCCTCCTTGAGCCATTGCTGCCGGATCGAATCATTGCGCAGCGCCCGGACCATGTGAAGTTGTATGGACAGGTAGGTATCTCGGATCCATCGCTGCAGAAGCGTATCTGCCAAGAGCTTCTTCAACACCTGTTGCTCATTTTCACTCAGTAGAATCGGCGTATTTTCTGTGATAGCCCGGGCAATCGTCAGAGAATCCGCCGCAGTAACCGACTCGCCTTCTTCAGCATTGGTCACAGGGGGGGTAAACATCTGATCACACCCACCCGCTATCCCCAACAGTGCAATGGTGCATGCTACAAGACGTAGCGTCTTCATTGATCTGACCAAAGATTTA
>WFPM01000204.1 GCA_015487635.1 Rhodothermus sp.
ACCCAGTGCCCGAACCCTTCCCGGGCGGACGAGGCCACGATGACCCGCAACGGCCCGTAATCGACCACGGCATAGTCTTTCGTGTTGTCCGAGTCGCTCCAGATCGTGATCGATAGCGGCCGCGCGGGCGGCTCTTTGCCGAACACGCGGCGGTAGTCGGCCACCACATCGCGTTCAACCGTCACCCAGTGCCCGAATCCCTCCCGGGCGGACGAGACCACAATCACCTTCAACGGACCGTAATCCACCACGGTCTCGCGGGGCAGCAAAGCGCTGTAGGTGTACTTGAGGCTGATCGGGCGACCCAGCCAGTCGGAGCCGAACGTCACGTAGACCGCGCCCCCGCTGTCGTTCCAGCGGCGGCGGTCTTCACGGGCATTGGCCGGCAGGTGGAGGGCCCGCCAGCGCCAGCGCAGCCTGGGGTGCGTGCGCAGGTCCCAGTCCAGCCCGAAGTCTTCCCGGTTGGCCAGCGTGATGCGCTGGGCTTCGGCCCGGGTGGTGCAACGCAGAAACTTGTTGCCCGCTTCGGCCTGCACGCGGCACTCCTCCCGCTCGTTCATGAACTCCTCCAGCGGCCGGAATTCTCGCTTGCTGGTGAGAAACTTCCAGCGTGAGGGATAGGCCCCGACCGGATAAGCTTCGAAGTCCTCGATGCGCACGCGCTGCGGGTCCGGCGCCAATCCGGGCGCCAGCCCCTGCAGCAGCAGGCCGAGGCCTATCAGTAAAAACAGCCGGCGCACCATCTCACTCGGTCGGGGTGGTCAGGGGTTGTTCGGTGTCGGCCGAAGGGACCGGCGCCATCGGCACGGTGGGTCGTCGGCGCTCCAGCCAGCTCGTCAGCACAAAGAGCACGGCGTTGGCCGTGCGATCCAGTACGCTCCGGACAACAAGCATGCCGGCCAGCACGGCCGCCGACGCCTCCAGCAGGTGCGTCATGCCCAGCACGGCGCCGAGGGCCAGCAGGTCGGTGGCGGGCAGGAACGGAATCCGGTTCGTGACGGTGCCCACCACCAGAATCGTGGCCCACACGCGCAATGGGGCCTCGGGCAGCACCACCCACCACTGGAGCACCTGCAGCGCATACATGGCAAAAAACCGGAGCACGTGCACGCCCAGTAGCACCGCGGCCGTCCGTCCCGGCACGTAAAAGATGACCCGGCGAAACCGAACGGCCAGCGCACCCAACACGCCGAAGGCCAGCCCCCCCGCCGCGACGTACACCGGGTCGGCCGCCCGTCCCAGCAGATCCACCAGCGCGAACTGGCCGCTCAGCACCGCGCCGGCTACCAGCAGCACCACGGCCACCGTCGAGGCCACCGACGACAGGATCGTGTTGTCCTTGATCGTGCGCAGCAGGTGCCCATCCGGCCGATCGGTGTGGCGACGCGCCCACAGGTACAGGTACACCTCACCCGAGTAGCCCAGCACATCGGTGTTCAGCACGCGTTTGCGCACGAGCACCGGAAACACACGCCACCAGCGAAGCTTCCAGAGCGCCCGGTAGATGAACGCCTCGGTAGCCGGCAGCAGAAAGTACAGGCCCAGCCAGAGCACGTAGAACCAGGGCGTGCGCGGCAGCCCTTCGTACACTTCCCGCCAGCCGATCTGCGTCAGCCGGTACAGCAACCATCCCACCACGCCGCTCACAAACAGCAGCCGCCCGTAGCGCTGCATCCGGCGCCCGGCGGGCGTCTGCAACCACGATCGCACCTGCTGCACCCGGGTTTTGAGCGACATGCCGCGCGTCGGCTCTGTCGGTTCGAATCGCACGTGCTAACGGCGGCGGCCGCGTTCATGTTGCCGCTGGCGCTGCAAACTTTTCGCCGAGGGCCTCACGGTACCGGACGATAGCGCACGCCCAGCGCAATGCCCAGGTTGTCGGGGTAGAGTTGGCCGACGTCTCCGGCCAGCGCCACCTGCACGGCCAGCGGCCGCCCCTCGGGCTGCCAGTCCAGTACCACCAGCACCGAAAGCTGCTCGGGCGGCGGCTCAAAGCGATAGGTAGCGCCCGGCTGCTGGAGCACGTCGCGCCCATAGTAGGTGCCGTAGTTGCGCGAGTAGGTGGCCAGCAGCCGGTAGCGCAGCGCCGCCGCCAGCCGCCCGGCCAGTCCCAGGTGATGCGCCACAACGCGGTTGTTTTCCACGCCGCCGGTCAACCGCTTCGCCCGATCCTCGAAGGCAAACATCAGCGGCGAGCCGACCGTACGCCCGTAATGTGTCCATCCCGTACGGTAGAGGTAGTGGTTGTAGTAATTGTCGCGACCGCCAGGCCCCCCGCGTCCGGGTCCCGGCGGAATCGGCCCGCTCTGGCGCTTCGTGTAGAGAAACTCGTAGACAACACGCTCGAGCAGCTCGCCCGCTCGATCCACCAGCGATAGGCCCAACAATCCGTCCTGTGGATTTTTGAACTTGAGCCCATCCCGATCTTCGTAGAAGAAGTGCCGGTAGACGAGCAGCCGAAAGCGCCGTCCCTGCAGCGAAAAGCCGAAATCGTACGTCCCGAAGTGATCCCCCTGGATGTAGATCTGCTCTCCGCGCGGAGCTCCCTCTCCGGCATTGAGTGCAAAGACGGTGCGGAAGTAGTCGTCGAGGCCCTGCGGCAGGCGGCCAATGGAAGGATCGCGCGAGGTGCCGCCCCAGAAAGCTTGATGCACGAGCCCGGCGTACACGCGCCAATTGCCCGGCCCGAAGCGCAGGTACAGGTACTTCTGATGCAGGTAGGTGTCTTCGACCCACCGCACGTCTTTCATCCAGCCGTGTGCCCAGTAGCCGTGAAACTGCACCCAGCCGCGCGTGCCGGGCACCGACGTGTAATGCGGCGTGCGCACCACGATCTTGGGAATGGGTGTGGCGTTCGGGCTAACATCCGGCGAGCCGGAAGACAGCAGCGTGTCGACCGTGCCGACGATCTCACGCTGACGCCCCCCGTAGGCTTCCAGGAAACCCACCCGCACCTGTGCATAGGCTTCGACGAAGTGCGCAGATGGATCGTGCGCCTGACGTAGCAGCAGCTCGCCGCCCAGTTCGTAGGAAAGCCAAGAGCGCGGCCGCCGCCCCCATCGACCGGTCAGCTGCACATAGCTGTTGGCCGACTTCGGATCGAAGCGCCCCCACTGATTGGCAGCCAGCCAGAACGGCAACCGACCTGCCGTCGCCGCCCGCACGCCCAGTTCGCCTTCCAGCCGGAGGGATGAGAGCGCCTGGGCCCGGACAAACGATGCACTCAGACCGCACAGCAACAGAACGATCAGGACCTTCTGCATAAGCAAGCAGGTTGATGCTCGTAAGCAACGAGAAAGGTTCAAGGGGTTGCAAGAAAATACACATGCGGCCGGTTGTGTTGCATTTCAAATCGGTCTATCTCAACCTTTCCGAAACCTTCATCGACCGGCTCGTGCGGCACCACGAGCGCTACCGGCCGGTGGTGGGCACGCTCCATCCCCGCCACTATCTGGACGGCCTGCCCGTCTATGCCCCGCACGGTCCGGCAGCCTGGCGCGACCGCCTGCTCCAGCAGCTCAACCGCACCCCTCGCTTTCTCTTTGAGGTCTGCCGCCAGGAGCATCCCGCCGTGCTGCACGCCCATTTCGGGCTGGACGGCTACCGGCTACTGGGCCTGGCCCGTCGCACCTGCCTGCCGCTTGTGGTCAGCTTCTACGGACACGACGTATCGCGGCTACCGGACGAGCCGGGATGGCGCCGTCGCTACCGACGCCTGGCCCGTCGGGGTACACGGTTCATCGCCGCCACGGATTTCATGAAGCGGCAACTGGTGGCGCTGGGATTCCCGGAAGAAAAAATCGACGTAGTGCGCTTCGGGCTCGATCTGGGTGCGTTTCCATTTCGGCCGCGCACACAGGCCGGTCTGCGTCTGCTGCTGGTCGGTCGTCTGGTGGACAAAAAAGGCCATCGGACGGCGCTCGAAGCGGTGGCGCGCCTGCGGGCGGCCGGCTACGCCGTCGAACTGCACTGCTACGGCGACGGACCGCTTCGCGAAACGCTTCAGGCCGAAGCGCGTCGGCTGGGCATTGCCGACGGCGTGTCATTTCACGGAGCCGTTACAAACGAGGCGGCCCGCCAGACGTACTACACACACGATGTGCTGCTCGTGCCGAGCCAGACGGCCGGCGACGGCGACCAGGAAGGCCTGCCCAACGTGATCATCGAAGGGCTGGCCGCCGGAATCCCCGTCGTGGCCACGCGGCACGCCGGCATCCCGGAGCTGGTTGTGCATGAAAAGACCGGCCTGCTGATCCCGGAGCGGAATGCCGAAGCGCTGGCGGCCGCTGTGGTGCGCCTGCTCGAAACGCCGGCCCTGGTGGAACGCCTCAGCCGAAGCGGACGAGCGGCCGTTGAAGCACAGCACAGCCTGACGCGCATGGTGCGCGACACCGAGGCCGTCTACGACGCGGCACGCCAATCCCGATAAATCGTGTCCGAGTTCGCCGGCTTTTCTGGACGCTGGCCGTGCTGCTGCCGCTGCAGTACGCGCTGGTGGGGCTTGTGCAGCTCGGCGGCGGCCGAGAACCCTGGCCGCTGGTGGTCATGCCGGGCTTCAAGGCCACCTGGCACGAAGGCATGCCGCTGCTTTCGCAGCGGGTGACGTTTGCCATCCACCGACCCGACAGTACGATCCAGCACCTTCCGGCCGATACCGTGCTGGCCGGGCTGCCTTACTCCCACCACCGCGCCATGCTTGAGGCTTTCTTCCGGCCGGCCTCGCTCAGCGGCACGCCGGAGACCGAACGCATCCGCCACCCGGATGCCGGGCACTGGCTGTGGAAACGGCTTCAGGCGTTGACAGGGAGTTCCCCCATGCGCGTGGACATCGTCTGGGAAGCGCTGCGTATCGATCCGAAAACGGGCGTACTGCAGACGCAACCGCTCGACACGCTCACGCTGCAACGGCCATGAACATCGCTCGGCTTGATCGCTGGCTGTTCGATTCGTTTCGCCCGACGGCCCGGGGACTGGCCGCCTACCGGATCGCCTACGCCCTGTTCGTCCTGCTGCTCCTCGATCCGGGACACAGCCCGTATTTCAATTTCCACCCGCTTGCCGACCTGCCCGACAGCTTCTTTCTACCGCCGCCCGGCCTCATGCAGCTTTTTTCGGGCTTCCCGCCGCGATGGTTTTTCGCCGGACTGCATCTGCTGCTTGATCTGAGCCTGGTGGCACTGCTTTTCGGCTACCGGACGCGGCTGGCTTCCTGGCTGACCGGTCTGCTGTTTCTGATCGGCTTCGGGTTTCTGTTTTCGGCCGGCAAGATCAATCACGTGATCCTGTTCGTGCTGCTGCCCTGGGTGATGAGCTTCAGCAACTGGGGTGCGGCCTGGTCGCTGGACGCCCGACTGGGACGGACCCGCCCCGACGTGGAAGGCTGGCCGCTGGCCCTGCTGGCGCTGCTGATCGGCTTTGCCATGTTCACGGCCGGCTTCACGAAGTTGCTGGGCGGCTGGCTCGATCCCACTACCCATGCCGCGCGCGGTCACTGGCTCAAGCAGTACTTCGTGATCGGCCGCCGGGACCTGCTGGCCGATCTTGCCACCGCACCGCTTCCCGCCGGCCTCTGGGAGCTGATGGACTGGGGCACCGTCCTGCTGGAAGTCGGCTTTCTGCCGGCCGTGTTCGCGCCCGGTCTTTTTCGCGGGTTTCTGGGCCTGATGGTGCTGTTCCACCTGAGCACCGCGCTGCTTTTCAACATCACGTTCGTGCAGAACCTGATTGTTTACGCCGCCTTTCTGCCCTGGGACCGCGTGGCCGTCCGTTTCCCCCGTATCCGCCTATCGCCGCGGCCAGCCCTCCTGCTGATTCCGTTGCTGGGCCTTGCCTTCTATTTCTTCGGCTCGCCGCTGCGCCGCCTCGATGCGCTGGCTGCGTTTTCCTCTGACCTGTCGCTGACCGAGCTGCTGGCCAACGTCACGGCTGCGCTGATCGTGCTGGGCCTCGGGCTGATCCGCCTCCGGCAGCGGCTGCGTCGCCTGCTTTCCCTATCACCGGCAGCGGTTGTGGCCCATCGTCGGGTACGCCGTGCCCTGGTGACGGTACTTGTGCTCTACGCGACGCTGGTGGCCACCCACGCCGGGGAATTCTGGCCGATGAGCGTGTTTCCCATGTTCTCGCGGGCCGGGCAGCCCTGGACGCGGGCCGTTGTGCGTGAGCTTGAAGCCACCGAGCCCGTACGCTGGGACACGCTGCAGGCCCCGGCCACCCTGCCCGGCCGTCCGTTCCCGCTGAACGCGACCACGCTGGACCCCGTCGATCTGATCAACTTCGTCACGCGTCCGGAACCCTGGGATGCCCAGCGACGCCAGACCCTGCAGCGACTGTTCGGCCCAGAACTGGAAGGCCGCCGGCTGCTCGTGCTGCAGGTGCAGGGCGCACCGAGTGCCGAAGGGGTGCAACTTCGCTACATCCCGATTCTGGCGCTGACTGCCGATACCGTCCTGCTCCATCCTGCGCTACGGCCATGAGATCTCCTCTGCGCGATCTGTTCGACTTCGAGTGCCCGGAAACTCCGGGTGAACGGCTATTTTTCTGGCTGTTCAAACTGTTTGTAGTCCTGAGCCTGAGCGGACATGCCTGGAGCTGGGCTTCCTATCTGGGCCGGCTGGAGGCTCCCCTGTACCCGACCGGTCTGGCGCGCTACCTGGACGTGTCGCTGCTCATGGAACCCGGCGTTGCCCCTGCTCTGGCGGCCGTCGTCACGGTGCTGTTGCTGCTGGGCCTGACGCACCGCTGGCCACTGGCCTACCTGCTGGCCCTATTCGGCATGCATCTGCTTTATGTAAGCCGATTCTCGCTGGGCAAAACGCCCCACGGCACGCATCTGCTGGGACTGACGCTGCTGAGCCTGGCGCTGGGGTCGCTGCTGTTTCGGACGCCGCTTTACCGCCGCCGCGCCGCGCTGGGGTTCACGTACTTTTTCGTGGGGCTGAGCTACACGCTGGCAGCGCTCAGCAAACTGGTGGCTACCGGTCCGGGCTGGGCCGACGGCACCCACCTGACACTCTGGATCCTGGAAAAAGGCACCGACATGATGGCCCGAACGGGCGCCTGGACGCCCAACCCGATGCAACAACTGCTGCTGGCTTATCCTGAGCTGAGCACGGTCCTGCTCACCGGTGCGCTCCTGCTGGAGCTACTGGCCTTCACGGTCTGGTGGCGGCCGTTTCGGCGCCCGATACTTCTCGCCCTGATCGGCATGCACATCGGCATTTACGCGACGTTGCAGATTTCCTTCCACTTTGCAGTCCTGGAACTCCTGCTTCTGGCGCTGCCCTGGAGCGGATGGCTGAATCGGCTCCTTCAGGTGCAATGGGCTGCCCGAATCGGTCGGCCGCTCCTTCGGCTGGCTCAATGGTGCAACGCCTGAAGCCGCTCCGGGTCGAAAACGCCGGTCTCGATCGAATCCTGCAGATAGCGCTCGAAGGCCTCCTGCATGGCCGGTGTCAGCCGAAAGCGCGGGTGGGCGAACTCATTCCCTCGGACGTACCGGTACCAGAGATAGGCCAGAAAATCCCGGGGCGTGTTGCGCATGCGACGCAGAAAGTGCTCCTGCGCCCACAGGTTGCCGCCGTGGAAATAGCGGAGGTACAGGTAAGACTCGGACGGCGGTAAAATCACGTAGCGGCCGGTGCGACGCCAGGCCTCGACGTAGTGCGTGTCGCTGGTGCGACGCAGGTCAGGGTAGCGGATCGTCGCGTCCCGTCGGTGCACGATGGTGGGCGGCACGCCATGGCGAAGCAGTCCGATGAACGGATGGAAAAAGTAGGCCGGGTGGTTGACGTGCATAAGCGTGCCGGCCAGCGTGCAGGCGTCGTAGTCGCCCGAAAGCAGCACCTGCATCTGGCGCATCAGCCGATCGGGATGTGACCAGTCGTCGTCGTCCCACTGGGGCGCGATGTAGTCGCCCCGTGCCAGCTCCAGCGCCCGGTTGCGGAGCGTGCCGATCACCAGTGCAGGTCGGGGCTCGACGCGCGCATAGACCAGCTCGTCGGCAGGAACCTCGGCGAGCAGCGCCTCGTCGAGCGGCTGCCAGCCGTTGTCGAGCACGACCAGTTCGCGGTTGGGATAGGTCTGCTGCAGATAGGACCGGATGGCCCGCCGCACGAGGTGCGGCCGGTCGGCCGTCACCATCAGGCAACTGACCTTCGGCCAGCGCTGCTTTTCCTGAAGCTCCTGCGCCATCGCATTTTCCGTTTACACAACCTCTCCCACGCTACCTCCCCTGTCCACGTTCCTTGCGAAAAGAATGAAGCGACCTTCAGGCATTTCGTTTTTGACCGCTGCTTCGTTTATTCTGGTTCGCTTCCGTTCAAAAAGCCGGAAAACGCATCATGTACACCTACGAAACGCTCCAGGTAGGCGATCGCTTCACGGCCACACGCCGCATTACGGCCGAAGACGTGCGCAAATTTGCCGAGCTAACCGGTGACGACAATCCCATTCACCTCGATCCGGAATACGCCAAACGCACCCGTTTCGGCCGTCCCATCGTGCACGGCGTGCTGCTGCTGGGCATCATCTCCAAAGTGCTGGGGCGCGACTTTCCCGGCCACGGGAGCATCGCCGTGGCGCTTTCGTGCCGTTTTCTGCGGCCGGTGCCTGTCGATTCGGAGATCACCGTCGAGGTCAAAATCGCCGAAAAAATCGAAAAGCACCGGCACATCCGGGCGAAGGTGTACATCTACCTGGACGGCAAGATTGCCGTGGGCGGCGAAGCCACGCTGATTCCTCCATCGCCCGAAACGGCCCCGTAAAGCCAGGTTTTATCGCCGCGGGAGCTTTAGTGGCGTGCCAGCCTGCACGATGGCGTCCAGCTCCACCTGATTCATGATCGCGACCGCCTCCGGCGTGAACGCTTCGGGCAAAGCGGGAAGCAGCGCGCGGAACGGGGCCGTGCGTTTGGCCGGACGAATCACCAGCTTTACCGGCTGCACGTGCAGTCGGGCCGGATCCTGAAGCGGCGCAAAGCCGCGCATCACCTGCAGAAACACGGACTGATAGCGATCATACTGCGTGGCCGGGGCATAGCCGGCCAGGCTGTAGACGCGCCCTTCGTGCTCGATGAAGTACCGGAGCACCCTCACGGTCTCTCCTTCGGAGGTCTGCCCTTCGGCCACCACGTAAACGGCGGGCAGGCCGTTCACACGCTCGCTGCCCCGGTCCAGCACGGTCAGCCCTTCCTGCGCCGTCCACTTCTCGGAGGCTTCGGCAGCCGAAGCCTCCGAGCTCAGCGTCAGGACCAGCACGGCCTGCTGCGCTTTTTCGACGAGCAGCACCTGGCTCGGCTGGTTGATCACCTGGTAGTCGGCCGGCACGGGAAACCAGAAGCGCAGCGTCGGATGGTAAAAAGCGCCGTCGGCCACGTAACCCTGCCGGGGATCCTCGCCCAGCACGATCCCTTCGATGCGGGCATAATAGGGGGGCCGGTTCATCCGCGTGGCCGGACCCACCTCCTGCGTCCAGCGGGCAGCCAGGGCGCGAATGGTCTGCTCGCGCTCACCCGGATCAGGATGCGTCGAGAGAAACGACGGCAGGCGCGCGCCGCTCTGCTCGCTGAGGCGCTTCAGCGAGTGGAAAAACGCGGCGGCCTCGGCCGCGTCGTAGCCGGCCCGTACGGCGTACTCGACGCCCAGTCGGTCCGACTCGCGCTCGTCGTCCCGGCTGTATTTCAGGAACAGGAGCTGGGCGACCAGACTACCCAGTTGCAGCACGTCGTCGCCGGGCAATCCGAGCACCTCCTGCCCGAGCACGGCTCCGCCCAGCAACGCCAGCTGCCCGAGTTGCAGTTCAAAGGCCCGCTGCGACGCGTGGCGGGCTGCCACATGGCCGATCTCATGGCCCAGCACGACGGCCAGCTGCGCCTCGCTGTTCAGATGCGCCAGCAATCCCCGCGTCACGTACACGTACCCGCCGGGCAGCGCAAACGCATTCACCACCGGGCTGTCGAGTACCCGGAAAACGAACGGCGTCTCGCGAAATTCCTTCGGGGTGTTCGGGCGGCGCAGGTGGCTGTGGGCCAGGATGACCTGTCCCAGGCTGTCCACGTAGGCGGCCAGCTCCGGATCGTCGTAAAGCCCGTACTGCGCCACGATCTGGCGGTCGGCTTCCCGACCGATCCGGCGTTCTTCGGCCCAGGAGTAGCCGTAAAGCCGTCGGCGGCCGCTGACCGGATTCGTCGAAACGGCACACCCTTCGGTCAGAAGGAACACAAACCCCAGGAATACAACGAGATACGCTCTTACGCGCATCATGTCCCGCACGATTGTTTGCGCCGTTCAGGACAAAGATAGGGACGGATCGGGCGCGCGCACCCGACCGGCTTCTACCCATAAGAGACGATTTTCCGGCGCGGCCAGCGTCTGCAATTCCTGCAGCAGATCCAGCCGGGCCGAGGTGATGAAGCTCTGTTCAATCTGGTCGCCGTGCTGCAGCAGTTCCAGAATGCGTTGCGTACGGTAGCGGTCCAGGCCGTCGAACACATCGTCGAGCAGCAGCAGCGGCGTTTCGTCGCGGCGGGCCCGCAGGTAGAAGAACTTGGCCAGCTTGAGTGCCAGTCCCATGATGCGGTGCTGTCCCTGCGAGGCGTAACGCCGCACTTCGAGGCCGTTTAGCCGAAGGACCAGCTCATCGCGGTGGGGTCCCGCAAGGGTGCGTCCCTGCTCGCGTTCGCGCGGGGCCAGCCGTTGCAAGCACGTCCGGTACGCCGTGGCGATCGTTTCCAGATCGGCCTCCGGGTCCAGCGGGGCCACCGTGACGTATTCGATGCGGGGAATTTCGGCGGTCAGTCCCAGGCAGGTATGCGCCTCGGCCATGTAGGCGGCGAATTCCTGCACAAAGCGCAGCCGTCGGTGAATCAGGCGGCTGCCGAGCACGACAAGCTCTTCCTGCCAGGACTCCAGCAGCGACGATTGCACGGAGGCCGGATGACGGCGCCACCGGGACAGCAGTTCATTGCGCTGACGCAACGCCCGCCGGTATTGCAGCAGGTCCTGGAGGTAGGCCGGATAGGCCTGGCTGAGCAGGTTGTCGAGAAAGCGCCGACGTTCTTCGGGAGGTCCGCCCGTCAGCGCCTGATCGGCCGGCGAGAGCACCACGACCGGAAGTTCGCCCACCAGGTCGGCCAGTCGCTCCAGCGGCGCCCCGTTGAAAAAGACCCGCTTGCCCTCGCCGGGCACATAGACGAGCCGCACCACCAACTCCGGCCGATGCGTCCCGACAAAGACCCCTTCCAGTTCAAAAAAAGGGGCGCCCTCACGCAGGGCATAGCTGTCCTGCGCCGCCAGAAAGCTCTTCGAGAGGCACAGATAGTGAATGGCCTCCAGCAGGTTCGTCTTTCCGGCGCCGTTGGGTCCCCCGATCAGGTTGATACGCGGCGCAAAAGCAACCCGCGTGTCTTCGTGCGCTCGAAAGTTGCGCAGCCGAAGCGATCGCAACAGCATATCCGTACAGGCCGGCTCACCGCCCTGCCTGTACGCTCACCCTGCCGATTCGTTCTTTACTGCTGTTGCGCTTCAC
The DNA here is from genome assembly GCA_015487635.1 of Rhodothermus sp. Taxonomy (GTDB): domain Bacteria; phylum Bacteroidota; class Rhodothermia; order Rhodothermales; family Rhodothermaceae; genus Rhodothermus. The sequence continues at coordinate 11,524 of WFPM01000204.1, forward strand.
TTTCTTCCGGATTATCAGGATGTTCGGGGTCATTCCCGCCGCCTCCATCTCCTCCAGGAGGATCTGACTGGGTCTGCGCTTCCATCCAGAAACGTACGAAATCCCACAAACCCTTCATGGCTAATTCGAATTGGTTTAGACAGGTATTGTTTTTCTATTTTCGAAGATACAAACCACGCTTCCATCTTACAATAAGCTACATTATTTTTGCTCTCAGAAAGTCCCCACCAGGGTATCAATGTGGCTTTTAGCTGTCCTGTTGCTCGGGCTCGGCCTGCCGCCCCGTTGGTCTGCGTCGGACCGGTGTGATTCGCTCCGTCAGGTCGTAGCGCAACTCCCCCGCGACGCGCGTGATGCGGCTTCGGAGCTGCGGCCGCGTGCCGTTCAGGCCCTGCGGCAGTACCGGCAATGTCCGGGGCTGAGCGCAACGCAGCGCATGCAGCTCTACCGCCGGGAGGCCAGCTATCTTCATGCGCTGCATCGCTATGCGGATGTGCTGGCCCTGGTGGATACCTTTTTAACCCGCTTTGCCCACCAGCCGGACTCCATGCTGTTCTACCAGATGTATCGCTGGCGGGGCTATGAATACTACCTGCTGGGGGACCTTCCGGCCGCCGTTGTTGCCTACAACCAGGCCCTGCGCTATTTGCCCGCGGCCGCCATCCGGGCCCGGGTTAGCCGACTCAGCGATTTGGGTGCTATTTATGCACGCATCCAGGACTACGAAACAGCCTATCAGTACTACCGGAAAGCTTATCTCTTATGGGATCAGATTCCTGAAGATGACTCGCTGCGTCTGTGGGCCCGGGTAGAAACCCTGCACGGCCTGGCCAGCCTGCTGGTCGCCTATCCAACAGTCGGCGGACGTTCCCGTGAGGCAGGGCTCGCAGAAGCAGGCCGATTTATTACGGAAGCCTGGCAGGTGCTGTCGCAAACCTCCTACCTTTCCCATCGCCTTTATCTGCACCAACAAATGGAAGTGGGTATTACGGAGGCCGTTCTGGCCTATTCTTCCGGAAATCCGACACGGGCACTTCAAATTCTGAACAAGTTGTTTGAATTTCTGCAACAGCTTGATGAACCATACTGGCGCGTTGAGCTTCTCTATCGTCGCGGAATAGCTTTCTGGCATGCCGGACGCCTGCAGGAAGCTGAACAGGCTTTTCTCAAGGCCATAGCGCACGCCGGAGAGGCACTGCATGACGACACGCGGCGTCTGATTCTGACCAGACTGGCTCAACTGTACGAGGATCAGGAGCGCCTGGACGAGGCCGAACGGTTTTTCCGAAAAGCCATTCCCTACACGGAAACGTATCTGACCCGTCTGCAGACCACACGCTGGGCAACCCTGCCGACGGCCGACTGGTACGAAGCCTATCGCGGACTGGTCCGCGTCCTGTTGCGTCAGGGACGTCAGGCCGAAGCACTGCGGTGGCTGGAACGCAGCCGTGCACGCAACCTGCAGGCCTTTCGTCGCTATCATGCTTGGACGCGCCGGATGCCACTGCGCCAGCAGCAGCGCCGCGACAGTCTGGTCCATGCGCTGAATCAGCTACGCACGCGCCTGAGCGATCCCGGTCTTTCTGCCGACGAAACGCTGGCCCTGAAGAGCCGGGAAGCGGCCCTCGAACTTCAGTTGCGCAATCTACTGGCGTTGCCTCCGAAGCCACCGGAAATACCCTTCGCCACCCTGCAGCAGCACCTGGCCCGACTCGGGGCCTCTGCGCTGGTCTACTTCATGGACTCGGTGAGTGGCCTTTTTCTGCTGACGGCCGATACATTGCGCTTTTTCCCCCTGGCGCTTACGCCCGACAGCCTGGAGCATCTCTTGCGCCAGGTCAGTCCGGTCTTCGATCCGGCGGGATCCGGTTCGACACGCGGCGCCCGCCATTTCAACCTGCGCGCACTGCACCGGCTCTTTGAACTGCTCGTCGCTCCGGCGCTCCCGTTTCTGTCGCCCGATCACCCGCTTTTCATTGTCCCCGACGGGCCTCTTTTCCGACTGCCGTTTGCCGCCCTGGTGCTCGATTTTCAGCGCCCTTATGCTTACGACCACGCCACCTACCTGGCCGAGCGCCATCCGATCAGCATCCTGCCGGCGCTCGGCTTGCTGCTGGACAGCCTGCAGGAGAACGTTGTCTCGCTGGACGTCAGCGGCCTGGGCCGCGCGCGCTTCACCGACGACCCGCGCCTGCGCGAGGTACTGCCCGTGGTCTTTCGCCATCAGCCGCTGCCAGATCTCCCCGGCGTGCATGAAGAGCTGGAGCGGATCACCCGACGCTTTGCCCGTGCGGAGCACTGGGAAGATTTTCGGGCCACCGAGCCGCGTTTTCGCCAGGCAGCCACGCAGAGCCGCGTGCTTCACCTCGCCTCGCACGTGCTGCTGCATCCGACCAGTTCGGCCTTCCACGCCATTGTGCTTTCTCCTTCGCCCGGCGACGATGGCGTGCTCTTTCTGCACGAACTGCTCCGCTATCCACTTGCTTCCGATCTGGTGGTGCTCAGCGGCTGCAACACGGCCGCCGGCGAGGTGCTGCCCGGTGAGGGGCTCGAAGGACTGCAGTACGCCATCCTGGCGGCCGGCGCCCGCGGCGTGGTGGCCACGCGCTGGCTGGTCGAAGATCGCTCCATGGCGGACCTGATGGATCGCTTCTACGGATACCTGGCGGCCGGGCTGCCGCTGGACCGGGCGCTCCAGCAGGCCCGGCTGTCCTTCCTGAAAGACGCGCCCCCCGAACTGCAAAGCCCCTTCTACTGGGCGGCGCCTGCATTCTTCGGAGCGCCCCGCGTGCTCCCGCTGACGCCGCGGTCCCAATCGTTGCTGTCTCCGGGATGGATCCTGCTGCTCCTGCTCGGGGTTGGCCTGGGCGTGTTGCTTCGCTATCGCAAACGCCGTCGTGCCCATGGAACGTCCCACGCTTTTTGACGAACTGAAAGCCCTGGCCACCGAGCAGCGAAACCCGCACTCCATGCACATCGACACGGCGCCGGTGCGGGAAATCCTGGAAATCATCAACACCGAGGACCACCTGGTGCCCATCGCCGTACGTCGCGAAATCCCCTACATCGAGCAGGCGGTGCATCTGATCGTGGACGCCTTCAAGCAGGGCGGCCGCCTGTTCTACGTGGGGGCCGGCACCAGCGGTCGGCTGGGCATTCTGGATGCGGCCGAATGTCCGCCCACGTTCGGCACACCGCCCGAGATGGTGCAGGGGCTGATTGCGGGCGGCCCGGAGGCCGTCTTCCGAGCGCAGGAAGGGGCCGAGGATCGGGAAGAAGACGGTGCGCGCGACCTGGAGCGGGCCGGCGTCACGCCGCGCGATGTGGTCTGCGGACTGGCCGCCAGCCGTCGCACACCATACGTAGTGGGGGCCATTCGTTACGCCCGCCAACTCGGCTGTCGCACGATCTTTATCACCTGCACGCCCCGCGAGGAATTTCCCCTGGAGGTAGACGTGGCGATCTGCCCGGTCGTCGGTCCCGAAGTGATCATGGGCTCCACCCGGATGAAAAGCGGCACGGCTCAGAAGCTCGTGCTCAACATGCTCTCGACAGCTGCCATGATCCGGCTCGGCAAGGTCTACGAGAACATGATGGTGGACCTGCAGATGACGAACCAGAAGTTGCGCGAGCGGGCCAAGCGCACCGTCATGATCGTGACCGGGCTGGACTACGAGGCGGCTTCCCGGCTGCTCGAAGAGGCCGGCGGACACGTCAAGACGGCCATCGTGATGGCGCTGGCCGGCGTTTCGGCCGACGAGGCCCGGCGTCGACTGGCCCGGGCCGACGGGTTCGTGCGCGCCGCCATCGCCAACGAAGGCCCTCCGCCTGCCTGAACGTTTCACGTGAAACGTTACGCGACCCGGACCGACCAGTGCGAATCTACCGTTTCACGTGAAACACCCCGCAACCTAACAGCCCCTTTTCCAGAACTGATTGTTTCACGTAAAACACGGACATCGGCGCCATTCCGAACGTTTCACGTGAAACACCCGGGGCGAACCCGACGCCCGCTTGCTCGTTCTACCGCCCGCAACGCCGATACAGGAATCTGAGCCGCGGTCCCCTGCCTTCCGTGAAGCTGACCGATCTGGATCACCGCCTGGCATCGGCGGCCTTCTTCGAGCCGCTACACGCCCACCT
>WFPM01000205.1 GCA_015487635.1 Rhodothermus sp.
AGCTGCAAGGAGAACGGATCAGCCTCCTGCTGCACGCCAAGCCGCACGCGCACGATGCGTCCGCCCCGGCACGTTGCGCACGGTTGCAGCAACCCGCCCCAGCCGGCACGAAAAACCCGGGGCACTTCGGGATGATGCAGGCTCAGGTGCAACGCAGGGCGCAGGCGGCCACGGGTTCGCGTGAGCGTCAATGCCCCGTCCAGGCCAGAACGCCCGTCCTGCCGGAATACCTGCCCCTGCAGGGCCAGGCGCCAGGTGCGCCAGCGCAGCGTGTCGGCGGCCAGCAACCGGAGCCGCACGCGCCCTCGCCCGGCGGCTGCCGTATCGGCCCAGGCGTCGGTCCGGCGCAGTCGGTCCCACCCTCCTTCCAGGCGCCAAGTGATGCCGGCCAGTGGCTGCTTCAGGTAGAAGCCGTAGCGGTTTGTTTGCGCGGTGAGCGTGTCCAGTTCAGGGTTGCGATAGCGGAACGTCTGGGCCGTCCAGAAGAATGAAGCTGTCATCGGCGTCCCGGTCAGGCCGGTGCGGGTGCGCAGCGTCAGGGCCAGATCGTTGCGAATCGTCTGGCGTCGGGCATCAGGGTAGCGGACCGGCGCCCCGAAGGGTTCGTAGATCGTTTCGAAAGCCCCGCCCGGATGAGGCAGCACGCCGCCGTGCGCTCCCACCTGTGCCCGATTGTGCAGGTTCATCAATTCTATTGCCCGATCGCGCTGCTGGTAACGCAGCCGCACCAGCACCTGACGCCCCCGGCGCAGTCGGCTCCCGGGATAGGCGCCCTGCATGGCATGGCCGCCATAGCCAAAAAGCAGTTGGAGCAAACCCGGCCGTCCCCCGAGCGACAGCCGCCGGTTCTGTACGTGGAGCGCCATGATGCTCTGCAGCCCGTCGCCGCCCGTGCGGTAGCGCAATTCAGTCAGCGGGCGCGGTGCTCCGTAGGGACGCAGTTCGGTATAGATCGCTTCCGGCGCCCCATCGACGGCCGCGCCCGTGTGGATCGGCATCAGAAAAAAAAGCGGCAGCAGTTCGTAGCTCGGACGACCCGTAACGGGATTCTCGAAGGGGCGGCCGTCCAGACGCAGACCAATCAGGTGCGGGGGCAGGCCGTCCGGACTCCACCCTTCGGGCCAGCCCAGCAGCCGAAATGCATAGGTGAAGGTGCCCGGCTGTCGGCTCAGCAGGTCCGTCACATGCAGCAACGGCAGACGGGCCGGCAGCGTGTCGCTTACGGCCTCGCCCCGCAGCGTCCTTCCGAAACCCACGGGCGGTCGTCCGCCGGTCGTGTCGGCCGGCGCCTGCGCTGCTGCCGGCAATGCCAGCAGCGCCAGTCCGATCCATAGCACGCCCTTACTCATCGGGAAACAGACCGAACAGCCGGCTTTCCACGCGGCGGATCACCTCACGCCGATCCTCTTCGCTGTTCACAAAGTCCAGCTCATCCACGTCAATGATCATCTTGGGTCCCAGATCGTAACGGGCGATCCAGTCCTCATAGTGTCGATTGAGCCGCTCCAGGTATTCGATCCGAATGGCCGTCTCGTAAGGCCGCCCGCGCGCCTGAATGTGGCGCACCAGCGTCGGCACCGACGCCCGCAGGTAGATCAGCAGATGGGGTGGCTTCAGAAACGAGGTCATGATCTCGAAGAGCGCCACATAGTTCTCGTAGTCGCGCTGCGACATCAGCCCCATCTCGTACAGGTTGCGGGCGAAAATTTCAGCGTCCTCGTAAATCGATCGGTCCTGCACCACCGAATGCGGCGAGGCCTCGATCTGGCGCTGCTGGCGAAAGCGGCTCGACAGGAAGAAAATCTGCAGGTTGAAGGACCAGCGCCGCATGTCGTTGTAGAAATCGGCCAGGTAGGGATTATCGTCCACGCGCTCATAGACGGCCTCCCACTTGAAATACTCACTCAGCACCTTCGTAAGCGAGCTTTTTCCGGCGCCGATGTTGCCGGCAATCGCTATGTACTTTTTGCGGGACGTTATCGCACGTTCCGCCATAAGTCCGTCGGTTTGTATCTTAAGACGTCAACATACGGTCGGCCTCAAGATACAACAGGGTCATCTTCCGCGGCGCCCCTCAGCGGTACGGCTTATGGCTACACCGGATCTTCGCGAACTGTACTTGTCGCTGGTCTGCCTGATCACGCTGGTGCTGGTCATCGTCGGCAGCGTGCAGGTGGTACGGCACGGGCTGGATCTGCTGTTGCCCGATCCTCCATCGCCGGTTTTCGCTCCAGTCCCCGAGCCGGTCGACTCGACTGCCACACTCAAACTACCCCGCTCCTACGAGCAGGCGTTGCGGCAGACCGAACGGCTCCGCATGCAGCGGCAGGCCACCCGTGGCCTGCTGATCAACCTGGTGCTGCTCGTACTGGCCGGGCTGATCTACCGAGCACACTGGCGCCGCCTTCAGGCCGCCCGGCGCACGTAGGCAATCGTCTCGGGGGTAAAGGGTACCTGCGGCACGTCGAAGTCGCGGTAGAAAGCCGATGGATCGCACGTGTTGCCTTCGATGAGCATGGCGAGTTGCTCCGGGGTGATGGGCAGCAGGCCGATGCGTCCCAGCGTGCTGACGAGCAGACGCACCGGCCCCAGCGGCAGGTGCAATTTGGGTTTCGGCCGTCCGCGAAGGGCCCGGGCAATCATGTCCAGAATCTCGTCGTAGGTGAGCGGGGCTGGACCCGCCACGCAGTAGGTCTGGCCGTGCGCTTCGGGTCTGGTCAGCGCCTGGACGAACGCGGCCGCCACCACCTCGACGGCCACCGGCTGCAACCGATATTGCCCGTCGCCGAAGACGGGCAGCACCGGAAGTGGTCGGACGAGCCGTCGGGCCAGCTCCGTAACGAACTCCATCGGGGCCCCCTTCGGATCACCGAAAATGATCGACGGCTGGAAAATCGTCCAGTGCGCAAAGCCGGCATGCCGGACGATTTCCTCGGCTTCCCATTTACTCGTCTGATAGGCCGTCGTGCCGTCGGGACGTGCGCCGTTGGCACTCATGTGGATGAAGCGCGAAACGCCGGCCTGCTGGGCCGCCTCCACCATGTGCAGCGTGCCCCGGCGGTGTACGGCATCGAACGTGATGCCCTGGCGGGGCCTTTCGGCGATGATGCCCACCAGGTGCACCACGGCCTCGCAACCGTCGAGCGTGCCCGCAAACGTTTCGGGGCGAAGCAGATCGCCGCCCACCTTCTCGACGCCCTCATCCTCGGAAGGTAGGGGACGATCGGGCCGCCGCATCAGGCAGCGCACCTCGTGGCCGGCCGCCCGAAGCGCCTGCAGCACATAGCGTCCGACAAATCCGGTGGCTCCGGTTAGATAGACTTTCATGGCAGGCACCGAATGGTTCTCACGTGATCAGGCCAGCGGCGTGGTCGGCTCAGCGCCCACCAGCGGCGAGGTCAGAGCCCGAACGCCCAGCGACGTACCCACGGCCAGCGCCGCCCCCAGCATGGGGTGATCGAGCGGCACGGTGCGCGTGCGTCCGGCCACCTCGGCCAGCGGGACGGTGGTCAATCGGCCCTCGCGAAGCGCCACCATGCAGCCGTAATGCCCTGCCTGCACCAGCGCAGCCGCATAGGCGCCGAAGGCCGAGGCCAGGCTGCGGTCGTAAGCCGTGGGCGTGCCGCCCCGCTGTACGTGGCCCAGCACGGTGGTGCGCACCTCGCTCCGCAGGCGCTCGCGAAGCTGACGCTCCAGTTCGTAGCCAATTCCGCCCAGCCGGATCGGGTCGGGACTCTCGGGCACGCGCTCCCGCACGTGGAAGGTACCTCCTTCGGGGCGCGCGCCTTCGGCCACCGTGACGATCGTAAAACGACGGCCGTCGCTTTCGCGCTCGCGGCACACCCCGGCCACCACCTCCACGTCGAAGGGCAGCTCGGGGATCAGGATCACGTCGGCTCCGGCCGCCACGCCTGCGTACAGCGCAATCCAGCCGGCGTAGCGCCCCATCGTCTCACAGATCATTACGCGGTGGTGGCTCTGCGCCGTAGTGTGCAGCCGATCGATGGCCTCTGTGGCGATGTGTACGGCCGTATCGAACCCGAACGTACGCTCGGTGCCCCAGATGTCGTTGTCGATCGTCTTAGGCACGCCGATGAATCGAAGCCCCCGCTCCGAAAGCCCGTGGGCGATCGTCATCGTACCGTCGCCACCGATAGCCACGATGCCGTCCAGCTCCAGCTCACGGTACAGCGCGATGACTTCGGCCGATACGTCCGCCTCCCCCCGCCGATAGTAGCGAAACGGATTGGCCCGGTTGCTCGTGCCGAGAATCGTACCGCCCCGTGTCAGGATGCCACTGACATCCTGAAATTCGAGCGTCCGAAAGCGTCCTTCGATGAGCCCTTCGTAGCCGTCCTCGAAGCCGATCACTTCGGCATCGGCCTGCAGGATCAGGCTCTTGGTGACGGCGCGAATGACGGCGTTCATACCCGGACAATCGCCGCCGCCGGTGAGCAGACCGATACGTAAACGTCGTGGCATGGCCGGTAGCACCGTATGTTTTTTTCAGGACGTCAAAGGGTCAACCCTGTTTGACAGGGGAAGGGTCCGCTCCTATCTTACCCAAATGGTAACGAATCCCCCAACGAATCGCCGCTCCACCGGCGCTTTTCCATGAAGACGCGGGCGCGTGTGCTGATGCTGGCCGCGCTGCTGGCCTCGTGTCTGCGGGCGGGCACGGCCCGGGCGCAATTGCAGGCGCTCTGGAGCGGCGAGCGGCTGCAGGCTGGCCAGGCGACCAACCTGTTTGCCCGCTGGGAGGGCACGGTGCCTTTCTATGGAACTCTGCTGGACGTACCGCCCGACTGGTCCGTGCGCCGGGCATGGGTCGTGCAGCCGGGCCGCGGGCCGATTCCCCTTCGGCTCGATACGCTGGCGGGCGGTCGTTTCCGGTTGCAGCCGGATCGGCCGATCGACGGCCCCCTGGTGCTCTGTATTGAGACGACGCCCGGCGATGCCGGTCTTGTCTTCTGGCAACTGACCCCGCTCGAACCGCCCGATCCCGTCGATAAACATCCTGCACCCCATACGGCCGAGGTGCGGCGACAGGCGCTCTTCGTGCAACCGGCCGATACGGAAAACCCGCGCAACTACGTACTGGCAGTGCAGCGTGGCGTCCAACCGCTTCTGGTGACGGACTCCCTGCTGCGCCAGTTGGACCTGCGGCATCCGTTCACCGTAGCCCTCTGGCTCAAAAGCACCGACCGCGACGCCGTGGTACTTTCCACCTGGGCCGGCGACGAGCAGCAGGCCTATCCGATCGAGCTCGTGCTGGATGCGGCCGGCTTTCTGCGGGCCTATCGGGGCCGTCCCGGCCTGCACCAGGCGCTGATCACGCCACGGCCCGTCGCCGACGGAAGCTGGCATCATATTGCGCTGAGCTACGATCCGGCCTCGGGCTGGACTCGCCTCTACCTGGACGGACGCGCGGCCGATTCGCTCTACATACCAGACGTCATGCCCATCGATCCGCCGGAAACGCTCGCTCTCGGCGGCCGTCCGGGCCGGGGGGCAACCGACTTCGAAGGCCTGCTGGACGTGATTGTGCTGGACCGCCGTGCCTGGCCGGCCGCTCAGGTGCGCCGTCTTTTCCGAAGGGCCGACCCGCCCGCTGACGGCCTGCGTCTCGACTTCGAGGCGGCTACGCTTCGGCTGCCGTCGGGCATGCGTCGGCGCCGTGCCGATCTGTTCTTCTTCGAACCCCTGCAACACCTGCAGGCGCTGAACACCGATGAGGGCCAGGTGCTGCTGAGCTGGACCTGCACGGATCGGCAGACCCGTGCCTTCGTGGTGGAGCGCTCCCTGGACGGCCGCGACTTCTTGGTCATTGCCCGCGTGCCGGCCGATTGCTCGGGCCTGCCCTTTACGTTCCGCGATCCGTCGCCGCCCGACGCTCCGGTGCTCTACTATCGGATTCAGCAGGAACTCGAAGGCGGCGTGCTTTATCCTTCCGCCGTGCTCAAACTGGGAAGGGCGCCCGTGCAATCCGGCCGCGCGTTGCTGGTGGGCAATTTTCCGAATCCATTCCAGGGACGCACCACCATTCAGTACGAGCTGCACGAGCCGATGCCCGTCCGGCTGTCGATCTGGGACCTTTCGGGCCACGAAGTACGCGTGCTGATCGACGCTGTGCAGGCCCCCGGGCAGTACACGCTGACCTTCGACGCTGCAGATTTGCCCAGCGGTACGTATTTTCTCCGCCTGGAGACGCCCGAGGGCGTGCAGACGCACAAGATGATCCTGGTCCGCTGAGCCTATGGAACGTCCTGCTTCGGTTTCGACAGGCCCCTACATCCCGCCCGATCGATCGATGCCGGAAATTACCGTCAAGGCATTGATTCTGGGCGTGATGCTGGCCGCCGTGCTCGCTGCGGCGAACGCCTACCTGGGCCTCAAGGTGGGCATGACCGTATCGGCCTCGATCCCGGCCGCCGTCATCTCGATGGGCGTGCTGCGGCTGTTTCGGCGCGCAAACATCCTGGAAAACAACATCGTGCAGACGGCCGCCTCGGCCGGTGAGTCGCTGGCGGCTGGCGTGATCTTCACGCTGCCGGCGCTGATCCTACTGGGCTACTGGCGAGGCTTTCCATATCTCGATACGCTGGCTGTGGCGGCGGCCGGCGGCGTGCTGGGCGTGCTGTTCACCATCCCGCTGCGACGGGCGCTCATCCTCGAAGGGGGCCTGCGCTTTCCGGAAGGCATTGCCACGGCCGAGGTGCTCATTGCGGGCGACGAAGGCGGACGGGGCGTGCGCGACATTGCCGTAGCAGCCCTCGCCGGCGGGCTGGTCAAGCTGGCCCAGACGGGCTTTCGGGTGCTGGCCGGCACCGTAGACGGCGCCGTGCAGGTGGGCCGCGCGCTGTTCGGTTTCGGGAGCGAGCTGGGCGTGGCCCTGCTGGGCGTGGGCTACATTGTGGGGCTGCGTATTGCAACGCTGGTCTTCGCGGGCGGACTGATCTCGTGGCTATTCGGCATTCCCATCTACACGGCGTTGCACGGCCTGCCCGAGGATGCCGAGGGCTACGAGGCCGCCCTGCAGATCTGGAGCACCAAGATCCGCTACCTGGGCGTGGGCGCCATGGCGGTCGGGGGCCTGTGGGCCCTGCTGTCGCTCATCCGTCCGATCCGCGACGGCGTGCGGGCTTCGTGGCAGGCCGTCCGGGAAGCCCGCCAGGGCCATCAGATAGCTATCCCCCGCACTGAGCGCGACACGCCCATCCATTTCGTGCTGGCCGGCACGCTGGCCATGGCGCTGCCGCTGGTGTTCGTCTTCCTGCACGTGATCGATCAGCCCCATCTGGGCGCCTCGGACGGCACCTACGCAGCCACCATCGCCTTCGGCGTCCTGTTTGCGCTCGTGGCCGGGTTTCTGTTCTCGTCGGTGGCCGGCTACATGGCCGGTCTGGTGGGCTCGTCGAACAACCCGATCTCCGGCGTCACGATTGCCACGATCCTGACGGCCTCGCTGCTGTTGCTGGTGCTGCTGGGCAGCCAGATCGACCTGCAGGTGAACGCCGAACGGGCCACGGCGGCAGCCGCCACGGCCATCCTGATCGGCGCGGTAGTCTGCTGCGCGGCGGCCATCGCCGGCGACAACATGCAGGACCTCAAGACGGGCCACCTGGTGGGCGCCACGCCCTACAAGCAGCAGATCATGCAGATGGTGGGCGTGCTGACCAGCGCGCTCGTGCTGGCGCCCGTGCTGGAGCTGCTCTTCAACGCCTACGGGCTCGGCGGCGTCTTTCCGCGCGAGGGCATGGATCCCTCCCAGATGCTCGCGGCTCCCCAGGCCAGCCTCATGCAATCGGTGGCACAGGGCGTCTTCGCCCGCAGCCTGGACTGGACAATCATCGGGATCGGCGCATTGATCGCCGTCGCCATCATTGCGGCCGATCAGGTGCTGAAGGCGCGGGGCAGCAGCTTCCGGATGCCCGTGCTGGCCGTGGCCGTGGGCATCTACCTGCCGCTGGAGCTGTCGGTGCCGATCTTCGTGGGCGGGCTCGTATCGTACGCGGCCGGACGCGCACTCGGCGGACGTCAGGAGTCGTCGCGCGGGCTGCTGTTCGCTTCTGGACTGATTACCGGCGAAGCGCTCGTGGGCATTCTGCTGGCCATTCCGTTTGCGCTGGCTCAGAGCACCGACGTGCTGCGTCTGGTGCCCGACAGCTTTGCCCCCGTGGCCCACATACTGGGTGTGCTCGTTTTCCTCGGCTTCGTGTCCTGGCTTTACCGCATCGCGCGTACGTAGAACTTATCCGGAAAACAAGGGGAAATCTGGTAAGCGGGCGCTTCACGCTGCGCGTCCGAAGCACGTGTTTGTAGTAAGCCACGAAGGCGCCAGCCGAAGTGGCGTCGCCCGCGACGGCACTTCGCTTCGTGCCTGACTACAAAAGCGCGTTGGCCCTGCTACATACGAAGGCTATAAACCACGCGATAAAGGTTTACAGGTCGAAATTGCGATCTTCTCCGAAACTATTTTTTTCGGATAACTTCTAATCGCCTGCTGCACCGAAAACATGTGGCGATCCTCCGTGCTCTTTATGCGTAACTCAGGCTGAGCGTTGACATCTTGCCCGCACAACCCATGGAAAAGCCAGAGGCACTGTGGACGCGTATTGAGGTCAACCCGCGCATCATGCTCGGGAAGCCGGTCATTCGCGGCACGCGCATTCCCGTAGAACTCATTCTGCGCAAATTAAGCGAAGGTGCCACCGAAGAAATGCTCCTAGAAGCTTACCCCCACCTGACGCGTGAGGACATTCGGGCTGCACTGGCTTTCGCTGCCGCACTATTGGCTAACGAAGAGTCCTTAACGCTTTGATTCATGCCGCTGCGTTTCCTGGTTGACGAAAGTTGCGACTACATGGTTGTTCAAGCGCTTCGGCAAGCTGGTCACGATGTACTGGCGGTCGTGGAGTCGTTACGCGGTGCTGAAGATCAGCAAGTAGCTGAATGCGCCTGGCAGGAAAAACGTATTGTTATTACGGAAGATATAAAGATTTTGGACGCCTGGTTTATGCGCAGCGACAAACGCAAACAGGTGTTGTGCTGGTGCGCTTTCCTGCCTCCCGTCGAGCCGACCTGTGCTCGGCACTTCTCTCGCTAATTCAGCGGTACGAGAATCAACTGGCCGGGACCTTTGTTGTTTTGCAGCCTGAACGAATTCGCTTTCGCAAACTTCCCGAATAATCAACTTCCGTAGCCGGATCGTAACAGGCACTCCGGCCTCTCGGACTGGCAAAAGACTCGGCCTTCTCGTTTATTAGAGAAGATGGATCTGGTTTTAACGCAAACCAGGGAATCGCCATGAAGCTCACGTATTTCGGACATTCGGCCTTCCAGATCGAGACGAACGGCACGACGCTGCTTTTCGACCCCTTCATCACGGGCAATCCGCACACGGAAGGCGTCGTGACGGCCGACCAGTTGCAGCCGGATGTAATTCTGCTCACGCATGCGCACGGCGATCACTGGGGCGACACGCTGTCCATCGCCCGCCGCACCAACGCGCTGCTGATCGCCAACTTCGAGATCACCCAGTATGCCCAGAAGCACGGGCACAGCAACGTCCATCCCATGAACACCGGCGGCTCCTGGCAATTCCCGTGGGGCCGCGTGACGCAGACCTACGCGCGGCACTCGTCGTCCTTCCCGGACGGCACCTACGGCGGCAACCCGAACGGCTACATCCTTGAGATCGAGGGCAAGGTGATTTACAATCTGGGCGACACCTGCCCCTTTGCCGAAATGGCCTGGTACGGCGAGGATTACAATATCGATGTGGCGCTCATGCCGGTGGGCGATCTGTTCACAATGGGCGTCGAGGGAGCCGTCCGGGCTGCCAAGATGCTCAAGCCCGGCCTGATCATCCCGATTCACTACAACACGTTCCCGCCCATTCAGATCGACATCGAGCAGTGCCGCAAACGTCTGGAGCAGGAAGGCTTCAAGGTGCAGGTCATGAGGCCGGGCGAAAGCCTGACGCTCTAAAGGGCTGGACTTTTTGCAGATAATTTGTAAATTGTGCTTGCGGGTACGGTCCGATCCCGTATCCTGTTGCCTTCACCAGCCATCCCCCACCATGCGAGGCGCTGGATTTCAGGCGCTGCGTCGGTTTGCCCGCACGGGCAGCATGTTGCTGCTGCTGGGCACCGGTCTGAGTGATCCGGCCGCGGCGCAGGCGCCCGCTCAGCTCAACGACGGGCTCTATCAGAACGAAACGGCCCGCCGCAGTTTCTTCGATGGCTATGCCGTGGGAACCGAGCTGTTTTGCTGTGCCCCCACGCTCAACCAGGAGAGCGGCCTGGCCAGCAGCGGTCTGTTCGGCCTGCCGCTGGGCCTGCGCTTTCACCTGAACTACGCGCTGGGCGACCGGCTCGATCTGGGCGCCGTCCTCAACGCCAGCGGCGGCACTACGGGGCGCACGCTGGCCGTCGACTGGATCCTGCTCAAGTTCTATCAGGCCTCGGAAAACGACAGCTATGCGTTTCGGCTGGCCGTCGATCCGTCGGTAAACGGCATGCTGGGTTTTCCGCAGATCGACGTGGCACTGCTCACCTCGTCGCTGCTTTCGCCGTTCGTGGTGGCCAACTATGCCATCGGGCTGCGCCGCGTCCGCACCGGCTACGAGCGCTGGACGCCATTGGAGCAAGCCGAACCGCAACCGAACGCCGCGCTAATCGCCGCCGACCCGCCGCCGCGCTTCGAAATCACCTACCAGCAGGCCTTCGGCTGGGAGTTGCACCTGCTGATGACCTATGCATTGCTGCTCAACCCAGCCCGCAGCAATGTCTTTGTAGGCCTAACAGGTACGGCCCGCTACTACAACCTGATGGAGTCGGCCCGCGAGACGCGCACCGTAACGGAAGGGGCCGGCAAGCGTGGTGCCGAGGAAGAGACCGTCTGGGAGCGTACCTACAACGGCGGCATCGTCTGGGTGCAGGGAGGCCTGGAGTACAACCGGCCGTCCTATCAGCTTTCGCCTTTCGTGGGGCTTCCGTTGCTGTTCTGGTCCTCGGAAACCGAAGAAGCCACGCCGCGTGTGCAGGCGGGCCTGCGCCTGACGTTGCGCTGAAGGCGCATCAGACCAGCAGGCGGGTAACGGGGTTGTATTCGGTGCGATGATCCTCGGCATTCTCTCCGACACGCACGGCTTTTTCCATCCGGCGCTGCCCGAAGCACTGGCAGGCGTCGATCTGATCCTGCACGCCGGCGATGTGGGCTCGCTTGAAGTGCTCGAGCGACTCGAAGCGCTGGCGCCCGTCCATGCCGTTTACGGCAACATCGATGGTCCCGAGCTGCGACGGCGCCTTCCAGCAGAGCTCTGGCTGACGCTGGAAGGGCTGCGCACCTGGATGACGCACATCGGCGGCCGTCCCGGCCGCTGGGCGCCGGGTATCGTCGCCCGTCTGCGTCAGAAGCGGCCGGACGTGTTCATCTGCGGTCACAGCCACATCCTGCGCATCGAGCGCGTCCCCTCGCTGGGCGGCATGCTCTACCTGAACCCGGGGGCTGCCGGACGTGAGGGTTTCCACCGTGTCAAAACCTGCGTGCGGCTGCACCTGGCCGACGGCCGCGCACGCCAGGCTGAGGTTGTACACCTGGACGAAATCCCCGCAGCGTCGGCACCATGAGCGACGCCTCCACCGTCAGACCGACCGATCGCTTCGACCTGCGGGCGCTCTACGAAGCCAGCCGCCTGCTGAGCACCTCCGACGACCGGGCGGCCGTCGTGCGCAATCTGCTGCTCTCGACGCTGAGCAAGCTGTTGGTCACGCGCGGTGCCGTGCTGCTGTTCGACCCGCTGACGCAACGCTTCCGGGTGGCCGACGCCCGGGGCCCGATCGACCTGACGCCGGGCACCGAGCTGTCGCTGCCGCTGCCGGATACGGACCGCCTGCTGCACGATGCGGACGTGCCCGAAACCCTGCGCGCCCGGGGACTCTGCCTGCTGGTGCCCCTGATGTTTCGCCACCGGCTGCTGGGTCTGCTGGTGCTGGGCCGCAAGGCCACGGGCCAGCCTTTTTCGAAGCGCGAACTGGAGTTCGTGCAGGCGCTGGCCACGCTGTCGGCCGCCGCGCTGCACAACGCGCTGCTCATCGAAGAGCTACAACAAGCCAACCGGGATCTGGACCTGCGCCTGCAGCAACTCGATACGCTCTTCGAGCTGGCACAGGAATTCAATGCGACAATCGATCGAAATCGACTGGCGCATCTGCTCTCGCTGGCGTTGATGGGCCAGCTTCTCATCAACCGCTACCTGTTGCTGGTCCGCATCGAGGCTGCCGACGGCAATGCCACGTTCGAGGTACTGGCCAGCCGCGGGCTCCCCTCCTCACTACCCCCGGAGTGCATCGAACAGCTGGGCCGCCTCGAACAGCCGCTGCTGCTCGAAGAAGCACCCCCCGCCTGGGACTGGCTGCGGGCCTTTCAGCTTTACCTGGTGCTGCCCATCCGGCAACAGGGCGTCACCCAGGCCGTGCTGGGCCTGGGCCGGCGTATCAACGGCGCGCCCTACGGTCCGGGCGAACTGGAGTTTCTCTACGCGCTGGGCACGCTGGCCGCCTCGGCCATCCGCAACACGTTTCTGATCGAAGCCCAGATTGAACGCCAGCACCTGGAGCGTGAGCTGCAGCAAGCCCGCCAGATTCAGCAGCGCCTGCTGCCCCGGCAACTGCCCGAAGTGCCGGGCGTGGAGCTGGCCGCCTGTGCCCTGCCCAGCCAGGAGGTGGGCGGCGACTACTACGACGTACTTCGCGAACCCGACGGAAGTCTGCGCCTGGCCATCGCCGACGTGGCCGGTAAAGGGATGGCCGCTGCCCTGCTCATGGCCAACCTGCAGGCCTGCCTGCACGTGCTCGTGCCGCTCGAAAGCACGCTGGAGCAGAGCACCGCCCAGATCAACCGCGTCGTCTGCGAAAACACCGAGGCCGACCGCTTCATCACGTTTTTCCAGGCGCGCTACACCCCCTCCACCCGTCAGCTTGTCTACGTAAACGCCGGTCACAACCCGCCCCTGCTGTTGCGCGCCTCGGGCCACGCGAGACGCCTGAGCCAGGGCGGTCTCCTGCTGGGTGTGCTTCCCGACGCCCGCTACGAAGCCGAACGCCTGTCGCTCGCCCCAGGCGACCTGCTTGTGCTGTTTACCGACGGCGTTACCGAAGCGATGGGCCCCGGCGACGAACCCTTCGGCGAAGACCGCCTGCTTGCCTGCCTGCAGGCCCACCGCCATGCATCGGCACAAGCCATCATCGAGGCCGTGCGCCAGGCCGTCGAGCAGTTCACCGGCCGCCCGGCCAACAACGACGACGACTTCACCCTGGTCATTCTGAAAGTGCTGCCTCCCTGAGCCGGCTGGCCAATCGGATCACCGAAGAGGTGGCTCGGCTGGACCGTCGTTTGACTGAAGAAATTGCTTGCCTGGAGGTGAAGTTGAGCACCCAGATAGCCGGAACGCGTGCCGACCTGATCCGGTGGATGTTTATCTTCTGGGTGGGACAGATCGGAACACTCGTTGTCTTTCTGTTTGCCTTCCTCAGGTAAACAGCATTTCGTGCTTTATTCCATCCGGCGTTTAGCGCGAAGAATTGCCGGATCCACAGACGCTTTCTGCTTCACTCCCCGACCAGCACAAGGCCGCTCAGGGGCGGAAGCATCAGACGAAGCGTATCGGCCGTGGCAGTGACGGCGTAGCCCTCGGACACCGTGGCCAGTCGCACCCGGAAACGCTCCGCTTCGGGCATCGACAGGGCCACTTCACGCGCGTTCTCCTCGCGGTTGAGCGCCACCAGCACCTGCTCGTCCGCCAGTGCTCGCCGGAACACGAACAGCCCGCCGTCGGCCTGCAGCACTTCGAACGTGCCACGACGCAGCGCGGCCGATTGCTTCCGCAGGGCGATGGCCTGCCGGTAGAAGCGAAAGAGTGTGCTGTCGAAACGCACCGGATCGGGACGGCGCGGCCGGCCCAGCGGATCGGACGCCTCGTCAGCGTAGGTCAGTTCGGGCCAGACCATGGGCTTGCGATCGTCTGGGTCGTCGGCGCCCCACATGCCCACCTCCGTGCCGTAGTAGATCATCGGCGCACCCACGTAGGTCATCTGGAAAAGAGCCACCAGGCGCTGAATGGCCCGGTCGGTGGCGTCAGGCGCCTGCACGTCATAATCCGGGTTGTGGCGCGGCGAAACGTCGCGGTCGTAGCCGAACTGCTCGCGATGCACATCCGCCGGATCCCGGTTGACGATCATCGACGCCAGCCGGTCGGTGTCGTGCGAATCGATCAGGTTCTGCATGGCGTACTGCACGGCAACCGGATAGCGATTGCGCCGCTCGTCGAGCAGGCGGGCAAACGCGGACGCCTCCAGGCCGAAGTCGATCAGAAACGCCTTCACCGGAAAGGCAAACGCATAGTAGTTCATCGTGGCCGAAAAGCCGCCCTGCACGATCATCTCGCTGGCGTCCTGCCAGAGTTCGGTAACCGTGTAGGCGTTCGGGTTCAGCTCCCGCACGTAGGCGTTCCAGTCGGCCCAGAAGCCCACGGGCACCTCGTTCGTTACGTCGAGCCGCCAGCCATCGATGCCGTCGGACGGATCGCCGTCGCCGTCGGGGTCCATCCAGCGGGCCGTGGCGTGGAAGATGTAGCGCTTGGGGCCGGGATGCAGGTCGGTGCCGTCCTCGTTGTCTGCAAAGACGGGCAGCGTCTTGACGCCCCACCAGCCCTCGTAGTCGAACTCGTTTGTGTCGGGCGTGGCCGGGTCGTCGAAACTGTAGACGATGTACCAGTCCTTGTAGGGCGAGTCCTGCTGGCGGCGGCGCAGGTCGGCAAACGCGAAAAAGTCGCGGCCCGTGTGGTTGAACACGCCGTCGATGATCACGCGGATGCCGCGGGCATGGGCTTCCCGGATTAGCCGCAGAAACAAACTATCGGCGGCCGTCCAGTGCCAGGTGTTCGGGTCTTCGGTTTCCTGTGCCATGAGTGCCAGGTCGCCTTCCGGATCGGGCCCGAAGTACGGGTCGATGTGGTGATAGGTGTTGCCGTCGTACTTGTGCAGCGAGCGGGCGTAGAAAACCGGGTTAAAGTAGATGGCCGTGATGCCCAACTCCTGCAGATAGTCGAGCCGGTCGATCACGCCCTGCAGATCGCCGCCGTAGCGCCGGTGAAAGACCGCATAGCTTTCGTAGAAATCATCGCCCATTTCTCGTTCCCAGTCGTCGCGGGCGTACCAGTCGCCGGTCCAGGGCGAAATCCGCCACGAGGGCGGCGCCTCGGGCACGGCAGGTGGATACTCCAGCGACTCCCGGGTTGGATCGTTCGTGGGATCGCCGTTCCAGAAGCGCTCGGGGAAAATCTGGTACCAGACGGCATCGGCCGCCCAGTCGGGTACGCGGGGACCGGAGGGACGCTCCGGCGCGCATCCGATCAGCAGCAGGGCCAGCAGCAACAGGTGTCGCATGAGGCAAGGTCTTTTGTGCAGAGGATGGTCGCTCTTCAGGGGGCAAACAGCACCGGACGGGTTTCCGTGTGGCCGCCGGCTTCGAGCCGCACCAGATACAGCCCGGCCGCCAGCTTTTCAGGCGTCCAGGTGATCGTGTGCTGCCCGGCCGCCTGCAGGCCGTCCACCAGCATGGCAACCTGGCGGCCCAGCAGGTCATAGACGGCCAGCCTGATCCGGACCGGCTTGGGAAGGGCGTAGCGGAACGTGACCCGCGTGCGGAACGGGTTCGGGAACGGGGCCTCCAGCCGCACACGGTCCGGCAACGCCGGAACCTCGTCCGGCGCAATGCCCACGGTGATCAACCCCGACTCGGCCCGGCCGATGTACCGGTTTGTGTAAAGTCGGAATTCGCCAGGCAGCAGCTCGATGCCCGTGTTCGGATCGCTGACCACCAGCGAGTCGCCGTTGAAGTAGTCGTACCAGGTGCCCGTCTGCGGGAACGTGGGCGTGACCACCAGCGGCTCCAGGCCGAAGTTGCCCACCACCACAACGCTCAGCTCGGGGTGCGTGAGCGAGATCCATCGGCCGGGCACGCCATGCTGCAGCCGCATGCGCACTTGCGTCTCCGGACTCCGAAACACGGCGTGTTCGCGTCGGAGCCTGAGCAACTCGGCCCAGGTCTTATACAGCTTCATCCGGAGCGGATCGTTGCGATAATCCCAGCGGATGGGCTTGGGATCGGTGCGGCCGGGCGCAATGGACGGACAGCTATCGCCGGCCCCTTCCAGGCACTGCTCGCCGCGCTCGCCATAGCCGTAGCCCAGCTCGCCGAACTGCCAGATCATCTTCGGCCCCGGCACCGTGAAGAAAAACGCTCCGGCCAGTTTCATCCGATCCAGTGCCACGGGCAGACTCCGCACGTCGTAAGATCCCCGCCGGGCGCCGTAGGCCCGCATCCGGTACATGAGCCACTGTTCGTCGTGGCTTTCCATGTAAGTCACCAGGTTAGGCGTCGGGAATCCCCGGTTTTTGTAGTAGATCGTGGTCAGATCGGACGAAAAATTCGGATCGTTCAGATACCCCATCACGCTCTGGCTGAAGGCGCGGTTCAGGTTGTGCCAGAGCAACATGCCGGCACGCCCCCGATCCTGCCCGTAGGCGGCCAGCTCTTTTTCTTCCTGATTGTCCGCAAAGTGCTCCAGAATGATGTAGGCCGTGGAGTCGACGGCCCAGATCGCATCGGCCATGCGCTTGAGCAGCCGGATGCGCGAGGCGTCGTAGGCACTCCAGGCCCCGACGTCGTTGTCGGTATACTTCTGCGTAAAGCCCTTCGAAAGGTCGAAACGGAAGCCATCCACGCGGAATTCTTCGAGCCAGTAGCGGTTGGCTCGGTCGAGCCAGTACTGGATGTACGGATGCTCGTGGTTCAGGTCATAGAAGACGTTGAAGGGATGGCGGGCGGGGATGTTGATGAAGGGGTTGTCCGGAGTGGGACCGTAGAGCTGTACCAGAGGCGAGTTGCCCGTGGCATGGTTATAGACGACATCGAGGATGACGGCAATGCCGCGGCGGTGGCACTCGTCCACGAAGCGTTTGAGGTCGTTGGCCGGACCGTAGTACTTGTCGGGTGCTAGATGGAAGGCCGGGTTGTAGCCCCAGCTGATGTTGCCGTCGAACTCAGCCACGGGCATCAGTTCGATGGCGTTAACGCCCAGACGCTTCAGGTAGTCGAGCGTGTCGATGAGCGTGGCGTAGTCGTGTCTGGCCACAAAGTCCCGCACAAGCAGCTTATAAATGACCAGTTCGTGGGCGGGCGGTCGCTTAAAGTCGGTCACCTGCCATTGATACGGCGGTGCGCCGGGTTGCAGCACGGCCACGATCCCTTCGGTCTTGCCGGTCGGGTAGGGCTTCAGGTTCGGATACGTGCTGCTCGGGATGAACGGATCGTGCCAGGGATCGAGCACTTTGTGGGTAAACAGATCGGCCAGCCGCAATTCGCCGTCGATGAAATACTGGAAAGCGTACTCCTGCCCCGGCGTGAGTCCTTCGATGGTGATCCACCAGTGGACGCTGTCGGGCCGCGGTGCGTCGCGGTACATGAAGTAGGCCGGGTCCACCTCCCAGTTCGTGAAGTCGCCGATCACGTAGACAAACGACTTGCCGGGGGCATAGAGCGAAAGCGTAACACGTGTGGGATCGTTCGGATCATAGTTGATCCCGTCTTCGATGCCGGGCGGACGCGGCCGGTCCTCGACGGCGGGGTTGCGGACGGCGTAAAAGGCGGCCGTATCGGCCTCGCCCAGTGAGTTCTCGGCAATGGCCTGCACGTCGAAACGACCGGGCGTGTTCAGCGTCAGCGTGTAGCGGAGCGTGTCGTCGGTGGTCCGCGCCACCTCCGTGCCATCGACCAGCAGGCGGAAGGCCGTTAGCGTGGCATCGGCACCCGGATCGGCCACGGCGACGAGCTCCACGCTGGTATCGCGCGGAGCGATGAGCGGTCGCAGCGGCGTAACGCTTGGCGCGGCAAACGTGACGGCCAGACCGGGCGGCGCCACGTCCACGAAGATGTCGCGGCCGCCTACGTCTTTGCCCTCGCGTGAGCCGTCGGCATTTCGAAAGACGAAAGCCAGCTTGCGAATCTGCTCGTCGTAGATGTTGTCCCACGGCGGCGCTCCGGACGGCGGCGTGCCCGAGTAGTCCTGATAGTAGGCGCGAATGTCGGGGATGTGCAGGCGATAGAGATCTTCGCCAATACGCTCCATGCGGATGTCCGCACGGTTTTCGCCCCAGTCCGCCTTCACGTAGCGCCAGTCGGTGTCCGTGCGGCTTTCGTTCGTGATGACGCCCGTATGCGCATAGACGTCGCCCGTGTAGCCGGCCAGCCCGCCGGTACCTTCCTTTGCATTGAAGTAGATCGTGACGGGCCGATCCACACGCACCACCGCAGGATCGGTCCAGACCACCTGCGCCCACGTAGCGGTCGCTCCATACCAGACCAGCAGCGCAAACAGCCAGAGCCTGTGCATGATTTTCGGATTTTTCTTCACGGATTCGCCCGTGCCTGTAAGCGGCGTGCCGTCTCCTGGCGCCACTTCGGCTACGCCTTCGTGGCCTGTACAGGCGCGTCTGTACTCGTAGTCAGGTGCGAAGCGCAGCGAAGTACCGTCAAGAAAAAGTGCTACTTCGGCTGCACCTTCGTGGCATACTAAAACAGTCCTCGAAAAAATCGGGCGGGGTCGGAGCTGCCGGACCTATGGATGTAGTGCTCCGACCCCGCCCATCTCATGCGCCCGGGCTTACCGGACGATCATCATCTTGCGGGCGAAGATGCCCGAGGGCGTCTCCAGGCGGTAGACATAGATGCCGCTCGAGAGCCCGTCGGCGCGGAACGTAACCCGGTAGGTGCCGGCCGGCTGCACCTCGTCGACCAGCGTGGCCACCACGCGACCCAGCAGGTCGTAGACGCGCACGCGCACGGGCTGCGTCTCGGGCAGCGTGTACTCGAACGTCGTGCGGTCCGCAAATGGATTCGGATAATTGCGGCTCAACGTGAAGCGTTCGGGCCGCGCCCCGTCGATCGGCTCGACGGCCGTGGGCGAAGTACCGGCCGGATAGCAGAGGTCCTGCACATCCTGCGGCAGCGAGGCCACATCGGCCGTCGGGTTACACTCGAACGGCAGCGCGCCGCTTTCCTGGAATTGTACGAGCGGCATCGTGTATTCGGTCGGCCAGTTCTTAGCCGCCGAGGGCATAATGTACTGATAGCGACGGCGCCCGGGCGCGAAGCCGCCCTCGCCCTCATCCACGTAACCATCCACCGCGTTACCGTAACGGTAACGGAATCCAATGCCGTTGTAGGTCGGACCGGTAACGGTAATCGTGCCTGTGTAGATCAGATCGCCATCCGGATCTGAGAGCAACAGGGGATCCAGGTCGCTCAGACCGAGCGGCAGCGCCTGCGTCAGTCGCCAGAGCGGATCTTCGAAGACTACATAGACGCTGTCTTTTGACGGATCGAAGGCACGCTTCACCTGGAAGTTCAGCGCCGGACTCATGTCGACCTGGAAGGTCACGTCGATCTGCGTGCCCTCTGGAATCACGTTCCCTTCCCGCACGTCGTTAAAGAACTGCACGCCCAGGTCCTGCGGGTTTTCGCCGGTGAAGACGAACCGCCTGTTGCTTCCGCCGTAGTCCAGTGGCTCCTCCCAGCCGTCCGGCCATCCCTCGGCCTCAAAGTCTACGTAAAATTTGTAGTTGAATTCTGTATTCGGGAAGTTGGTGAGCGGAATAGAGGTCGTATACTGGGTAGGATCAACCGACTC
>WFPM01000206.1 GCA_015487635.1 Rhodothermus sp.
GGGTGCCCCCGCATACGCGGGGATAGTCCCAGCTGCGCAGTACTGATTTCAAAAGTCGGGCTGGTGCCCCCGCATACGCGGGGATAGTCCTTGTGCCGGTGCGTAAACCCGCAAATAGATTTAGGTGCCCCCGCATACGCGGGGATAGTCCCTCCGTAAACGGCCGAGAGTCGTCTACCAGCCGGGTGCCCCCGCATACGCGGGGATAGTCCTGATACGCGGCCGCTCAATCCGCTCGCGGGCGGGGTGCCCCCGCATACGCGGGGATAGTCCCCGCTTGTGATGTAGTGAGAAGCCCGGGTAGGGGGTGCCCCCGCATACGCGGGGATAGTCCCCAGTCCCCCGGGTATCCGTGTACTGGGGGATGGGTGCCCCCGCATACGCGGGGATAGTCCCTTCTGGCCTTCGGCTTTGCAGCGCGCGACATCGGTGCCCCCGCATACGCGGGGATAGTCCCCGTCCCCATCACCATCATCAGTCCTTACACCGGGTGCCCCCGCATACGCGGGGATAGTCCTCGCCCAAAGCGATCTTCCATCCCCGAAACGGGGGTGCCCCCGCATACGCGGGGATAGTCCCGCGGTCGATGCGGAAAAACCTCGAGACTGGCGTCGCATCGGTCGCAAATACAAAAAAGGCTGCTGCTTTATGTGCAGCAGCCTGGTAGGTGACCCGGGTCAGGCACCGCGCTGCCCTCCCAGGTACGCCGCGTGTTTCGACGGGCGCGGCCTCCACACGCGACGACATAGTTCTTACAAGAAGTAGCTTAACAACGGTTCCATGTCTGTACGGATCATCACCTATCTGGACGACGAAGCCTTCCTAGTGTCGGTTTGGGAGCTGCACCGGCGCGTGCGCGACCTGCGTTCGTGGTGCCCCGCATACGTGGGAATAGTTTCGCCGAAAGGTTACCACCGTATCGGTCGCGACTTGTAAAGAAAAGGGCTGCTGCACGTAAAGCAGCAGCCCGGAGCGTAATCCAGACGAAGCGCCGCGCCGCTTCCGGATACCCCGCGGGTTCATCGGACGCGGCCTCCCCCGCAGGGCTACACATTACAGGTGACTGCCCGCAGAAGGTTTCATGTGGAGCATCGCGCGGCGCAACGATAAGCCCCCGGGCTACGAGCAGGAAGTTGTACCGCGTGATGGCGAACAGCCTGCCCGGATCAATTCGGGCGTCCCCGCTCTTGGTTTACCTCTAAAGATCACCCTGTGGCCTGTTGCCGGGTTGCACCTGCGCGTGTGGGCCCGTACGCGGCAGAACGTGCGACGGCTCGAGGTGGTCCTGGTCGATCAGAACGGGGTGTGTGGGCGGCTACCGTTTCGCTGCGCGAGGACTGGCAGGATGTTCGGATTCCGCTTCGCGCGTTACGGCCCGTCGAACTGGCGCAGCTGCCCTGGCCTTATCCGCCGTCCCATCCTTTTTCTTCAGGGCGACGTCGCGCGTGGACCGGATCGATCCGGCGTGGCTGGACGGGTTGCAGTTTCTCGTACGCGCAGCAGAGGGCGCGCTGGCGTTCGAATTGGCCGAGGGGGCGCTTGTGCAGGAAAGCGGTGGGGTTATTCGGCGGAAGTTTTCGCTTCGTCGTCCCCGGAGGCCGAAGAGATCGGCAGGGCGGCCGTTTCCGGCCAGATGGGACCGGCTTCGACGTTGTGGTCCATCGGGTAGAAGGCCGGTTGTCGGCCGAACGTCGCTTCGTAGGCCCGGGCGACACGCTGCTCAAGTTCGGGCAGGGCGTCGCGGTGGACAAGGACCACGGTGCAGCCGCCGAAGCCAGCTCCGGTCAAGCGCGCGCCCAGCACACCTTCGACCTGACGCGCCATATCGACGATCAGATCCAGCGCCGGGGAGCTGACCTCGTAGAGGTCGCGCAAGCTGTTGTGCGAGGCGTTCATCCGCCGGCCGAAGGCCTCCAGTCGGTCCTGTTCCAGATCGGCGACGGCTTCCTGCACGCGTCGGTTTTCTTCCACCACGTGGCGGCAGCGGCGCCAGATCGTCGGGGTGGGCCGGTCCGGATGGGCCCAGAGCAGCTCGGGCGAAACGTCACGAAGTGCCTGGATCTCCGGATCGAAGCGTCGGAAGAAGGCCACGCCGGCCTCGCATTCGGCCCGGCGTTCGTTGTAGCGCGAGGTGGCCAGCTCGCGGGGCGCCCGGCTGTCGATGATCACGAACAGCCAGTCTTTCAGGTGCACGGGCACGTGCCGGTAGGCCAGGCTCCGGCAGTCCAGAAACAGCGCATGGCCCCGGCGTCCCAGCCGCGAGGCGAACTGGTCCATGATACCGCACCGCACGCCCACGTAGGTATGCTCCACGTACTGGCACAGGCGGGCGGCTTCCTCGCCCGCCATGGCGAAGCCAAACAGACACTGCAGCGCCACGAGCGTAGCCACTTCCAGGGCGGCCGACGAGCTGAGGCCCGAGCCGAGCGGCACGTCGCCGTAGAGCACGCCTTCGAAGCCACCTGGCAGCAGCGCACGGCGGTGCAGTTCGGTCACCACGCCCTGCACGTAGGCCGCCCAGCGGGGCGTTTCGGTCAGGGACGTGTCCATCTCAAAGCGGATCGCTTCGTCAAGGTTGAGCGACAGCAGCCGTACCTCTCGATCCGGGCGGGGACGCACAGCCAGATAGACCGCCCGGTTGAGCGTCATGGGCAGGACGAAGCCGTCGTTGTAGTCCGTGTGGTCGCCGATCAGGTTGACCCGACCGGGCGCCCGGGCCACGACGGCTGGGGCAGGGGCGCCGAAGTGCGCCGCAAAAGCCTTGAGCAGTCGGGTCACAAGGGATTTCGTTGCAGAAGAAGGCATGGTTCGACGTGTGTTACCAGAACAGCAGGTACAGCAAGGCGGTCAGTCCCCTCTATCCCGAGCCCCGTCCGGCGCAGACGGGGAACGTCTCCATGCCAATGGAGGAAGCCTCGGGAAGTTTCGCGGCTCGGGTAGTGGACGTAAATTCGTCGCAGTCTCCATGAAGGCGTTAACATCGGCAACATGATCGTAACTGGAGTGCAGGAGAGCCACGTACAGTAGTTCCCGGTGCTGACCCAGATCGACGCCTACGACGTGCCCGGCAAACTGCATCTCTGCCATGTTGACGCGAATCGTCAGTAGAACATGCCCCTTCCGTGGCGTTCGCAGAGCAGTTGCTTATCCAGCACACCTCGGGCCTGTCTCATCCGGTGGACCAACTGCATGGGAATGCGAGGCCGTCCGCGCGTGGTTGAAAGGCTGCCCCGGACGCCGTGTAGCAAACTCGTGTGCCGGGCGTGGTCGCAGGGGGATGGTACTGCTTTTGTGCAAAACCTTTGTTTTTTTCCCGTACACGCATAGAGAGATCGGCCGAGAGGCCCGGCGCGCGAAATGGGGCATAGACGAGAACCTGGTATTTGAAGCCGATTGAAGACGCCGCATGCAGGGCCGTCTTGAAAACGAGATTGCATATCCGGGCGAAGCGCTCACGGGTTTCCTGGCGTACGGCTTTCAGCTGGGACGTTGGATCGGGCATGGGCGGATGGTCTACGTTTGCATGGCAGGTGGGTTTGTCCGACGTGTCGCGGTTGCATGCCTTCCACGAAATCATTAAACGCCTGGTGGGTTAATAGCCTGCGTGATATCTGGTCAGATCTGAGCGGCTTGCTTTTCGATGATGTTGCTGATATATTACTGATGTTCACATAAACGGTCAGAAAATAGCGCGCTCACTAATGGAAACTTCTGGGCCGAACTGGCAGGGCGTTTTCCCCGCCGTAACGACGCCGTTCACCGAAGAGGATCGCGTGGACGTGGCCGGCTTGCACCGCCTGGTGGATTTTCTCATCAAAGGCGGTGTGGACGGGCTGATCATGCTGGGGACGCTGGGTGAGGGCAGCGTGCTGAGCCCGGAAGAAAAGGAACTGGTGCTGCGGGAGGCGCTGGCGGCGGCCGACGGACGCGTGCCCGTTCTGGCCGGTGTGGCCGAAACGACCACGCGTGCGGCCTGCCGCTTTGCCGAGCGGGCGGCCACGCTGGGCGTGCAGGGCTTCATGGC
Source organism: Rhodothermus sp. (assembly GCA_015487635.1). Taxonomy (GTDB): domain Bacteria; phylum Bacteroidota; class Rhodothermia; order Rhodothermales; family Rhodothermaceae; genus Rhodothermus. The sequence goes on from WFPM01000206.1 coordinate 4,025, forward strand.
ACTTCCGGCGTTGCTCTACAATGCGCTGCCGCATGAGACGCTGGCTCATTTTCGGGCGCTGGTGCAGGCGACCGATCTGCCCCTGATGCTCTACAACAATCCGGTGCTCTACGGCGTGGACGTAACGTCCGAAATGCTGGCCGATCTGGCCGACGAGCCACGCATCGTGGCCGTCAAGGAATCGTCGGAAGACGTGCGGCGCATCACGGACATCCGTGTGCACACGGGCGACCGCTACCGGCTCTTCGTGGGGGTGGACGACCTGGTGCTGGAAGGGGTGGCTGCCGGTGCCGATGGCTGGGTGGCCGGACTCACCAATGCCTTCCCGCGCGAGAGCATGGCACTGTTTCGGTTGGCGCGGGCGGGACGGCTTGATGATGCGCGGCGGCTCTACCGGTGGTTCAAGCCGCTGCTGCATCTGGACGCTTCGCCGCAACTGGTGCAGCACATCAAGCTGGCGCAGGCCATGGTGGGCGTGTGCAGCGAGCACGTACGGCTGCCCCGCCAGCCCCTGCAGGGTGAGCGGCGCCGGGCCGTGGAAGCTCTTATTCGAAAGGCACTGGACGCACACGCGGAGATCGAAGACCTGCTCTGAAAACCCGAGAGACTGAGCCATGCAGACAAAAACCTACGGACACTTTATTAACGGTGAGTGGGTGGTAGGCCCCGAGACGTTCCCAAACGTCAATCCGTCCGACACGCGCGACGTCATCGGACACTACGCGCAGGGTACGGAGGCCGACGTGCGGGCGGCCGTCGAGGCGGCTGCGGCAGCTTTTCCACGCTGGGCGGCTTCGACGCCCCAGGAACGCTTCGACGTGCTGGATCGGGTGGGTAGCGAGATTCTGGCCCGCGCCGAGGAGCTGGGCACGCTCCTGGCCCGCGAAGAGGGCAAGACGCTGAGGGAGGCCATTGGCGAGGTGAAGCGGGCCGGGCAGATCTTCAAGTTTTTCGCAGGCGAGGCGCTTCGGATGGGCGGCGAGCACCTGCGCTCGGTGCGCCCCGGTGTGGAGATCGACCTGATCCGGGAGCCGGTCGGGGTGGTGGGGCTCATCACACCCTGGAACTTTCCCATCGCCATCCCGGCCTGGAAGGTGGCGCCAGCGCTGGCCTATGGCAATACGGTGGTGCTGAAGCCGGCCGAGCAGGCGCCGGGCAGCTCCTGGGCGCTGGCCGAGATCCTGTCGCGATCCGGACTGCCGCCGGGCGCTTTCAATATGGTGCTGGGCGACGGCACGGTAGGAGCCGCACTGGTGGCGCAGGCGGGTGTGTCGGCCATCAGCTTTACGGGCTCGCGCGAAGTCGGGCGCCAGGTGGCCGAAGCGTGTGCCCGGCGCATGATCCGCGTGCAGGTGGAGATGGGCGGCAAGAATCCGCTCGTGGTGCTGGACGATGCGCCTCTGGAGGCGGCCGTCGAAGTGGCTGTGAACGGCGCGTACTTTTCGGCCGGGGAGCGCTGCACGGCCTCCAGTCGGCTGATCGTCACCGAGGGCATCTACGAGCGCTTCCGCGCGGCGCTGCTGGAACGCATCCGGCAGCTCCGGGTCGGGTCGGCGCTGGACCCGAACACCCACATCGGGCCGGTCATCGACGAGGCGCAGCTGCAGCGCATTCTGCATTACATTGAGCTGGGACAGCAGGAGGGCGCTGTGTTGGCCTGTGGAGGGCAGCGCCTGGAGCTGGAAACGCCGGGGTTTTATCTGGCGCCCGCGCTGTTTGACGAGACGAACAACCGCATGACGATCAACCGGGAGGAAATCTTCGGGCCGGTGGCCACGCTCATTCGCGTGCGCGACTATGAGGAGGCGCTGGCCGTGGCGAACGACACGGACTACGGACTTTCGGCCGGGATTTTCACGCGCTCGCTCAAGTATGCCCACCACTTTCGGCGACACGCGCAGGCCGGTACCGTGATGGTCAACCTTCCGACGGCCGGACTGGACTATCACATTCCGTTCGGCGGGCACAAGGCGTCCGGCTACGGTCCAAAGGAGCAGGGGCGCTATGCACAGGAATTCTATACGGTAGTCAAGACCTGCTACGTCGCACCGGAGATCACCTGAACCATGAACGTAAAACGTACAAGTCTGGCCGATCGGGCCTACGAAGCGCTGGAGCATCGCATCGTGACGCTGCAACTGGCCCCGGGCACGATCGTCACCGAAAAAGAACTGATCCAGGAACTCGGTCTGGGGCGCACGCCGCTTCGGGAGGCGGTGCTCCGGCTGGCGCAGGAGCAGCTGGTGACCGTGCTGCCCCGCAAGGGCATTTACATTGCGGAAATCAACCTGACCGATCAGCTGGCCGCGCTGGAGGTACGGCGGGAGCTGGACCGGCTGATGGCGCGGCGAGCGGCCCGACTGGCGCGGCCGAAGGAGCGGGACCAGTTTGCCGAGCTGGCCCGTTCGATGCGTCGACTCGGCGAGTCCGATCTGGAGCTTTTCATGCAACTGGATCGCCTGTTTGACCGGCTGGTTGAGAAGGCCTGCCACAACCGGTTTGCCGTGCGGGCGGCGGCGCCGCTGCACACGCTGAGCCGGCGTTTCTGGTATGCCTATCACCACGAAGGTGATCTGGAGGCGTCCATTCGACTGCATGCGCATTTGATGGAACAGATCGCCGAAGGCGATGCGGAAGCGGCCGAGGCGGCGGCCGTCGAACTGGTGGATGCCATGGTACGCTTTGCCCGGCGTGTCCTTCAACAGACGATCGCACCCCGATGAAGACGCTTCGATGGAGCTGGCTACTCCTGCTGGCCGGTCTGCTGGGCGCCTGCCGACCGGCGCCGGATCCGGCGGCACAATTTCGTGCGCTGCTGGACGAAAGCTGGGCGTTTCTGCTGCGTGAGAACCCGCTTACGGCCACCTATGTGGGCGTGCACACCTACGACGACCGGTTGCCCTCCATGACGCCGGCCGACCTGGCCCGGCGCGACTCGTTCTGGGCGCAGGTCGAACAACGACTGGACACCATCGATCCAGCGCAACTTCCCGAAGACGACCGCATCACCTACGACATTTTCCGGCACTGGCTGACGCACCAGCGGGCCGTCTATCGCTATCGCGGGTACCTGATTCCTATTACCTCGGACGACGGCTTTCACATTGCGCTGGGACGGCTGCCCGAATGGCTGACGTTGCGCACCGAGGCGGACTACCGCAACTACCTGGCCCGGCTGGAGGCTGTGCCGACCTACATGGCGCAGCACATCGCGCTGATGCGCGAGGGACTGCGGCAGGGCATCATGCAACCAAAGGTGGTGCTGCAGAACTACACGGCCACCATCACGGGTTACATCGTGGATGACCCGGCACAAAGCGTGTTTTTCCGACCGTTTCGGGAGTTTCCTCCGGGCATCCCGGATTCGGTGCAGCAGCAACTGCGGGCAAAGGCGCTCCGGGTGATCCGGACGCAGGTGATCCCGGCTTACCGGGACTTTCTGCAGTTTATGGAGACGGAATACATTCCCGGGGCGCGGACGACCACGGCACTTTCAGATTTACCCGAGGGGCGGGCCTACTATGAACACCTGGTGCGCTACTATACGACGCTGGACCTGACGCCCGAAGAGGTGCACGAGATCGGTCGGCGTGAGGTGGCCCGCATTCGTGCGGAGATGGACTCGGTCATGCGGCGCACCGGCTTTCGGGGGAGCTTCCAGGAGTTTCTGCATTTTCTCCGGACCGATCCGCGCTTCTATGCACGCTCGGCCGATGAGCTGCTGCGCGAGGCGGCCTGGATTGCCAAGCAGATGGACGGACGCCTGCCCGCGCTGTTTCATGTGCGCATCCTGCCCCGTCAGCCCTACGGTGTGGCACCGGTGCCGCCGCATCTGCAGCCCCGATACACTGGCGGTCGCTACATTCCGGCTCCGCCGGAGTCGCGCACGGGGGCCAATTACTGGGTCAATCCTTACCCGCTCGACGGACGGCCGCTTTACGTGCTGGAGGCATTGACGCTGCACGAAGCCGTGCCCGGCCATCATCTGCAATATGCAATTCGGCAGGAACTCACCGGCGTGCATCCCTTCCGGCAGTGGGTGTCTTTTTCGGCCTTTGGAGAAGGATGGGCACTGTATGCCGAAAAGCTGGGCAAAGAGGTGGGCTTCTATGCCAACCCCTACCGGGAGTTCGGCCGTCTGACCTATGAGATGTGGCGGGCCTGTCGCCTGGTGGTCGATACTGGCCTGCATGCACTGGGGTGGAGACGCCAGCAGGCCATCGACTACATGGCCGCCAACACGGCGCTCTCGCTGCACGAGATCACGACCGAGGTGGACCGCTACATCAGTTGGCCCGGGCAAGCGCTGGCCTACAAGATGGGGGAGCTGACGATCTTGCGCCTGCGCCGGGAGGCCGAGACCCGGCTGGGCGAGCGCTTTGATCTTCGCGACTTCCATGAAGTCGTGCTGCGGCAGGGCGACGTGCCGCTTGGCACGCTGGAGCGTCTGGTCCATGCTTACATCGAACAGCAGGCGAAGTGATGGCGCGCTATACGTTCTCCTGCATCGATGCACATACCTGCGGCAACCCGGTGCGCGTGGTGGTAGGTGGCGCGCCGCAGCTACAGGGTGACACCATGGCCGAAAAGCGGCTCGACTTCATGGCGCACTATGACTGGATTCGCACCGGGCTGATGTTCGAGCCGCGCGGCCATGACATGATGTCGGGCAGCCTGCTCTATCCGAGTCGACGGCCGGACTGCGACATCGGGCTGGTCTTTATCGAGACGAGCGGATGCCTGCCCATGTGTGGCCACGGGACCATCGGGACGGTCACCGTGCTACTGGAACACGGGCTCGTGCAGCCCCGGACGGAAGGGGTCGTCGCGCTGGAAGTGCCCGCCGGGCGCGTGGAAGCCTACTACCGAAAAAGCGGAGAGTACGTCGAGTCCGTCCGCATCGTCAACGTACCGTCGTTTCTCTATGCCGAAGGGCTCCGGGTGGAATGCCCGGACTTGGGCGAGCTAACAGTAGACGTGGCCTACGGCGGTAACTTCTACGCCATCATCGAGCCACAGGAAAACTATCCGGGACTGGACGCCATCTCGGCGCTCGACATCCTGCGTTGGAGTCCGGTGATCCGGGAGCACTTGAATGCCGCCCATCGCTTTGTTCATCCCGAAGACCCCCGTATTGCAGGGCTCAGCCACGTGATGTGGACGGGACCGCCGCGCAATCCGGAGGCTCATGCCCGCAACGCCGTCTTCTACGGCATGAAGGCCATCGACCGCTCGCCCTGCGGTACGGGCACTTCGGCCCGCATGGCCCAGCTTCATGCGAAAGGCAAGCTCCGCGTGGGCGACACCTTCGTTCATGAAAGCATTATCGGCAGCCTGTTTATCGGACGCGTCGAAGCGGCCGCGCAGATGGGCGACTTTCCGGCCATCGTGCCCAGCATCGAAGGATGGGCGCGCGTGACCGGATTCAACACAATTTTCATCGACGAGCGCGATCCCTATTGTCACGGATTTCAGGTACTTTAAAAGCAACGTGGGTCGCTTCAGGTAACCATCGGGCCGACAGGACATGCCATCGGTTGTAATCATCGGAGGCGGCGCCATCGGGCTGGCGTCCGCCTTTTTTCTTCAGCGGCAGGGCGACTTTTCGATCACGGTGATCGATCAGGGGCCTATCGGGGATGGCTGCTCCTACGGCAATGCCGGCTTTATCAGTCCCAGCCATATGGTGCCGCTGGCCGCGCCGGGCGTGATCGGCAAAGGGCTGCGCTGGCTGCTGGACCCGGAGAGTCCGTTTTACATCCGGCCCCGATGGGATCCGGAGCTGTTCCAATGGCTCTGGCTTTTCCGACGCGCGGCCACCGAGGCCCATGTGGCCCGGAGCGCGCCGGTGCTGCAGGCGCTGCTGGAGCGGAGTCGTGAACTGACGGCGCAGCTTCAGGAAATGGCGGGGGATTTTGAGTTTCGGCGAGACGGGCTGCTGATGCCGTATCAGAGCGAGGAAGGGCGGCACGAGTGCGCGCAGTTGGCGCGTGAAGCCGAGCGGCTCGGGATGGCGCATGAGTGGATTCCGGCCGAACGGCTGGCGGAGTTGGCCGGCACCGAAGTGCGGGCGGAGGGCGGCCTGTTCTTCCCCGGGGATGCGCATTTGCGGCCGGACCGCTTCACGGCCGCGCTGCATCGCTATCTGGAACGGCAGGGCGTGCGTTTCCTGGCGGAAACGCCGGTGACCGGACTGGAGCGTCGGGGAGGGCAGGTGACGGGCGTGCGCACGCCCGACGGTTTGCTCTCGGCCGACCAGGTGGTGGTGGCGGCCGGTGCCTGGTCGGCGCGTCTGGTGCGGGTCGTCGGGTATCGGTTGCCGCTGCAGCCGGCCAAAGGCTACAGCCTGACGTTCGCGCCACCGCCGGAAGGGATACCCCGGCGACCGCTGCTATTGACCGAGACCAAGGTGGCGGTGACGCCGTTCCGGGAAGCGTTCCGGCTGGCCGGGACGCTGGAACTGTCGGGACTGGAACTGTCGCTACGTATGCGACGGGTACAGGCCATTTACCGGGCGGCCGGTCGCTACCTGCCGGCGCTTGTGCTGCCGCCCATGGAACAGGCTGAGCTCTGGGCCGGATTGCGGCCCTGCACGCCTGACGGCCTGCCCGTGGTCGATCGCGTGCCGGGCACCGACAACCTCTGGCTGGCGACCGGCCATGCCATGCTGGGCATCTCACTGGCGGCCGTCACGGGCGAGCTGGTGGCGGCGCTGATCTCCGATGCCGAACCGCCCGTCGATCCGGCGCCGTTGCGGGCCGATCGGTGGCGCTGACGGCGGTTGCATTTAAGAAAAGTGCGTGCCGGCCGATTCCAGAAACATCCTTTCGGGCAAACATCGCCTGTCATGGCTCCGCGCATGTCCGGGACGCGACAGGTTGCTACAGACGAACACTTTTGGTTCGACGCGCCGGGCTGCTATCGCACGCAGGCCTTTCAGGTATTGCTGGCGCGCCATCCGGAGGTGTTGCAGCTCTATGCCCGACACGTAGAAGCGCAGGCGCATGCGCCGATCTATCTGCAGCGCGTGCAGCGGCTCGTTCCCCGGCTGGTCCGCTGGCTCGGAGAGGAGGTGGCGGCCGATGGGCGACCGGGGCTCTGCGTGCAGGCCAGCGCGCTGCTGAGTCGCCTGCTGGAAGAACTGGGCATCTGGAATTACGTGGTGGCCGGGGGCTGTGTGCTCTCGTTTGTGCCGGCCGACGTGCGGCCGCGCGTTTTCTACCTGTTCGATCTGCAGCCGGTAGAGGTCCCGCACGCCTGGGTAGTGGCACCGCCTTTCGACGTAATCGACCTGACCTTACGCCAGCAGCGCTATCCCGGATCGGAAGGACAGCGTATTCCGGCGCAGGTGCTGAGCTGCCGGACGCCCCAGGTGGCCGTGCAGCCCGAGGACGTGTGCACGCCGGCCCTGTTGCAGGGGCTGTTGCTCCGCGGGTGGACCCGGGAGGTGCTGTTGCGCCGGGTTTTTCCGGAGTTCTGGCATTTTCTGAAGCAGTTTCCGGCGCGTCAGGTGCAGATGCCGACCGTTTCGGTCAAGTACATTCCGGGCCGACTGTTGCTGCCGCCCTGGCATGAAAGCTGGGAACGGATGCCGCTGATCAACGGCAAGTCGTTCGTGCAATTCAGAGACGAAATGGCGCTGGTGCTGGAAGGCAAGCGGGTTGGCTAAACGGCGAGCCGTGTCAAGAGCTGCTCTACGGCCATGCGCCAGCCTTCGGGCCCAGGCGCCGGGATGGGCACCAGGCCGGGCACATCGACCGACTCCCAGGTGCCGTCCGGCCGCTGCACCAGAAACGGCCGATCGACGGCGCGGAGCATGGGCACGTCGTTGGGACTGTCGCCCAGGCCGATGGTGAGGATGTCGCCGTATTGCCGGCGGTAGAGCTCGGCCAGCCGGCGCACCGCCTGGCCCTTGTCGGTCCCGAGGCCCACCACCGTGTGGAAACGTCCGCCCGCGAAGCAGACCAGTCCGTGCGCCACCAGCGCAGCGTTGAACCGTTGCCAGTCGGACGGCCCGAAGCTTACGATGATCGTTTCGCTGTACTCGCGGGCCATGGCGCGGTGGGCCGCTTCGGGCGGCAGACCGGTCAGTTCGGCCACCTCCTCCACCGTCATCTCGTGATAGCCCCGGAACGACAGGCCGGTCTCTTTGCGGATTTCCCGGAGGGCCCGGCGGATTTCGGCTGCGGGCCGTCCCAGTTCGATCACTTCCAGTCCGTGCGAGGTGAGGCGCGCCTCGTGCGGCACGGTGAAGTAATTCCGTGGAATGAAGATGGCTGCGCCGTTCTCGACGATGAACGGGTCCCGAATGCCCAGCTGCCGCCGGTAGACGAACTGTTCGGCCCGCGTCTTGGACGAACAGAACACGATTGGGATGCCGCGCGCCTGCAATCGAGCAACGGCTTCACGGGCCGGACCGGGATCGTACGTATGAAAGTCGAGCAGCGTCCCGTCCAGATCCGTAAAGATGACCGGCAGGGGCGTAGGCGTCCGGTTCATGCGGGCGCAGCGACCTGTTCGGAACCGTCACCTTCGGGTGGCGTGACCGTCGGGCGGGGCAGACGGCGTCGATAGCCTCGCGCCTGGGCGATCGCCTCCAGTTGTTCGGCGTAAGGCGCCCGCATCAACGCATCACGGAACGCCTCCAGATCCACGTGCAGCAGGGCCGGATAAATGCGGGGCGGCGCCGGCTCCTCACCTTTCGGCAGAATACCCCGTCGGTACAGTTCGCGCAATACCTCGCGTTTGATGGGCTCCGGACAGATCTTCGAATGATAGATCACCTGCAGCGACGAGAGAATCATATCGTCGATGTGTTCTTCGCCTTTCGACTCGTGCAGGTGCGGATTGCGCGATTCGATCTGAAAGACGTTGACCTGGTGCTGCATCACTTCGGGATGGGCACTCTCGATCACGCCGCCGTACTTTTCCAGCAAATCGATGTAGTGATAGGGCTCGATGGCATAGCCCGTCGCATAGTCCAGGAGCATCGCCAGCTCCATGGTCATGGCGTGCTCGCCCGCGTTGCCCGTGCGAATTACCTCGGTTTCGAAGCCCGTGTAGTAGCTGATGAGCTGGTTGAGGAAACGGTTGGTCACCACCGACGTGCGGCCGTACTTGGCAAAAAAGAGCTGCGACTGGACCACCTTGGGCTTGCTGTGCCAGGCGATGCGGACCATCGTGTAGGGTGATTTGCTCAGGGCAAAACCGGCCGCGTACTCGTGCACGTACTCATAAACCGCGCCGGGGAAGTAGTTGTCCGCGTCGATGAACCCGATGTAACGCTTGCCCAGGGCGCGCGCCAGGAGTGTGGCCACGATCATGCCCTCGGCCTTTCCGTTGGCCACCAGGTCGTTTTCGTCCAGGATATACGGATAGCCGGCTTCGGCCAGCGCCCGGGCAATAAAAGGATCCTTCTGATGGACGAGCAGCAACTGCTTTTGCGTGAAGCGCGACCAGGTCTCGACGGCGTCCTGCTCCATCTTGAAGCGATCAACCGGCGCGCGACGGCTGTTCGACACAATGATCACTGTGCACTGGTGGGGAATACCGAACAGCACGCCTTCCAGCAACTTGAGCCGTTCGTCCCGGATGGGGACGACGATGGCCATATCACGCTCGATTTCGTAAAGCGTCTCGTAGGGAAGGTTCTGAATCACACTGTTTTCCGAAGCCGGCGCATCCTGGCGCAGGCCCGAATCCAGCTCGTAGACCTTCTGTACGCCATAGATGTGATTGGCGCCAAACCGTTCGGCTTCCCGGGGTATCTCAATGCGCATGGTTTTTGTTCGGTTTGGTGTCAACGGAAGTCTCTGCGCCGCTTCCGACAGGATCGAAAATGAGCACAGATTGTCCGCGAGCGCGCTCGCTAAAAACAAAACGGTACAGCCTACCTTCCAGGTTCCGGGCGTCCGATGCGCCGGAGTCGCTCGGTCCCTTGCGCCAGAAATACCCTTTTCCTCGAACCGATGGTGAAGTTGCTTTGCGCCTTGTTAAGCTTTAGTGAAAGCATCCGATAACCTATTCTGCACATACCGGAAGTTGTTCGACCGTTGTCTATGGGTGCAGCTGCAGCGTTGCGAAAACAGGCGCAACGGATTCTGGAGGCCAACTGGACGGGACGCTTCACGAAGCCGGCGCCGCGCCTGTATCCACATCAGTGGTCCTGGGACGCCGCTTTTATTGCGCTGGGATGGGTGCATATTGATCAGGAGCGGGCGCAGCAGGAACTGCGGCATCTGTTTCGGGCCCAGTGGAAGAACGGGATGGTGCCGCACATCGTGTTTGACCGACGGGCACGCGGGTATTTCCCGGGGCCGGGCGTCTGGGAGACGCACCGAAGCCCGGACGCACCGGCTCGAATCGCCACCTCCGGAATCGTACAGCCGCCCGTGCATGCTACGGCCGCCTGGGCCATCTACCGACAGGCCCGTGATCGGAGGGCGGCCCGCGCCTTTCTGGAGAAGCTGTTCCCGAAGCTGGCGGCCTGGCACGACTACCTGTTCCGGGAGCGTGACTACCATGGCAAGGGGCTGGTCTACATCCGGCACCCCTGGGAGTCGGGCATGGACAACGCGCCGCTGTGGGATGGAATCGCGCAACGCATGCATCTGAACCCGGGCGACCGGCCGCGCTATCGCCGTGTGGATACGACCCTGGTGGCCGAGGCCGACCGTCCAACCGGCGCTGAATACGACCGTTACCTGTACCTGGTACGTTTGTTTGCTGAGGCCGGCTACAACGAGGCACGTATCCGGGAGAGCTGCCCGTTTCTGGTCGAGGATGTGCTCTTCAACACGCTGCTCTGCCGGGCCGAGCAGGATCTGGCCGAAATCGCTGCGGAGCTGGGCCACGATCCCGAGCCGTTCCGGCAGCGGGCCCATCGCGTGGCCGAGGCCGTCAACCAAAAGCTCTGGGACGATCGGCGGGCGCTGTATTTCGACTATGATCTGATGCTGGATCGGCCGATCTGGGTGCGCATGGCCGCCTGCTTTACGCCGCTGTTTGCCGGGATTCCGGACGGGATGCAGGCCGCCCGGCTGGTCAGCCATCTGGAAGCGTCGGGCTTTTTCAACTGGGACGGTTCGCGCTACTCGGTGCCGAGCTACGATCCCAACGGACTGGGTTTCTCGCCGGTGCAGTACTGGCGGGGACCGGTCTGGATTAACATCAACTGGTTGCTGATCGAAGGACTGGCCCGCTACGGCTATGTTGAGCACGCCGCGCATCTCTGTCGCACCGTCCGGCTGCTCGTCGAACGCAACGGCTTCTACGAGTACTACCATCCGTACACGGGCGAAGGGCACGGCTCGGAGCAGTTTTCCTGGACGGCCGCGCTGGTGCTGGACTTGCTGGCTCGCCGGCCGCAGTGGATGCAGTGGGGCGTGCGCTCGACGCGTCGGCGCGCCGTGGCCTGAACGGAATCTCCGCCTGGCTGTTAAAAAGAGACATGTCTCTGATCTCTTCCAAATGGAAAGCGGCCATGGCGGAGCTACGCTTTGTCAAGATTCACGACTACCTCTGGGAGATTCCCAGGACGGGCGGGATGCGGGTGCCCGCCCGTATCTATGCCAGCGAAAAGATCCTGCGCGAGCTGAAGGAAGATCAGGCGCCCCGGCAGGCCGTTAATGTGGCGCATCTGCCGGGCATCGTCAAGTACTCGCTGGCCATGCCCGATATTCACTGGGGCTACGGCTTTCCCATCGGGGGCGTGGCCGCGTTCGATCTGGACGAAGGCGTGATCTCACCCGGCGGGGTGGGCTACGATATTAATTGCCTTACCGGCGAAGCGCGGGTGCTTCATGCATATGGCTACTATCGCACGATCGCCGAAATCGTCGAAGCAGGCACGAACGATCCGCTCTGTAGTTATCGGTTTGCAGTGCGTCGGCCCGAGCCGGCCGAGATTATTTATCGTTTCGGGGAAACGCCGCGGACGCGCGTCTGGCGCGTCTGGACCCGGAGCGGCGACACCGTGGAGGCTACCGAAGACCATCCGTTCTGGACGCCGCAGGGAATGGTGCCGCTGCGGGCGCTGCGCCCCGGCGATCGGGTGGCGTTCTGTCCCTTCGAAGGCGTGCCCTACGAAGCGCCTTCAACCGAGACCATCCTGAGCCCCGAGGCTTTCTGCGAAGCGCTGCGGCAGCGAGGCATTCCTGATCGCGGCCAGCGTTACCGGCAGCTTGTGCGCTATCTGACGCGTCGTGGTCTATTGCCGCTGCGCTACGATTCGCCCGCGTTGCCGCTACTCTGCAAGCTGCTGGGCTATCTTCTGGGCGATGGCTCCTGCTACCGGGAGCGCAACGGCCGTATCCGACTGGTCGCCTACGGCCGCGCGGAAGATCTGGAGATGATGCGGCGCGATCTGGAGGCACTGGGAATCCGTGCGGCCCGACTGCGTCGGCGTCGCCGTCAGCATCGGGTGCAGACGGTTTACCGCGCCTATGCCTTCGAGCGCGAAGAGGTCAGTCTGCACATCACCAGCCGGGCGTTTGCGCTCCTGCTGGTCTCGCTGGGCATGCCGATCGGCGATCGGACGGCACAGAACTTCGAAGCGCCGGCCTGGCTGGAGCGAGCACCCCGCTGGCAGAAACGGCTGTTTCTGGCCGGGTTGTTCGGGGCCGAGCTGTCGGCCCCGCGGCTCATGAGCGGGCATGCACGCACGTTTGCAACCCCGGTGCTGACGCTGACCAAGCGGACGCCGTTTGCCGAAAGCGGCCGCCGTTTTCTGGAGACACTGGCACGCTGGGCGGCCGAACTGGGCGTGCGCACGCAGGCCATCGAAGCCCGCCAGGAGCTGCTTGCTACCGGCGAACGCGTGCGCTGGCAGTGGCGGCTGGCAGCCGATCCGGCCAGCCTGCGGGCGCTCTGGGGACGCATCGGCTACGAGTACAACCTCCGGCGGCAGCACGAGGCCGCCTGCGCACTGCAGTACGTCAAGTACAAAGAACAGGTGGTGCGGCAGCGCCAGGAGGCAGTGCGGCTGCTGCGTCGCTGGAAAGCGGCCGGTGTGTCGGTCGGGGAAGCGACGAGGCGGCTGGCCGATCAGGACATCAACCGGCGCTTCGTCGAACGCACCTATTGCGAGCAGCGCGGTGGTTCGCCTCGCATTGGCGACGCGGTGTGCAGCTATGCGGCATTTCGCCGGGAGCGGCAGGACGGACGGGAGCCCCTGGGCTGCGTCTGGGAAGAGATTGTGCGCATCGAGCCGGTGGAACGACCCGAGCTTCGGGTGTACGACCTGACCGTCGATCACCCCGATCACAACTTCGTCGCCAACGGCTTTGTGGTCTCCAACTGCGGCGTGCGGCTGCTGGCCAGCCGTCTGACCTACGAGGAGGTCGAGCCGCATCTGGAACGTCTCGTTGAGATTCTCTTCCGGCGCGTGCCCACCGGCGTAGGCGCTTCGGGCGCGCTCAAAGTCTCGAAGCAGGAGCTGCGGCGGGTGGCCGTCGAGGGTGCGCACTGGGCGGTGCGCCAGGGCTTCGGTTCGGAAGTCGATCTGGAATTCATCGAAGAAAACGGCCGCATCGAAGGGGCTGATCCGGCGGCCATCTCGGAGCGTGCCTACGAGCGGGGCCGAGATCAGCTCGGTACGCTGGGGTCGGGTAATCACTTCCTGGAAGTGGGCTATGTGGCCCAGATCTTCGACGACGAGGCGGCACGGGTACTGGGATTGTTTCCGGGCCAGGTGACCGTCATCATTCACACCGGCTCGCGCGGTTTCGGCTACCAGATCTGCGACGATTATCTGGCCGTCATGGACCGCGCGCTGGCCAAGTACCATATTCGGTTGCCGGATCGCCAGCTCGCCTGTGCGCCGCTGCGCTCGCCGGAAGGCCAGCGATACCTGGCCGCCATGCGCTGTGGGATCAACTTCGCCTTCGCCAACCGCCAGATCATCGCGCACAACACGCGCAGGGCGTTCGCCGAGGCACTGGGCATGCGCGAAGAGGACGTCGGGCTGCGCACGGTCTATGAAGTGGCGCACAACATCGCCAAGATCGAAGAGCACACGATTGACGGCGAGCGGCGGCGCGTGTGTGTCCACCGCAAAGGCGCGACGCGGGCCTTTCCGCCGGGCCATCCCCAGATTCCGGCGGCCTACCAGGGCATCGGCCAGCCCGTGTTGATTCCGGGCGACATGGGACGCTATTCCTACGTGCTGGTCGGCACCGAGCAGGCCATGCAGGAGACGTTCGGCAGCACGTGCCACGGGGCTGGCCGTCAGCTCAGCCGGACGAAGGCCAAGAAGGTGGCCAGTGGTCGCCACGTGGCCGAGGAGCTGCGCGCGCGGGGCATCATCGTGCGTGGGGCCAGCATCCGCACGATTAACGAGGAGATCCCCGAAGCCTACAAAGACGTGGCCGAGGTGGTCGAGGTGTGTCATCGGGCGGGCATCTCCCGCAAGGTAGCGCAGCTCCGACCGATTGGCTGCATCAAGGGATAAAAAGTCGAAAGGGGATCCCGGCGTGGGATCCCCTTTCGCGTGCTCCCTCATCCCGGCTTCCGGCGCGGGACGGGTCGATCACCCCCCTTGCACTACAGGGACGCAAAGAACATGCCGGTTTGCGCATGGAGAAAGACACCCTGAAGCTCTGAGGCGGTGTGCACGTCGCGGGTAGATCCTGTGCAACATGTGCACGCTTTGTGTTTTTTGCGTTGGCAGGCCCTGGCACCCCCTTGTATCTTGATGGGCAGGCACCAAGGTTTCATGAGGCTCGGTGGCCTCCTGGCTCCCCCACTGGCCTTTTGGGCCAGCCTCTCCTGCAAGGGGGAACGGTGTCTTTGGACTATGGCTGGCGGTGGAGGCAGATGCCTGCGTGTATTTCAGCGCCGAGGTTTTCCGATGATTCTTCCCCCTCCCTGCCAGGGAGGGGAAAGGGGGAGGGTGAGATGATCACCCCCTCAGTCGCTTTGCGGCAGCTCCCCCTGCAAGGGGGAGCAATGTTGAGGGACTATGGCTGGCGGTGGAGGCAGATGCCTCCGCGTGCTTGAGCGTTGCTGCTTTCCTCTCCTTGCAGTAAGGGGCAGGGAGGGTGCTTCTGGTCGTTTCTGGCGCTATCGCGTGGAGCTGCTGATGTTGATGGTATCACCCTCAGAAGTGCCAGCGCATTTTCAGCCCGGCCCCGGCGCTCGACACGTAGGGGCGCACGATCGGCGAGGCGGTTGGGGCAACGGGTTGCAGCAGGGCGTCTAGGTAGCTGTAGGCCCACACGGCCGCCAGACCCACGAGCAGTCCGTTGCGGGCTCTGAACCAGCGGTTGGCCGTGCGGTAGCGGGCTTCGATGCGGGCGGAGTCGGTCTCGCGACGGTAGCGGTCGTAGGCGCGTGTGTACTGCAGATGGGCGGTCAGGCTCGCGCCGAGCAGCAGGCCCCAGCTTCCGGTCAGGATCCAGCCTTTCAGGTGCTGACCTTTGTAGCGCTGGCCCCAGCCGGGCAGCAGCAGCGAGCGCAACGCCGCTTCCGGACGTGGATCGGGCTGCACCACATAGCGAAGGGTTGCCTCCGTAGGAAGCGTGGTCGGCGGCGTCGTTTGCATTTCCTGACGAATCTGCGCGAAAAACGCCCGCACTTTGGGAGAGGCCAGCACCGGGTCGAGCTGAAGCTCCGGATTCAGCGACAGGGCGGCCTCGAAGTGGCGCCGGGCTTCGGTGGTTTCGTTGCGCGACATGGCCACCAGCGCCAGCACCGTATGCAGTTCGACGAGCTGATCCGGCGTGAAGCGCTGGTAATCGTTTAGCGCATTCCGGGCCAGACTGTCGGCCTGTTCGTAATCCAGCGCCTGATAGGCCCGCCAGACGGCCTGCAGGAGCTGCTCCGGAGCACGGACGGGCTGGGCCAGGGCGGTTATCCCGAGCAGGATCCCCGGCAGGATCGGCAGGCAGCGGCGTACGACCCGGCGCATGCGCTCAGCGAGTCCGAATCAACAGGTGTTCCCGGTGGTAGGGCCCCTGGGTGAGGCGTACCAGATAAACGCCGGCCGGCACCGGATGTCCCGCCGCATCGGTGCCGTTCCAGGAAAGCACGTGACGGCCGGGGGGAAGTGATCGATTCAACAGATGCGTGACGGGGCGTCCTAGCAGGTCATAGATAACAAGTTGTACCGGCGTGCCGGGTAGCCGGGCGCTGATACTGAATGAGAAGGTAACCTGCTCGCGGAAAGGTTGCGGATAGGGCGGAGCCAGCGTAAAGTCGGCCGGGAGGGCAGGCGCTTCGCGGGGCGTCAGAATGGCCGCGGAGGCGGCTTCGGCGGAATCCAGCGGATGGCCTTCCGGCTGATCCAGTCCGCCAAACACGAACACCGTATCGTTGTAGGTGGCGGCTGCAAAGCTGAAGCGCGCCTGTAGCAGGCCAGGCAGGTCGCGAAATTCCGGGCTACCAGAGGTGAACGTCAGAGCATAGACAGTTGCCAGCGGGGTGCCTCGGGCGCCACCCAGTCCCCCGAGCAGGAGGATCCGGTCGCGATAAGTCAGGGCTGCCCCGGCCCACCATTCCTGGGGCAGCGCCACCGGAAGGGGGACCGCTTCACCGGTGGCCGGGCGATAGCGTTGAATCAGCGTGACCGGGATGTTGCTGCTGAGCCCACCGATCACATAGACGTCCTCGCCTAGGAGCGCAGCAGAGGCAAAGGCAACGGCCTGCGGCAGGCGCGCCACCGTCTCCCACCGGTCCTGCTGCGGATCGTACACTTCAATCGTGTTGAGCGGAGCGGGCTGTCGGTTCAATCGACCGCTGAAAATCTGTGCCTCGCGTGGTAGCCCGCCAATGGCATAGATCTCATCTTTATACACAACCGCCGCCAGCCCGTAGCGGGCTTCTTCAAGTGAAGCAATGTCTTCCCAACCGGTTGCCGGATGAAAGACAAGCACGTCGTCGGTCGCCTCGGCATAGGCCAGCGTATCGCCTTCCAGTCCACCGACCAGATAGATCCGGCCTTCCAACACGACGGCGGCTGCATAGGCGCGCGGATCGTCCAGCTGGGGTAGATCCCGGATCCAGGTGTCTCGAACCGGATCGTAAGCTTCGACGGTGGTCAGCAGGGCGTCGTTTTCACCGATGCCTCCGATGACGTAGATGTAGCCGTTCAGGACTGCGGTGGCGGCGGCATAGCGGGGCGTGGGCATAGGGGGTAGTTCGTGCCAGACCTGCGCCGGCACCGGCAGGGGGATCAGTAGCAGACCACAGAGGAACAGCGTGCGCATGGCCCATCGGCTTCCTGCGCAGCGTGGTGGCAGGAGCTGCGCAGGCTTTGCACAGCGTTTATGGTGCTTTTTAGAAACTTCCGGCATGGACCTCTCTGGTCAAACAATTAGTGTTCCGGGCGTCGGAGCAGGTCGATTCGAAGCGTCTGCTCCGTGCCGGCCTGCAACTGGATCAGCGTATCGCGGGTGCCCAGCTCCGGATGCACCAACCGGAGACGGTGCAGGCCCGGCGCCAGGATGAACGGCCGCTTCTGGGGCGGGACGACGTCGTAGTAGCGGTTATCGATGTACACTTGGGCCCAGGGATGAACCTCCAGCCACAGCCGGGCTACCTGCATCCAGAGCGAGACGGCCACCAGCGTGTCTTGGCCGGGGTGGAGCGTCAGCGTCAATCGATAGGGCGGAAATTCCGGATTGTGCATGTGCAGCGTGTAGCTTCCGGGCGGCAGCGTCAGCGGAGCATCCAGCGGGGTGGCGCCCAGCGAGTCGATTCCGTCCGGACGCTCCAGCAGCACATATGCCCAGGGCGTAAC
>WFPM01000207.1 GCA_015487635.1 Rhodothermus sp.
CCCTGCAACGGGTAGGCGGCCTGTCCATCGACGGGCGCCGCCTGTCCCGGCAACAGGAGTTGCACCGTCACGCCCAGCTCGCGCTCCCAGAGACGGAGCTGATTGTACGTGTCGAGATAGAGATTTTCGACAGGCATCTGCCAGCGGAGCAACTCCAGTACTCGAACGGCTCCGAGGGCGTGTCCTTCCGCATCGACTACCGGATGCCAGAGGCTGAGCGCCAGCCGCCAGGGTGGATCGTCCACCAGCTCGACCTGCACCTGCTGCAGAAAGGTCTCCGTATTTGGGATGGTCCCCACTGGCATGGTCCGTCCCACCCAGGCCACACGCCGGGGCACCACATCGTAGATCTCAATGCCCCGACGCTCGGGCAACGTCCGGCGAGTCAGCAGCGCCACCAGTGTTTCGGGACAGGCCAGATTATCCCCCTGGCGGAGCGTCTGCAGCGCCCTTCGAACCGTCTTGTGTTGCGCGAGCCGACGGGCTTCGGCCAGAAGGCGCTGTTGCCGGGCCAGCAGATCGGTCTCGATGCGGGCGGCCATGCGGTCCAACTGTGCCTGCCGCGCCGACTCCACGTGGCGTTCGAGCCAGGCCAGCCGCAGCACCCGAAACACCCCGGTGCCCAGCAAGAGTCCCACCAGCAGCAGGCCAACCTGCCAGTAGCGGCGAGACCAACGATGAACATGCCGGGCCTTCATGGCGCACCTGCCCTGCTATCGCCGCAGGCGGCCGGTCGTCACCCGCAGCTCGTGCAATTTCCACGTACCCGACTCGTGATGCAACCGCATGTACACCTGAAAGGGCGTGGCTGCCCGCGCATACCAGTAGCGCCCGATCAGAAACCGATGCGGCTCCAGCAGACGGTCTTCTTCCAACTCGACGCGTAGCGGCGGATAGGCCTGAAAGAAATCCATCAGCACGTAGCGAGCTTGCATGCGGCTGTAGAGCTGCCCTTTGCCCAGGAGCGCCAGCTCCACCTGAGCGGGCGCCTGCTCCAGCAACCGGGCGGCATCCCCTCGGGCCAGCGCTTCGACCAGCACCCGGCGCAGCGAATCGGCCGGCTGTGCCCTGACCTCAGCCGGTCCTGCCAGCCACAACAGCAGCACACCGAGCCCGATGCGAAGCCATCGCATGCGCCCGTTCCTGTCGGATGCCGCCGAATGTCCTGCCCGCATTTGCTTAAACCAGTCGGTAGGGGATCTTTTCCGCACCGTTCAGCACGGCCAGCACCGCTTCGGCACAGGCCCGCGCCATGGCCGTTCGCGCCTCGACCGTCGCACTACCCAGGTGTGGCGCCAGCACGACCCGATCGCTCTGTAGCAGCGCCGGATGCACCCGGGGTTCGTGCTCGAACACATCGAGCGCCGCGCCTGCAATCCGTCCCTGTTCCAGGGCCTCGACCAGCGCTTCCTCATCCACAATCGGTCCCCGCGCGGTGTTCACCAGCACAGCCGTCGGCTTCATCTTCGCAAAAGCGGCGCGATCGAACAGGTGATAGCTCTCTTTATTGAGCGGACAGTGTATGGAAATCACGTCACTGGTGCGCAGCAGTTCGTCGAACGACACATAGCGGGCGCAACTCTGGCGCTCGACGGTCGGGTTGGCCGGCCGCCGGTTGTAATAGACAACGCGCATGCCAAAACCGAGCGCCCGGCGGGCGACAGCACTTCCGATGCGGCCCAGTCCCACAATGCCCATCACCTTGTCCCGCAGGTCGTGCCCCAGAAGCAGCTTCGTCTCCCAGCGTTTGAAATGACCTTCCCGCACATAGCGGTCCGCCTCACGCACCCGACGCACCAACGCCAGCAGCAGGGCAAACGTAAAGTCGGCCGTGGCGTCGGTCAGCACCCCGGGCGTGTGTGTGACGACGATGCCGCGCGCGCGAGCTGCTTCCAGATCGATGTTTTCATAGCCTACGGCATGCTGGGCCACGATGCGCAACTTTGGACAGTTTTCCAGCACACGCGCCGTAACCGGATCCGACGGCATGGTGATCAATGCGTCGGCCTCCCGGGCCGCTGCGATCAGCGCATCTTCGTCAAGCGGCTGCTCCGGATCCGGATCGAGCACGTCTACCTGATGGCCGTTTTCGAACAGCGGACGAAGCCCTTCTTCCATGACAGGTCGCGTAACAACAATGCGTGCCATAGGCCTGCGTGTTTGTCTTGTGGGAATTACTTCAGCCAGATACGGGTCACGCCGGGGCCACCCTGCTCCCACGGCGCGTCTTCGAAGCGTTCCACCTCGGGGCGGCCCTGCAGGTAGGTGCGGATGGCCTGCCGCAGCGCGCCGGTACCCTTGCCGTGCAGCACTTCCACTTCGCGCACGCCGCCGGCCACGGCCTCGTCGATGAGGCGCTCGACGGCCTGCAGCGCCTCATCCACCCGATAGCCGCGCACGTCGATGCGCGTGCGGGCCTGAAGGGCCGGAAGCGTCGCGCTCGTGGCAATGCGCGTCTGCGCGCGCCGCGCCGCTCGATTCAGCCGCCGCAGCCGGCTCACCGGCACGCGCATTTTCAGCGAACCCACGGCGATCAGTGCCTCGTCGTCTTCCAGCGCCAGCACTTCGGCCGGCGTACCGCCCTCGTCGAGCACCACCTGATCGCCCACGGCCAGCGTCGGACGCGGTTCCTCGGCCGCAGGCGGCTTCGGACGGGCCCGGCGCCGCTGTTCGTGCAGGCGGCGGCGAAAACGCTCCAGCGCCTCCCGGGCCGCCCGCGTGGCTTCCCGCTCGGCCTGCGCCTCTTTGATTTCCCGGATGGTGCGCTCGATCCGCGCGTTGGCCTCTTTCAGCAACTGCTCGGCTTCTTCCAGCGCGCGCTGCCGGATCGATTCCGTCTCGGCTTCGAGTTGTGCGCGACGTGCCTCGTATTCGCCTCGGAGCTGCTCCAGACGCGCCTGTTCTTCGGCCAGGGCTGTCAGTCGGGCCTCCAGCTCCTGGTTGCGGGCCTCCAGCGTCCGCACGAGCGCCTCCAGCGCCACCTGCTGCCGGCCCACGAGCGTCTGCGCCCGCGCCAGTACCGACTCGGGAATGCCCATGCGCCGGGCGATCTCGAAGGCATAGGACGAACCGGGCACCCCGAGCTGAAACCGGTAGGTCGGGCTGAGTGTGGCCTGATCGAACTGCATGGAGCCGTTCTCGACGCCTTCGGTCTCGTAAGCGAACACCTTGAGCGCGCCGTGGTGGGTCGTGGCGATCGTGCGCGCGCCGCGCCGCGTCAGTTCTTCGAGAATGGCCTGCGCCAGCGCTGCTCCTTCGTCCGGATCGGTCCCCGTCCCCGCCTCGTCGATCAGAATGAGCGTGCGCGCGTTGGCCCGGGCCAGCATGTAGGCCATGTGCGTCATGTGCGCGCTGAAGGTGGACAGGTCGGCCTCGACCGACTGCTCGTCGCCGATGTCGATCAACAATTGATCGAAGAGCGACACGTGCGAGGACGGATCGGCGGGAATGGGAAGCCCACAGGCCAGCATGAGCACGAGCAGCCCGACGGTTTTCATGGCGACGGTCTTGCCGCCCGCGTTCGGTCCCGTGATGATCAGTGTGTGGAAGGAGCGCCCCAGCGTCAGGTCGAGCGGCACCACCTCGCGCACCTCGCCGGTCGTCTCCTGCAGGCGTCGGAAGTGCAGCACGAGCACCG
>WFPM01000208.1 GCA_015487635.1 Rhodothermus sp.
GTGCTGGTGCCGGTCGATACGATCCACCTGCAGGAGCCCGATACGCTCTTCCTGGGCGAGTTCCGATCGCTTGAAATCACCCTGCACCCGTTCCGACTTTACGTGCCGGACTTTCGACTGGGGCGCGTGGTAGTGTACGACAGCCTGGGCCGTCCGGTGCAGACCATCGGTCGCCCGGGCTTCGACGAACCGGGCTCGTTGCGACGACCTGTCCGTGTGCTGTTCCATAAAAACATGCTCTACGTCGAAGAGTCCGGCAGCAGAATCACGCGTTTCACTTTGACCGGCCGTTTCCTGGATCGGCCCCGCTTTCCAGAGGGCTATCTTCTGCAATTTGGTCTCCGTCGACTGGACGCGGGCCGTCTGGTGGTGCCTTCCATTGCACTGGCAGAGCCCTGCTCGGACTGGTTCAAGCCCGCCTGCCCCGAAACCCGATCCATTTCGGTGGTCGACACCGGCCTGAGCCAGGTGCTGTACCGCTTCGGACAATACCCCCAGAGGTACCTGGAAGGCAATTACATCGGACGCTTTGCCCGCGTAGATGTGCAGGAAAAAAGTCGCATGGCCGCGGTGGTGTATGCGCAGGCTTCGGAGTTGCAGTTCTATGCGCTGGGGGATACGTCGGCCCGGTTGCTTCGTCGGGTGGCGCTGCAGCACTCGGCCTGGCAGGATCCGCCGCAGGAGATGTCAGGCGACCTGCTAGTCAACGATCGGGACCGGTTCAACGAGCTGCTGTTGCAGAGTTCGAGTATGGAGGGGGTGTATTTTGCCGGGGACACGTTGGCGTTGGCCTATTTCTTCAACATGAAGCCGTCTTTTTTCGAGCATCCTGGTTGGAGTGACACGGATATTCAGCCTTATGGGGTGTTGGCATCCCTGTCGGGGCGCTGGCAGCAGGCGTTGGCGCTTCCGGGGCCGGTGCTGGGGCGGGATGCGGCCTATCATCTTTACATTCGGTTGTCGGACGAGCCGGATCGTCGGCTGATCGGCCGCTTCCGCGTGGAAGTGCGGCCATAGCGAGTTGTCCAACTCCTCCACCGGCTCTTGCAAATCGCCTGTCCTGCAACAGCGCCGCTTCCGAGGGAAACACTGGGGACGGGTATCTCGCTGCACCTTCTGGTTGCTTTCTCGACGCCCTGTAACCCGACGTCGCTATTCTACCTGCTCCCACCAGGGCCGATCTTCGTCGAGCGCTACGGAAACGGCGGGCGGCGGGGTATGGACGACGGAAGGCGGCGGTGGCACCGGGGGCGTCGGTGCCGACTCAGGCGGCGGCAAGGGACGCAACCGCAGCAGATAGGTCAGATAGCGGGTGAACGTCAACGGAGGAAGGGCGGCCAGCCGTTGTGCCACCTGATCTCGCTCTTTCTGCTGCACCTGCATGCGCTCGAGCAGCCGCTGCCGCTCTTCCTCGAAGCGAGCCAGCCGCTGGCGCACGTAGCGCCCCAGCCGCAGTTCTTCGGCGGGCGAGAGTCGATCGGGCAGCTCGTGCCGGTAGCGGGCCACCAACCCGGCCCGCCAGAGGTTGACGCGGGCACGCGTCTCGTCGCTGAGCTGGCGGGCGCGGGCCACCCGCGCGGGCGTGGCCTGATAGGCGTTGCGGATGCCGGCCGCTTTGAGCCGAATCACCACTTTATGCGACAGGCCCTCGAACTGCGCGGCCTCGTCGATGAAATGATACTTCAGGCGATCGTACAGGGCCTCCTCGCGTAACTCCTCCAGCCGGCGGGCACGTAGCGCCTGCTGTTGCTCCAGAAATGTGCGACGCTCCGCATCGAGCTGTACCACCTGCCGGTGCAACCTTTCAAGCAGGCGGTCGAAGAAAGCCAGCTCGCGCCGGAGCCGTCGCCGACGCCGCACGATCGGTAGCCGCCGGTAATGTGCCAGCGCCGCCCCCAGCGCCGTCAGTCCCGCGATCCCCCACACGACTGCGCCCGCGGTGAGCCCGAACGCAAGCGTCAGGCCCGCCCCGAGGGCGCCGGTGCCCAGCACGCCCGGAAGCCATGTCCGTTCGAAACGGCCACGTGCCACGGACGCATGCCGGGGTGCCCTGCGCCTTCGGCGGCGTGCAGGCTCGGCCTTTACCGCGCCTTCATGCACCTCGGCCAGCGACGGCACCTGCTCGGGCTCCAGGTGGCAGGCCTGCCGGAGCAGCGTCACCAGCGGCCGGATCGGCTCCAGGCCGGCCAGTTCCTGAAACAGCGGCGAGCGATCCGGTGCGTAGAAATCGCCCGCCCGAAACAGCAGCGCCTCGTCGAGCGGATAGCGGCGGCCCAGCTCCGGCCAATGCCGCAGCGCCTGCAGCGCCGTGTAGATGACCAGCGCCGGAAAGCGATCGATCCAAGGCCCGAAGTCTGCTTCGCTCCGATCCGGATGCTGGTAGTTGCGGTGGCCCAGTTCAGGGCTTGTGCGACCGCGTAGCGCCGGCACGTACACCGCATCGTAATCGACCAGCGTGAGTTTCAGCTTGTCCGATTCCTGCATGACGAGCACGTTGCCGTGCTGCAGGTCGCCGTGGGCCATCCCGGCCGCTTCCAGCCGGGCCACAAGCGCCACCCAGGCCTCGATCAGACGCGCGAGCACCTCCGGTTCATCCAGATGCTCGGCCACAAAGCGGTTAAGCGGCACGCCTTCGGCCCAGTCCATTTTCAGCAGGGGCCAGGTCCGGTCGTCCACCCGGATACCGTCCTCCTGAAACGCGAATGTCACGAACGGCAGCGACGGATGCCGCTCCAGATGCCGGGCCAGCGCCTGGTAGCGCTCGGCCAAGTCCGGCACCGGGGCATGGAAACAGCGGACGGCCCACCGATGCGCGCGTCCCTGCAACACGAATACGGTCGCAAACGCCCCGCTGATCGCCCGGGGCAGCCCCAGCGCATCCACTTCGGGGATGGCCTGCTGCAGCTCCGGATCGGTGAAGGCCGTCTCAGGAAACTGTACGGCCTCGCGATACTGGCTGGGTGTCGGAAAAGCCGGCATGGCGTCAGGGCAACAGCCCGTTGCGCACCGCTTCGACCAACGCTTCCAGGGCAGCTTCTCGTTCCCGCTGCGCCTCCTGCGCCCGGTACACTTCGGGCTCGGCCGCCCGCTCGGCGCAATCGTCCAGCGGGCAGCGTTCGCAGGTTAGGTTGACCTCCAGGTCCGGCAGCGCCGGATCCTGCGCAAAATGCACCTGCTCACGGCAATGCGCGTCCAGCAGAAAGCCGATCGCCACGCAGGCGTTCTGCTCGGGCGTGAGCACCAGCGGACGCGCCAGCGCAATGGTGAAGAACGTAGCGTCCTCGTTCATGAAATGCATGCGGGCCGCCGCCACCAGCGGATCGTCCCCCGGATCCGGCGGGGGCGTCTGGGCGGCCAGGCGGCGCAACAGTTGAATGGCCACCCAGCGGCGGCAGTAGTGCTCGCCCAGCCCGATGCCGTGCGGCACCGGGACGCGCGACAGGTTGAAGACCTTCGTGAGCCGGAAACGATCGGTGCCCGGCCGATGGAACAGCCGCAGGAAAAAGAGCTCCCGCAGGCCGAAGTGCTGCGGCAGGAGTTCGGTCAGCCGGTAGCAGAGCATTTCGGGCGTGGCGCCGTAGCGCTTCAGGAAAGCACGGAGCACCGCCCCATCCCAGCGCGGGTAGCGCAGAAACGTCTGCAGATCGGCGCAGAGCGTGGTCTCGTCCAGCAGCAACGCCCCGGCGAAGTAGGAAGCCCGGAAGTTGTTGAGCACTTGATCGAACGACTCGACGCGCAGCCAGGACGAGGTGATCGCCCGCTCCTTCAGGTCGAGAAAC
>WFPM01000209.1 GCA_015487635.1 Rhodothermus sp.
GTGCAGCCGACAAGCCACAGTCGCCGTTTTTTTCAGGCGCCGACTGGCCTCCACAAGGATCTGATCGCACCACTCGAACCACACCACATCGGCCCAGTCCAGCGCTTCCTGAATCTTGGCCAGATCCACCTGTTTGGGAAAATGATACACGCGTACGTGGTGGCGGCGGGACAGGCGCTCTTCGATGTCGAAGATGAACTTCGTATGGGGGCCGCATACGAAGGCCACCTTGCGCACCTGCTCGCCGGGCTCGGTTGGCTCGCCCAGATAGATACCGGGGTTGGCGTTCAGGGTGGCCTCCCACTGCTTACGCGCCGCCCGCGCCAGGTCTTTTTCGTATTTGCGCTTCTGCTCGCTGTCGGGAATAGCCTCCTGGTAGCGCAGAAACGTCTCGACGGCCAGATCGAACTGGTTGTAGCGCAGCAGTTGGTCGATCAGGTTGAAAAACGCGTGCTCGTGACGGGGATCGGCCTGCAGTGCCCGCTCGAAGCATTCGACGGCCCGTTCCAGTTGTCCCAGCTCGGCATAGGCCAAGCCGGCGTCGTTCAACGCGTAGGGGTTGCTCGGATCCTCTTTCAGAACGGCCTCGAACGTCTGCAAGGCCTGTGGATAGGCACCCTTCAGAAACAGGTCTTCTCCTTCCAGGAGTCGGGTTTTCAGATCTTCGCGCATCGCAGCATCTGCAATGATGAACCGTGCGTTCACGGCGGCTTCGTATCAAATGCATTGCCACCCTCCCCCTTCATATCCTCAGCAACGCTCGGATGACGCGGGTCCAAGTTGAAAAAGGCCCGCAGCGCGGCGAAAAGCTCGGGATGACGATGGGCCAGTAGCTCGGGGCGCTCGAAAAAGTTTTCCACCGCCACGGCAAAAAATTCGGCCGCATTCGTAGCAGCGTAGCGCCGGAGCAGGGAGCGCCCCTGCCGGACCTTCACCATTTCCCGGCGGATCAGCCGCCGCCAGGCCTCGGCCGAGGCCGGATCCAGCAGCGTCGGCATCCCGTCGGCGTCCAGGTTGCCAAAGTCGAACACATGCGACAGCTCGTGCAGCACCACGTTGCTGCCATCGTTGGGCACGGCCCACCCTTCCGTGACGGCTTTCGCCGACAGGATGATCGGCCCCTGGGCATGCGCCATCCCGTCGAATTCGCCTGCTTCGTCTTCGAGGTAGTCCGCGTCGAACCGATCCGCATAGAACAGAATAGTGCGGCGCGCGGGCCACTCCCAGTCGGACCGCCCGTGCAGCAAGAGCGCCGCGCCGGCGGCCACGGCCAGCCGTAGTTCGTCGGTTACCTCGATCCCCACGCCCTCGAAGCGCTGCTCGGCCAGGAAGAACTGCACATCGCGCTCGAAACGACGGCGCCCCGCCGCGTCCAACGCCCGGTAAAAGGGCACATGCGTCGTCAGCCACCGACGCCAGGCCTCAGGAAAAGGGCGACGGGCCAGACGCCAGCGCCGGAGCGGCTTTCGGGCCCCGACGGCCAACACCCCCAACGCCACCACCCCGCCCGGCCAGGCACCGACCCCGGCCCGCAGTCCGACCAGCGCGGCCAGACCGCCCAGCACCAGCGCCAGCATCCCGTAAAACCACACCGTCACCGGCCGTACAATCCGCATAGTATCGCCCGCCTGGTGGCAAACTCAAGGAAAAGTTGCCCGTCCCGCTGGAAAATTATGCCTTTTTCGGACGAATCACGCCCGGTAAACCCGCGCGTTTCCGCTCCTGCAGCAATGGCAATGCTTTTGCCGGAGGCCTTCTCGGGTTCATTCAGCCATCCTGCCCTGCCCATGCTGTTACGCCTGCAAAATGCCGTGGCGTCGATGACCGAGGCGATCCGCCAGCAGGAACGCCTCGCCAACAACCTGGCCAACGTCAACACGGCTGGCTACAAACAGGAGCGTTTCTTCGTGGAAGCGCTCAACGAACGGCTCGATGCCGAACGCGCGCCGCGAAGCGACCGGCGCCTCACGCAGTGGAACGACCTGACCCAGGGTGCGCTCGAGCACACGGGCAACCCACTGGACGTGGCCATCGAAGGCGATGGTTTCTTCGTGGTGACCGACGAGGCCACGGGGGCTACTTTCTACACGCGCGCCGGTCAGTTCCGACTGGACGGCGAGGGCTACCTGCGCACGATCGACGGCCTGCTCGTGGAAGGCGAGGACGGTCCGATTCAACTCCTGCCCCACGAGCGTAACCGCACGCTTTCGATCAGCCAGGACGGCGTGCTACGCGCCGACGAACGCGAAGTCGCCCGTCTGCGCATTGTGCGCTTTGCCCGCCCTGAGGCGCTGCAACGCGTGGAAGGTGCCCGCTTTGTCGCCACCGATCAGGAACCCCTTCCGATCGACAAGCCCCACCTGCGTCCCGGCTTTCTGGAAAGCAGCAACGTGAATCCGGTGCTCGCCATGACCGAAATGATCGAGCACTTTCATCGCTTCGAGACGCAGCAGAAGGTCATCCAGACCACCGACCAGTTGCTCGGCGAAATTACCCGGAATCTGGGCAAATTCTAAACCAGCCGTTGTTTTCCCATGTTGCGCGCGCTCCGTACTGCCGCACTGGGCATGAACGCCCAGCAGACCAACGTTGACAATATTGCTCACAACCTGGCCAACGCCAACACGACGGGCTTCAAAAACGCTCGCGTGGTCTTTCAGGACCTGCTCTACCAGACCGTCCAGACGCCCGGCCAGGAAGAAGCGGAAGGCCTTACCCCGCCGGCCTCGCTGCAACTGGGCAGCGGCGTGGCCGTCGTAGCCACCGTGCGCCAGTTCACGCAGGGCAGCCTCGTGGAAACCGGCAATGCGCTGGACCTGGCCATTAACGGCGACGGTTTCTTCCAGATTCGACGGCCGGACGGTACCATCGTCTACACGCGTGACGGCACCTTTACGCTGAATGCCGACGGCGTATTCGTCACGCAGACGGGTCTTCCGCTCGAGCCCGAACTGAGCGTACCGCCCGACACTGTCGAGATCCACATCAGCCAAGACGGCGTGGTGTCGGTCCGGCTTCAGGGAGAAACGGAAAGCGTGGAGATCGGCCAGCTCGAACTGGCCCGCTTCCCGAACCCGGCCGGTCTGCGGGCCATCGGCGGTAACCTGTACGAGCAGACCGAAGCCAGCGGCTTTCCTATCCTGGGGGCGCCCGGTGAGGAAGGCTTCGGAACGGTCAAGCAGGGCTTTCTGGAAGCGGCCAACGTGGACGTCGTGCAGGAAATGGTTAACCTGATCACGGCCCAGCGGGCCTATGAGATCAACTCGAAGATGGTCACCACCACGGAAGAAATGCTTCAGACGGCTAGCCAGATGAAGCGGTAACGATGCGGCTGCTGTGGATCATCGGGCTGTTGCAGGTGCTCGGCCTGCGACCGGCCGCCGAGCCGGTGGACGTGCAGCTCCGGCACGCGATCGACTCACTGCTGGCCGAGACGTTTCCCGCGCTGGTCGGTCACCTGGAGCCGCGCCTGGTGCGCTATCAGGCCGTCGAGTCCGATCGGATTCAGTTGCGCCTGCCGCCGGCCGTCGATGATCCCACCGGCTCCCTGCAGGTCGAGATCTGGGCACCCGACACGCGCGGCGCATGGCGCAAGGTGGGCTGGGCCCTGTTCTACGTGGCCCGCTACGACTCGGTCGTCGTCACCCGTCAGGCGCTCCGGCGTAACGAACCGATCGATCCGGCCGCGCTGGAGATCGTCTGGCAGGAAACCACGCGGCTCCGCACGCCCCCGCTGACCCCGAACGCACTTCGCCGACTTCGGCAGCAGGGCCCGCTGCTGGCCGTACGCTCCGTGGCGGCCGGACAGATCCTGCGCGCCGACGACCTGCGCCCGCCCTACGCCGTCCAGACCGGCGAGACCGTCTGGATGCGCTATCGCCGGGGCGGCATTCTGCTGCGCCTGCGCTGCCAGGCCCGCGCATCCGGCTTCGTGGGCGACGCAATCGAACTGTATGCTCCCCAGACCCGGGCCACCTATCGGGGCCGCATCGTGGCCCCCGGCCTGGTCGAATGGATTGCCACCCTCCAACCATGAGCTGCACTGACCCATGCGCGCCCTTTTGCTTGCACTGAGCTTCTTGCTGCCCGGCCTTCCGGCCGTGGCCCAGTCGTCCCTGTACGCCGACTTCCGCGCGGTGCGTCCGGGCGATGTCATCACGATCATCCTGGCCGAACGCACCGCCGCCCAGCGCGAGAGCAACTTCGAACATCTGGCCAATGCCAAAATCGGCGGCGCCGGTGCCATCAGCGGTACGCTGGGCGGCAAGTTCAGCGCCGACGCCACGTTCTCACGCGAGAGCAAGGCCAACAATGAGACGCTCCAGCGAGACCTGCTGGAAGGCACCGTCACGGCGCTCGTCGTGGGCATCGACTCCACCACGGGCAACCTGCTTATCCGGGGCGAACGCAAACTCAACATCAACGGCGTCACACACCTGATGCGCATCACGGGCACGGTGCGACCCTACGACGTGCGCTACGACAACACGGTGTTTTCCTACCAGATTGCCAACGCCCGCATCGAGTACCGGCAGAGTGGCCTGCCGCGCAAGTTCTTCCGTCCGGGCTTCCTGACACGTCTGGGGGCCCTGGCACTGATCGGTGCCGCCATTGCCCTCGGGGTTCAGTAAACGAGCTGGAAGTGCCATGCGTCGGCTGATTTTGCTCGGACTTCTTCTTCCCCTCCTGGCCGCTCGTGGTCAGGATGCCGGACAGGCGCGTCTGAAGGATCTGGTCACAGTGGAAGGCGCGGCTCCGATCCAGCTCATCGGCTACGGGCTGGTGGTCGGCCTGGACCGCACGGGCGACCGGGCGCGTGGTCAGCGCGGCTCGCCCTACACGGTGCAGAGCATTGCCAACATGCTGCGCCGCTTCGGCATCACCGTCGATCCCAACCTGCTGCGCTCCCGAAATGCCGCGGCCGTCATGGTGACGGCCACGCTGGACCCGTTTGCGGCACCCGGTACACGCCTGGACGTGACCGTCTCGGCGCTGGGCGACGCCCGGTCACTCTCCGGCGGCGTCCTGCTCCAGACCCCCCTCCAGGACCCCACTACCGGTCAGGTGTACGCCATCGCCCAGGGGCCCGTCTCGACCGGCGCCGTGCTCGCCTCCAGTTTCGGCTCGTCGGTCCGAATCAACCACACCAATACGGGCCGCGTGCCCGGCGGCGCCGTAGTGACGGCCGCCCCGCCGGTCACGCTCGGCGGGCCACAACTGGGTCTGGTGCTCAAACGACCCGACTTTGTAAACGCCACGCGCATCGCCGAAGCCATCAACAACCGCTACCCGAACACGGCCGAAGTGATGCATGCCGGTCTGGTGCGCGTCAACCTGCCCAACGGCATCAACAATCCCGCGCAACTGCTGGCCGAGCTGGAGCCACTGACGATCGAGGTGGACATTCCGGCCCGTGTCGTCATCAACGAGCGCACGGGCACCATCGTGGCCGGTGGCAACGTGCGCATCGGCGAGGTGATGATTACCTACGGCAGCCTGGTCATCTCCACGCAGGCCGAGCCGTTCGTGGCCCAGCCAGCGCCCCTCAGTCAGGGCGAAACGGTCACCGGTGCACGGGCCACGATCGACGTGCAGGAAGAAGTGGCCCGCTCGGTGGTGTTGGGACCCAACGCCAACGTCGCCCAGTTGGCCGCCGCCCTGAACGAGCTGGGCCTGACCGCCCGTGACATCATCGCCATCTTTCAGGCCATCGAACGTGCCGGTGCCCTCCAGGGTGAACTGGTCATTCTGTAAGCCATGATCGAAAAACTTCAACCATCCCCGGGTCCTACCGGCGCCACCGCTCTGCTGGGCGTGCGTCAGCCGCATACGCCCGAAGAGGCCGCGCAGCAGTTCGAGGAAATCCTGCTGCGCCAGTTCGTGCAGGTGCTGACGCGCAACCTTTTCCGCGAATCGCTGACCGGCAATGAAGCGCCCGGCTGGCTGGGTTCCTATCGCGATACGCAGCGCGACGTGCTGACCGACGTGCTGGCCCGCCACCTGGCCGAGCAGGGCCGGCTGGGCATCGCCGAACTGCTCCTGCGCCAGTGGCGCCAGACCGGACATCTTTCCGAGAACGAATCGGAGACGAATCCATGAGCATCCCGCCCAACATTCTGCAGCAGTTTGTCGAAGCGATCGAAGAAGAATTGCGCCTGCTGGGCCAGCTCGAGCAGAGCTTCGAAGCCCAGCTCGAAGCCCTGCGACGCCACGACCATGAAGCGCTGGAACAGGCAGCCATGCAGACCAGCGAGCTGGTCACCCGACTGGAACGCCTCCAGCAGAAACGCGCCGGCAAGGGACGCCTGCTGCGCCGCATGTTGAAGCTGGAGCTGACGGCCTCGACCGAGCAACTGCTGGCCGCCCTCGAAGCCCGCCCGGAAACGCGAGCGGCCGCCCATACGCTTCGGGGATTGCAGCAGCGGCTTCAGGGGCAGCTCCAGCAGACGCGCCAGCGCTGCGAATCGCTTGAGTTTTCGCTGAAATACGCGATACAAATAGGACAGGAGCTGCTGGAACTGCTGCAGGCGTTGGACCAGCCCGCCAGCCGCGTGTACACCCCCACCGGCCAGACCCGCCAGGCCAGCCCGCAACGATCCGTCGTCAACCGCCTGGGGTAAGCGATGAGCCTGAATCAACTGTTCAGCCTGACGCGCCGCTCGTTTCAGACGATCCAGGCGGCGATGAACACCGTCGGACAGAACGTAGCCAATGCCAATACCGAAGGCTACGCGCGCCGGCGTGTGACATTGCAGGCCGTCAACCTCCGAGATACGGGTCTCTACACGGCCCTCCCACCCCGCTCGGCCACCGGCATGGGGGTCTCGGTAGCCACCTACGAGCGCCTGCGCGACCACCTGCTCGACGTGGCCGCCTGGGACGCGCGCGCCAGCCTGGGTGCCTCCGACGAAGAAACGCGCATCTATCAGGTGCTGGAAAGCCTGCTGGCCGCCGACGATGAGACCGGTCTGGCCGCCCTGCTGAACGACTTCTGGAACCGCTGGAGCGACCTGGCCAACAACCCCACCGACACGGGTGTCCGCGAAGCGCTGCGTGGCCAAGCCCAGACGCTCATCGACACGTTCCATCGGCTGGCCCGTGATCTGGACACGCTCACCAGCCAGACCACTGAAACACTGCGCGACGCCGTCGATCAGGCCAACAGCCTGCTCGAAGAGCTGGCCTCGCTCAACGCCACGATCCAGGCCGCCCGCCAGAAAGGCAACCCTGACCTGGTGGCCGAAGATCGCCGCGACCAGCTCGTCCACGAACTGGCCGAACTGCTGCCCGTGCAGGTACAGGTGCTGGAAGACGGTTCCTACCAGCTTACCGTGAATGGGATGGCCCTCGTGCAGGGCGACCAGGTCATGCCGCTGACGCTGGACCTGAGCGGCAGCACGCCTTCGCTGACCTTCGGTAACACGGGCATTGCCTTTCAGGCACCGGAAGGCCAGGACGGCCGCATCGGCGCGCAACTGCGCATGCTGACGCAGACGATCCCCGACGTGCGCCAGCGGCTCGACACACTGGCCGCCACGCTGGTCAATGAAGTCAACAGCCGACATGCGAGCGGCTATGGCCTCGACGGATCCACCGGCCGCGCCTTCTTCGACCCGGCCGGCACCACGGCCGCCACAATCGCCCTCTCGGCCAACGTGCTGGCCGACAGCCGTGCCATCGCCGCCTCGGGCGACCCCACCGCGCCGGGCGACAACAGCGTCGCCCTCCAGATTGCCGGGTTGCGCGACGCCCTGCTCTTCAACGGCGGCACCGAGACGGCCGAAACCTACGCGATCAACCTGGCCGGGAGCATCGGCGCGGCCGCCCGCGACGCCACCGGCCGCCTGGAACGTTCGCAGGCGACCGTCGACCACCTGGACGCGCTCCAGCAGGGCGTCATGGGCGTCTCGCTCGACGAAGAGCTGACGAACATGATCCGCTTCCAGCAGGCCTACGCAGCCACCGCGCGCGTGCTGGACACCGCCCGGAGTATGATGGACACACTGCTGAATCTCTGAAGTAGCCGGCTATGGATCCGCTTAACGTTGCCTTCACCCGCCAGCAGAGTCTCTATCAGTTGCTGGCCGAGCGCCAGATTCAGGAACGCCGGCTGGAACTGGCCCGGCTGCAGGAGCAGATGGCGACCGGCCGCCGCGTCAACCGTCCCTCGGACGATCCGGGCGCCTACACCCGGAGTCAGGCGTTGCGAAGGCTGGCCCAGCGCTACGACCAGCACGAGCGCACGCTGACCATCGGCCGAGCCTGGCTGACCGCCACCGAAGACGCCCTCTCGACGCTTGTCGATCTTTTCAACAGCGCCTACGAAGAAGGCGTGCGCATGGCCACCGATACGGCCTCGACGGCCGACCGCGCCACCACGGCCGACGTGCTCGAACAGCGCCTGCAGGCCGTGCTCGACCAGCTCAACGCCCGCCACAACGGCGAGTACCTGTTTGCCGGCACCCGCACCACCACGCAACCCTTCCAGCTCAGCGGCGGCCCCGTCGTCTACAACGGCAACAACCAGACGCGCCTGCTGGAAATCGCCCCCGGCCTTCAGCTCCCCATCAACCTGACGGGCAACGACGTCTGGGAAGTGGACGAAAACGGCGACGGCGTCGCGGACTTCACCATCACCGAAGCCTGGCAGGACCTGATCGACGCGCTCCGGGCCGACGATACCGCTCAGATTCAGAGCGCCATGGCCCGGGTGGAAGCCGCGCGCGATCATCTGCTCAATCGAATCGCACAGGTGGGCGAAACCTCCCGCCGGCTGTCAATGGCCGAGACAGAACTCCAAAACGCCCGCCTGCGCCTCGAAACGCAACGGGGCGAGCTGGAAGATGCCGACTTTGCCGAAATTGCCGTCAGGCTGCAGCGCAATCAGCTCGGCCTCGAAGCCACCCTCCAGGTAACCTCCCGCCTGCTGCAAACCAGCCTGTTGAATTACCTGACGCCATGACAAACGGATCGTTTCTGGAAAACTTTTGCCTGCCGCTACCCGCATTTGAGCGGACGGATCAGCTCGGTGAGCAGCTGCGCGCGCTCTGGGAAGCCGTCCGCCGCCAGGAGTCCCGGCGCGTGCTGACCCGAGCCGCTTCGCTGCTGGCCCTGCCCGAAATGGCGGTCCCGGAAACGCGTGCGGCACTCCTCAATGCAATGGGCGCCGCCCGCATGCAGCTCCGCCACTACGAAGCGGCCGAGCGCATGCTGCGGCTCTCGCTGGCCGCCCTGCCCGACCAGTGGATGGCCACGCGCCTGCTCGCACGCCTCTGCGAAGTGCAACGTCGTTACGAACCGGCTTATGCGCTGTTGAAACAGTTGCAGGAACGACCGGCCGGTGCGGCCTGGGATGAACCGCTCGACGAGATGAGCTGGCATCTGGGCATGGCGGCGCTAGCCTGGCGACTGCGCCGGTGGAAAGCCGTCGGTACGCACGTGCGCGCCGCTTTCCCGAAGGTTACCGAAATGCCGCCGGCGCTCCAGGCCGACCTGCTGCGGCTGGCCTTCTACCGGGAGCGTCCCGCCGAGGCATTGACCATGGCTCGCCACCTGCTCGAACGGCAACCCGACGAACAGGCCATCGATACGCTGCTGCAGACGTTCGTCCAGCAGGGCTGGAAGCAGGAAGCCTGCATGCTCTATCGCCAGGCCTACCAGCGCTATCCCGAAAGCGAGCGGTTCCGGCGCCGCCTGGTCGCCCTCTGCTTGCAGACCGGCGCCGTCGAGGAAGCCCGACGGCTGGCCCGCCTGGGGGTGCTTTCGCTGGATGTGGAACCCTGACCGTTTTTGAAGATGCCCGCGGCGCGTCCGACCCTGAGCCGACTCGAACTGCGGTGCCCACCGCTTCCCCAGACGCTGGTGGAAGCCATGAAATTGCTCAACCGGCCCGATCAGCTGGAAGTGAAGCCAATAACCCGGCTGGTGGAGCGCGATCCTATCGTCGTGGCCCGTCTGCTTCAGATCGTCAATTCGGCCTATTACGGGCTGCGCCGCACGGTCAGCAGCGTCGAGCGCGCCGTGGTGCTGCTGGGACCGGTCAGCGTGGCCGGCATCATCGTGGGCATGCACATGCTTCGGCTGCGCACCACGCTACCCGGTTCAGCCATGGCCTGCTTCAACCGACTGGCCCAGCACTGCCAGGCCACCGCCTTTCTGGCCCGGCATCTGCTCGAAACAGTCCTGCCCCGCCTGAGCGGCCAGATGAGTGTGGGTTTTACGGCCGGCCTGCTGCACGATTTCGGCAAAATCATTCTAATCTACAACTTCCCCCATGAAGCTGTCGGCTTCTACGAGCAGCAACGTCTGCAAAACGAAGTGCAGGCCAGCGACGAGCGCCACCTGGAGCAACTCCTGTTCGGCTGTGACCACACCGAAGCCGGCGAATATGTGGCGCGCAAGCTGAACTTCCCCGATGTGCTCGTCGATGTGATCCGCTACCACCACGTCCCCCACCATACGCCTGCTACCAGCGAAGCCTACATGATCACGCCGGCCGTGGCCGTGGCCGATCTGGTTGCCCGCGTCATGGGCTACGCCTTCACGCATCCGCTGACACCGGAGCAGTGCCTGGAGCACCCAGCCTGGCGCCTGCTGCTGCAACGCTACAACCTGAGCGACTGGACCCCCCGGAACCTGCTGGCTCATCTGCAGGAACAGCAGGAATTTCTGGACCAGCACGTGCAGCACCTGAGTTTGCCCAACAAGCTCCACCGCAACCGTCGCGTTCTATGAAGTTGTTGCTGATCGAACCCTCCCAGCTCCGCTGCCGCATCGGCAACCTGCTGCGGCTGGGCGGCATCGAAGACGTCACCGAAGCGACGAGCAGCACCGAAGCGCTCCACCTGCTGCAAAAACAGATCTTCGATCTGCTCCTCATCGGTCCCAACGTGCGGGAACCGTCCGGGTTGGAACTACTGCGTCGCGTGCGCCAGATGGAAGGCCACGAAGACACGGCCGCGCTGATCTTTCTGGACATGCCCACCGACGAACTCGTGCTGGAGGCGGCTGAACTGAACGTGCAGGGCATCATTGTGGTCCCCTTCGAAGACGATTACCTGCTTTTCCGCGTGCGCGAGACGCTGCGTAAGCTGCGCCAGCGCCGGCAACAGGCCAAAAAACCGGCTTACCGCAAGCGGCTGCACCTGGTTACCTCAGGAGGCTCTGACTCTTCCTGAGGAAGAAACCGATTCCAAAATGCTCCCCGGTCTTCTCATCCAGCATCTCGCGCCGTAGATTCCGGGCATATCGCCGTAAACCAACCCGGCCTGCCCATGCACCTGACGTGGCTCGACGGCGCGCTCATCGCGGCCTATTTCGTCTTTTCACTGGGAATTGCGCTGTATTACTACCGCCGCGCCGGGAAAGACACGTCGGAGTTTTTCCTCTCCGGTCGCAGCATGCCCTGGTGGCTGGCGGGCACCAGCATGGTGGCCACCACGTTCGCAGCCGACACGCCGCTGGCCGTTTCGGAGCTGGTGGCCTACAACGGTATTGCCGGCAACTGGCTCTGGTGGAATTTCGCGCTGGGCGGCGTGCTCACCGTGTTTTTCTTCGCACGGCTCTGGCGACGTAGCGGCGTGCTGACCGACGTCGAGTTCGTCGAACTGCGCTACAGCGGACCGGCCGCGGCCTGGCTGCGCGGCATCAAAGCCGTCTACTTCGGCCTGCTGATGAACGTGATCATCATCGGCTGGGTATCGCTGGCCATGGAAACGGTAATCGACGTGCTCTTTCCGGGGCTGACGCTCTTCGGCCGCACGTCGTTTACGCTGTTGGGCATTGAGATGAGCGCCTCGCTGGCGCTGGTCGGCTTGCTTGTGCTTCTGGTGGGCGTCTACTCGCTGATTTCCGGGCTGTGGGGGGTGGCCGTCACCGACCTGTTTCAGTTCGTGCTGGCCATGGTGGGCACCACGCTGCTGGCTATTTTTGCGCTGGACCTGCCTGAAGTGGGTGGCCTGGCCGGACTGAAAGCCCGCCTGCCGGAAACCACCTTCCGCATGCTACCCACCATCGGCGAAGCCGTTCAGGGTGCAGGCGTGCTGGCGCTTTCAGCAGCCGCCTTTGCGGCCTATGTGGGCGTCCAGTGGTGGGCCAGTTGGTATCCGGGCGCCGAGCCGGGCGGCGGTGGCTACATCGCCCAGCGGATGCTGGGCGCCAAGGACGAGCGACACGCCATATTCTCCGTGCTCTGGTTTAACATCGCCCACTACTGCCTGCGGCCCTGGCCCTGGATCCTGACCGCCCTGGTGGCCCTGGTGCTTTTCCCGGACGAAAACCCCCGGGCCGCCTACGTGCTCGTCATGCGCGACACACTGCCGCCGGGCCTGCTGGGCCTCCTGTTTGCCGCCTTCCTGGCCGCCTTCATGAGCACGGTCTCGACCCAACTCAACTGGGGCGTCTCGTACCTGGTCAACGACGGCTGGCGCCGGTTTGTGCGCCCCGGTGCCGATGAAAAACATTACGTGCGTGTCGGGCGCGTGCTAACTTTCCTGCTGGCCGTGCTCAGTGTACTGGTCACCACCCAGTTGGAATCCATCAGCGGCGCCTGGAGCCTGATCCTGACCGCTTCGGGCGGGCTGGGCCTTGTGCTGATCCTCCGCTGGTACTGGTGGCGCATCAATGCCTGGAGCGAGCTGACGGCCACGCTGGTACCGCTGCTGCTGGCCGGACTGGCCCTGCTGGGGGTGCCCGTGCCGGGCCTGCTCGATCCCTTCCCCACCAACTTGTTTGCCGTCGTCGCCTATACGACGCTGGCCTGGGTGACCGTCACACTCTTCACGCCGCCGACTGACCCGGCCACACTCGACACCTTCTACCGCCGGGTGCGTCCGGCCGGACCCGGCTGGCGTCCCATTGCCGCCCGCCACCCCGACATTCACCCCGACACTTCGCTGCGCACGCTCGCTATCGACTGGCTGGCCGGCGTCGTGCTCGTCTACAGCACGCTCTTCGGGATCGGCCAGCTCCTGGTGGGCTCGGCCGGGCTGGGCCTGTTGCTGCTGGCCGTGGCCGCCGGGGCCGGGGCGTTCCTCTGGCATCATCTGCGCCATCAATTGCCCCACACGACATCTGCTGCGCGAAACGTCCCGCCGACCGATTGAGTATCAGAGGGGCGTTCACGAAGCAGTCGTCGCAACAGGTACCATGCACAAGTTTCGGGGGGAACTGATCATCGTCGGCGATCGCGTACTGATCGAGCCAGACGAAGGGGAGCGTCAGA
>WFPM01000210.1 GCA_015487635.1 Rhodothermus sp.
CCGTTGACGCTGTTCGTGTACGACCTGACGCAGCGCAGGGTGCTGGCCCGTCAGGAGTTGAGCTCTGATTACAGTCTTGATCTTCGGGAGGAAGCGGCCGATCTGCGGGGTTCGACGTTTGTGGTGAGCATTCTTCGATGGTCGCAGCGGGATGTGCTGCTCTGGGTGGTGGACCTGGAGACGGGTCAGGTGCGGGAGCAGGTGATCGACGGCTTTCTTCATCTGGCCCTCTCAGAAGACGGGCGGTTTTTATGGATAGGGCTTGGTGTACGAAAAGGTGGGAAAGGGGCCTATTACGTTAAGCTCATGGACGTGCGGACGGGTCAGGAGCAGGGGCCTTACCGGATTGAGGAAGGGATGATGTATCCGCGGCGCTGTCGGGTGGAAGGCGGGGAGGTTCGGCTTTACGGGTTGCTTCCGGAGCGGGTGCCGGATCGGGAGTTGGTGGTACTTCGGGGAGGGAAGGTAGTGGGCCACCTGTACGGTTGGTTTGGACGGGGGTTGTCGTTCGGGTATGTGCCGGTGGGCGCCTCTTCAGGTTCGGTGGTGCTGCAGCAGGTGACGGTCACGCATTGAACTGGTTCGCACTAAACAAGCAAGCGTTGCAGCCATGAAGCGTTTCTGGCTATTTGCGTGGAGCCTGTACTCGGCGACGGTTCTGGCTCAGGTACCAGGACCGTGGCCGATCAGCAACAGTGATGAGGAGAATGCCGACGTGATCACGAGTGCCTACGGGCCACGCAATAACGGGGGACGCTACCAGATTCACTACGGCATCGACCTGAATCGGCCGGGGGGTGGCCAGGGTGATCCAGTTTACGCCTCTTTTCTGGCCGTGGTCCAGGATTGTGGAACAGGAGGATCAGGCGTTGGACACTTCATTACATTGTCCTTTGCCGACAGCTTTGATCCACCTGGTGATCCGGACTATGGAGAGCAGCCCGGCGTGCTTAAATACTGGCACCTTCTGAATAATCCCTGCGATCAATTTGGTTTAGGCTTAATGCCCGGCGATGTAGTAAACATTGGCGATATAATTGGATTCGTAGGGGGATCCGGTGCTGCTACGCAGGCACCGCATCTACATCTGGGATACTATCCAAACTGGAATTATGTTGAAGAAAGGGTTGATTCATATAATCCTGTTGCTTTATTCAATTATGACATTACTTCTCCGGGGGATGATTTTGAGGTAGACAATGTACGGGTAGAGCAGCAGGATGGCCTTTACTGGTTCACCTTCGACGTACTGGTCAATCCTCGACGTCTTGACCTGAACAGAATCGAAGTCAGGTTTCAAGCGGTCGATGTGGAAGGATTCTTTCGGTATCATGACAGTGACCTGATTGATAGTCAGACGGGATTTCCCCGGCGCCCTGAGGAAGACAATCCCTATTATGACCCCAATAATGGTTATTATTGGCCTCCGGTATATCAGGAAATTGGCATAATAGACTTTGAGGGACGCATCGGATATGATTCAGGCCCCCGCGTCACCGATGCCTGGCTGGGGATGCAGAACGAGAATTTCAGCACGTACAACGGGGTTCGGATCGAGCCGGCTGCGCTGAACAACAGCAGGTGGTCAGGCTATCAGAACCCCCACCATCGGTACACTATAAGCTTCAGGTTGCGCGAAGAAACGCTACGCATGTTACTGGGAGGATTGCAATCTATTAGCATTGATGTGTACAGCATTTCGCGTCTCGGTTACTTTCCTGATCCTTATTACAATTTTCAGTGGTTTACTTTTGATTTACCGGTAACTTGGACAGAGGAGTGGCCCTACAACCTTGACCTGCTTGCTGTGCCCCTTTCCATTACCGTGGAGAACGGCGGTGTGATTCTGATCAAAAATGCCGGGAGCTCCGAGCAAAATCACGCAAAGTTATTATCACCTAGACAGATGATCTTTCGCAATGGGGGTACACTCTGGTTGGAGAACGGACCGGACTTTGATCACCGAACTTTCTTTACCAATCAAGGACATATCATCTTTGAAAACGGAGGCCGGCTGCACTTTGGAGACTACGCCTGGTACATCAACGAGGGTACCACGGAATTTCTACCCGGAAGTGAGGTGACTTACACAGAAGCCCGCGGAGAATATATAGAAAGAGGAAATACGGTAGGCAACACGGATCTCAACATTGTCAATTTTGCCTCCTGTTTGCTGCTTCAGGGTGGAACGTTTCGCCTGGGAGCGGGACGGACGCTCAGTTTCAGTGACGGGGCGTTTTTCGCCTCGCAGCAGGGTACGCTGGTACTGGAGGACAATGCGCGGCTGATTTATCGAGCCTCAGCGCGGCCGCTTGTGATTCAGGCGGATCAGGGCCCGACGATCTTCAAACTGGGAAAAAATGCCCGGATCATTTTCGAGCGGCCGGTCGAGGTGGTGGGCACGGCGACGCATCCGGTACGATTCGAACGGCTCGACCCCTCCCAGCCCTGGAAAGAACTCACGCTGCGGGCCGACAGCAACCGCTTCGAATACGTGGTCTTCGACGGCGGCACCAAGACGGTCGAGATTCTCAGCCGTGAGAACGTATTCCGCTTCTGTCGCTTTCGCAACGGCTGGCGAGGCCTCAGCTCACATTTCTACCAGTATCCCGCCAACCAGGGGCGGAGCAGCTTTCGGCTGGAGCAGAGCATCGTGGAAAACAACCAGACCGTCGGAGTGGTGGCCTACCACGCCGACGTGACGCTGCAGCAGGTGACGGTACGCGGCAACGGCCAGGCCGGTCTGTGGCTCTATGACGGCTACGGGACCATAAGCCGCAGCGTGATCGAAAACAATGGCGTACGCGCCGGCACTCGCAGTGGCATCGAGCTCAATTACAATGCATACGTGTTGTTTCCGGGTTATGAGACGTGGGGCCCGCAGAGCTACAACCGGGTGGCGCGCAATGCGCACCACGAGGTGTACCTGGCCTCCAGCGCCGACGGGGCCTGGCTGGGCTTCTGTATGACTTTGGGCGATCCGCCGTTCTATGACGAGTTCCACGACGGGGATTACAATGCCATTTTTGACGACGGGCCGCAGGCCGGTGACGAGCGGCTCATCTACAACGGGACGAGCACGAATGTAATGGCGCGCTGCAACTACTGGGCAGGCGCCGGGACGGATAAGTTCTACGGGACGGTGGATCAGGCCTATCCGCTGAGTTACGATCCGACGGGGAGTTCGGGGGCCTACGAAGGGGGCGTGCCGGCGCGGGTGGCTTCGGACGCGCCACCCGAGGTGGTGGCGGCGGGGTTGAATGCCTCGGTGGCGGCCTCGCCGGACATGAACGTCTCGGTAGCGGTGGCCGAAGAGGACGCGGCGCAGGCACTTCGGGCGCAGATGCGGGCGCTCCGAACCCGGCTGCTGGCGGCGCCGGAGGCGCCGGAGGCGGCCCGGTGGCTACGCGAGCTGTACGCGCTGGAGCAGGCGGACCGGTGGGACCGGCTGGGCGAGCGGGCGGCCAACCGTCAGGTGCGGGCGTGGCTGGCCGCTCGCCTGCTGGCGGGCGAGCGGCTGTCGGCGGCAGGGCGACGAGCCAGCGAGGTGGCACTGC
The DNA here is from genome assembly GCA_015487635.1 of Rhodothermus sp. Lineage (GTDB taxonomy): Bacteria > Bacteroidota > Rhodothermia > Rhodothermales > Rhodothermaceae > Rhodothermus. The sequence continues at coordinate 3,558 of WFPM01000210.1, forward strand.
TGCTGGAGCTGCGGGCGTTGCTGGGGGCGGGGCGGTATGCGGAGGCGGCGGCCCGGCTGAAGCTCTATGATCGGTGGATTCGCGAGGCGGCACATCGGCGGGAGCTGCGGTGGGCGCGGCTGGTGTTGCTGGAGCAGGCGGGCCGGCTGGCGGAGGCGCAGGCGGAACTGGCGGCGTTGCAGGCGGAGGCTTCGGAGGCGGAGCGGGCGGCGTGGTCGGTGCTGACCGAGGCGCTGGGCGAGGCAGCCGAGGCGGAAACGGCACCGGCGAAGCGGCTAGCGGCGGCGCCGGAAATGACGGCGGCGGAAGTGGCGGCAAAGCCGGAGGCGCTGACGTTGTCGGTCTACCCGCACCCGGTGCGGGATCGGGGCACGCTGGTGCTGGGGTTGCCGGAGGCGGCCCGGGTGCGGGTGGTGGTCTACGATGTGCTGGGGCGCGAGGTGGGGGTGTTGCTGGAGGGGTGGCAGTCGGCGGGCTGGCACCGGGTGGAGCTGGACGGTCGGCGCTGGCGGAGCGGGTGGTACGTGGTGCGGGCGGCGGTGGTGTGGCCGGACGGTCGGGTGGAAATGCGCACACACCCCCTGCTGCGGGTGCGGTAGAGGGCGTGCGCAGCCCACCTCGGGCGGTCGGTCGATTCCAACACGCACATGCATCAAGGCTTTTTTTCCGTTTTTAGAACGACCCCGAGGAGAGAGGATCCTTTGCACCCTCCTTTAATGCGGCGAGGCGGAGGTATGTGCTTTTTTCTTCTACGCCCTGCGTTTCGTTGGCCGTCTTTTTGAGGAATGTCTCTGGTCGCTTTGCGGGCAATTCCTCCCCGTCGCCTTCCCCCTTCTTTTTGCCGATTGCTGTATATTGTGCCGTTCGTTTGACCAGACCAGCTCGTCGCCATGCGTATGCGATGGATCCTGTTGCTGTGCGGAGCCCTGCTTGTCGGAAGCCTGCAGGCGCAGCCTTCGGCTTTTGCGCCGCTGGACCTCCCCGCTCCTAACACCTACCGCACGGCCTCCGGGGAGCCCGGACCGGACTACTGGCAGCAGCGCGTTGACTACCGGATTCGCGCGGCGCTCGACACCACCACGCACCGCATCACGGGCTCCGAAACGATCACCTACACGAACAACGCTCCGGTGGCGCTGCAGGAACTCTGGCTGCAACTGGACCAGAACCTGTTTGCTGCGGGCAGCCTGGGCGATGCGCTCATCGAGCCCGGCTCGCGCTGGCGGGGCGCCTTCGAAGGCGGTGGCTTTCAGATCACGCGCGTCGAAGTGGTGCAAAACGGCCGCCGCTACACGCCGCACTACCTGATCGACGACACACGCATGCGGGTTGATCTGGAAGCGCCGCTGCCCGCCCGGGGCGGTCAGCTTCAACTGGAGATCGACTTCAGCTTTATCGTGCCGGAATACGGGGCCGACCGCATGGGCCGCCTTCGCGTCGCGCAGGGCACCGTGTACGAAATCGCCCAGTGGTATCCGCGCCTGTACGTCTTCGACGACGTGAACGGCTGGAATGTGGCGCCCTACCTGGGCCAGGGCGAATTCTACCTGGAGTACGGAAATTTCGACGTGGAAATCACGGTCCCGCGCAACTTCATTGTGGTGGCCACGGGCGAGTTGCTGAATCCCGACGAGGTATTGACCGAAGAGCAGCGGACGCGTCTGGCCCAGGCTCGCCAGAGCGCCGAGACGGTGCACATCATTCGGCCGGAAGAAGTCGGGCGCCCCGAGACGCGTCCGGCCGGCGAGGGACCGCTGACCTGGCGCTTCCGAGCCGAAAACGTGCGCGACTTCGCTTGGGCGGCCTCGCAGGCATTCATCTGGGACGCCGCCTCCTGGCAGGACGTGCTCGTGATGTCGGTCTATCCGAAGGAAGGACTCGGCACGCCCGAGCAGCCGGGCTGGGAAGAATCCACCCGCTACGTGCGCCACAGCATCGCGTATTACTCGGAGATGTGGTACCCCTACCCTTATCCGGTGGCGATCAACGTGGCGGGCATCGTGGGCGGCATGGAGTATCCGATGATCGTGTTTTGCTCGGTGCGGGCGCGCGGGCAGGCTCTGTTCGGCGTGACCGACCATGAGTTCGGGCACACCTGGTTCCCCATGATCGTGGGCAACGACGAACGCCGTTACGCCTGGCAGGACGAAGGCTTCAACACGTTCATCAACTACTACTCCAACCTCGCCTTTTACGGGGAAAAGGCTGCCCGCACACAGCGCCTGCAGCCCGCCTACATCGTCCGACGCATGCAGGACTCGCTGGTGCATCAGCCGATCATGACCTACCCGGACCGGATCCGGCCGCAGGCGCTGGGTTTTGTAGCCTACCGCAAGCCCGGCTTCGGGCTCCGACTGCTCCGCGAGTACGTGCTGGGGCCGGAGCGCTTCGACCGGGCTTTCCGCACTTACATCCGCCGCTGGGCCTTCAAGCATCCGCAGCCGGCCGATTTCTTCCGCACGATCGAAAACGTCGCGGGCGAAGACCTCGACTGGTTCTGGCGTGGCTGGTTCTATTCGACCGAGCTGCTCGACCAGGCCATCGACAGCGTGCGTGTAGCTGAAGGCCAGACGCGCCTTTACCTGCACAACCGCCAGGGCCTGGTCTTCCCTGTCGTCGTCGAAGCCACCTACGCCGACGGCCGGAAGGCCCGTTACCGCTTCCCCGTCGAACTCTGGGCCACCGGTGCCCAGCAGACCGTCGAAATCCCGGGCGAAGCCACGCAGGTGGAGCTGGATCCGGACCACCTGTTGCCCGACGTAGACCGTACGAACAACGTCTGGCCTGCCCGTACCACTACCGAATAGCTTTCCGGGGCAGCTCCACCTGGAGCCGCCCCTTTTTGTTGCCTGCCCTCTATCCGAACAACCTGACGTCGTGCCATGAGCCTGATTGCCCTGTTGCGGGGGATTCTCGGACTGACCGTCATTCTGGGACTAGCCTACCTGCTCTCCAGCGACCGCCGCCACATCAGCTGGCGCACGGTGGGGGGCGGGTTGCTCCTGCAGATCGTGCTGGCCGTCTTCATCCTGAAAGGCCGCGAGATGGGCGCCTGGTTTGCACCGCTGGGCTGGCCCAAGGAGTTCTTCGCCTGGGTCAGCTCATTCTTCGTGCTTGTGCTCAACTTCACGACCGAAGGTGCCCGCTTCGTGTTCGGCAACCTGGCGCTCAGCCCCGGCATGGACGATAGCCTGGGCTTTTTCTTCGCCTTTCAGGTGCTGCCTACGATCATCTTCTTCAGCTCGCTGATGGCTGTATTCTATCACCTGGGTATTATGCAGCGCATCGTGCAGGCGGTGGCCTGGGTGGTCAGCCGCACGCTGGGCACGAGCGGCGCCGAGTCGCTGTCGGTTTCGGCAAACATCTTTGTCGGACAGACCGAGGCGCCCTTAGTGGTGCGTCCCTATCTGGAAAAAATGACGCGCTCGGAGCTGATGGCCGTGATGACGGGCGGCATGGCGACGATCGCGGGCGGCGTGATGGCCGCTTACATCCAGCTGCTGGGCGATCCCTATGCGCAGGCCCGCGGTCTAGCGCTCGAAGCGGCCCGGCTCCAGTTCGCCGAACACCTGCTGGGCGCCAGTGTGATGGCGGCTCCGGCCGCATTGCTACTGGCCAAGATGCTGATTCCGGAGACCGGACAGCCTCTCACGGCCGGCACCGTGCGCGTATCGATCGAGCGCACCACCCGCAACGTGATCGATGCAGCCGCCGCCGGCGCTTCCGACGGCCTGAAGCTGGCGCTGAACGTCGGCGCCATGCTGATCGCCTTCATCGCGCTCATCGCCATGCTCAACCATTTTCTGGGATGGGCCGGCGGCCTGTTGGGCGTCGAACTGTCGTTGGAGCGGCTGTTCGGCTGGACGCTGGCGCCCGTGGCCTGGCTGATCGGCGTACCCTGGAGCGACGCGGCCCAGTTCGGCGCGCTCGTGGGGACCAAGATCGTAGTCAACGAATTCGTGGCCTACCTGAACCTCTCGACGCTGATCGGCCAGAACGCACTCTCAGACAAGGCCGTCGTGATGGCCACGTTTGCGCTGTGCGGTTTCGCGAACTTCTCCTCGATCGCCATCCAGATTGGCGGCATCGGACCGCTGGCGCCCTCGCGCATCTCGGAACTGGCCGAACTGGGCCTGCGCGCCGTGCTGGCCGGCACGCTGGCCAACATGATGACGGCCACAATCGCGGGCGTGCTGATCGGCTGATCAGCCTTCGGGAATCCGGTAGCGAATGTTGAAGCGCACCCAGGACGGCACGGCCACCCATTCGTTGCCCCGGCGGACGTAGGCCGGCTGCCAGCGCATTTGCGCCGTAGCCTGCATGGCCAGCCGATCGAGCACCGGATGAACGCTTTTCAGCAGCATGATCGCCTGGGGCTGGCCCTCGGCGTCCAGGTAAACCTGCATCTCGACCGTGCCGGCCACCCCCTTTTCGATCAGGCTGTCGGGATACACAATGGGCACGTCCTCGCCCAGCCGCGTGATAGGACGCGGCTCTCGAAAGTAGCGCTGCAATTTGCGGTAGCTTTCCTGGCGAAGCCGGTCGATCTCGGCCTCCAGGTCTCCGGAGATCGACGCCTGCGCCAACTCGGGGGCAATGTGCCGGTTGAAAAGCGAATCGATGATCTCGGGCTGCACGCGAAACAGCGGGATCAGGCTGCGCCGCACGGCCTGCACGAGCACCTCGCCGGTGGCGTAAGTCCGCGAGACGGAAGCCATCGGCGCTCCTTCCAGTCCCATCGCTGCCAGCGAACTCAGGTCCCGAAAGGCCTGCGTCGTATCGACTCCACTGCGCCACCAGCGGCCATCGGTGCTGAGCCAGCCTTCAGGTGGCTCCAGCGAAGGAGTCGACTGGCAGCCAACCAGGCCGAGCAGTACAAGCGACAGCAACAGGTGAAAACGCTTCGACATCGGCAAATAGCTGGTCTGGTGGGAAGCACTCGGCCTGCAAAGATACGGACGACGAACCAGAGGCACAAACGCACGCCGATCAGGATTCGGTGGAGCCCGGTGAAGACGAAAATTCCGAACGCGTCGCCAGTCGTACGAAGTAGCGACGGCGGTCCATGGCTACCACGCGCACCCGGCTGCCTGCCGCGATGTACTGGCCTTCGGTGACTGCTTCGATGCGCTCGCCGTCGATTTCGACGATCCCCACGGGCCGCAGCGGCGTCACGGCAATACCTTCCCTGCCCAGGTAGCGGGCACGGTGTTCACAGGACCGCTCCGTCGCCTCCCTTTTCAATGAAGTGGCCAGCACGAATTGCCGCCAGGCACCGCTGCGCCAGAGCATCAGAAACAGCACCCCGCCTGCCACCAGCGTCCCGAACAGCACGGCCAGCCCGGCCATCAGCCCGGATACCGTGAACGCATAGCCCAGTCCGAACAGCACAAGCACCACACCCACGATCCCCGCGATGTTCATCCCGGGGATCAGGTACACTTCTACCACGATCAGCGCCAGGCCGATCAGAATCAACGTGATGGCAAGCAGCAGCTCCAAGGTTCGTTCGGCAGTTTGGGAGGTTCAGGAAGTTCTGTTGGCTATTTTACCTGAATTCAGGGTGTCCATGCAGCCAGCACAGTCCCCTTCAAAAACGGTAACCCCACTTGTAATCAGGCACGAGGCGTTCGCGCAACGCCAATTCGGCGGACGCCTCCGTGCCTTGATTACTACAATTTCCTGAATATCATGCCATGACCCCCTCAGGCCCTTCGGGCCCGCTCCCCCTACAAGGGGGAGCGGTGGCTACGGGCTACGGCTGGTGGTGGAGCCAGGCGCCTGCGCGTATTGCCGCGTCGAGGCTTTCCTCCATGGGCTTCCCCCTCCCTGCCAGGGCGGGGGACAGGGGAGGGTGACTCCCGCCGGTTTCTGGAGCCGACATTCGGGAAGCTGGCCTTGGTGGCTGGCGCCGCTCATTTCGGACTGAAAGCATGCACCTACCAGACCGACGAGGTTTCCACCAAGTAGGGGCGCACCCGCTGTGTCTGCCCTGTCGTAAGCGCCGGACTATATCCGGCACACGGGGTGTGGCCACATCATGCACCGGTAAATCAGCGATCACGAACACAAACGCGTCTGGGCTCGTGGTCAGGCACACCACTTCGCTATCGCTCCGTGGCTTACTACAAATTGTAAACCTTCGATTCACGTTGTTTTGGGAAGCGGGCGGACTTCGATTCGGCTACCCTGCACACGCACAACTTCGACGGGCGTACCGGCCGGTACGAACTGGCCGGACGACACCACGTCGTAGCGCTGGCCCTCAATCTCGACCACGCCGGCCGGCCGCAGCGGCGTCACCGCGCGCCCGCGCTTGCCTTTCAACTGTACCTCGGTAGCCGCTGCCGTATAGCCCTGCGTGCGCGCCAGACCGGTCCCCAGCACCAGCTCCTGAAAGCGTCGCGTCCGGGGCAGGTAGCGGCCCAGCACCGCAATGCCCACGCCCAGTAGGATCAGCGCGCTCGTCAGCGTGGCAATCGCCCGACCGATCTCGCGCACCGACGGAAACGACAGCCCCACGTTACCGATTAGTGCCGCCAGCAATCCGGCCAGCATGAACAGAATCCCGGCAATACCGGCAATGCCGAATCCCGGAATCACCAGCAGCTCCACCAGCAGCAGCCCGACCCCTACCAGAAACAGCAGCACCTCCCAGAATTCGACCAGACCGGAGAGATAGTTCGGGGCGAAAAACAGGAGCGCACCGGCCAGCGCGATCAGGCCGGGAACGCCTACGCCCGGCGTCTGCAACTCGAAGTAAAGCCCGCCCAGCATCATCAGCAGAAACAGCGTCTGCAGCACGGGCGAAGCCAGCACGCGCAGTACCCGTTCGGTGCCCGTCTGCTCGAAGGCCACCACTGGATGTGGTCCGTAGCCCAGCACCTGCAGCGCTTCCTCCACCGACGCGGCCAGGGCATCGGCCACGCCCAGCTCCAGCGCTTCACGAGCCGAAAGCGTCAGCACCTTGCCGGCCGGCACCAGCCCCTCAATCGCTACGTCCGGATCGACCATGGCCTCGGCAATGCGCGGATCGCGACCGTTGGCCTCGGCCGTGGCCCGCATCAGCCCGCGCATGTAGCTCTGATACTTGTCGGGCGCCGCCTCGCCGGTAGTGCCCTCGACCACCGTCGCCGCCCCCATCGAAGCGCCCGGTGCCATCACGATGCGATCGCAGGCATAGGCGATCAGCGCCCCGGCCGAGGCCGCATTTCTGTCGATAAAAGCCACGGTGGGAAGCGGCGTGTCCAGAATAAGCTGGCGGATCTGATCGGCCGCGGCCACCAGCCCGCCGAACGTGTCGATCCGAAACACGAGGGCGGCGGCATCGGCCGCTTCGGCCTCGTGTATGGCCCGTTCGATGTACTGCACCAGCACGTTATCGACCATGCCCTCGACGGCTACCACATAGACCGGCCCCTCCGAGGCACGACCGATCGCCGTCGTGCTCAGCAGCGCCAGCAACCCGAAGGCCATCCGAAAAACGCGTCGCATAGCAGGATGTGGCAGGCTGAAGTCTTCTCCGCCTACGCAAAATTTTTCCGGAAGGTTCAGTCGCCCGCCTCGAAGGCAACGCGACCCCGGGCCAGTTGATAGATGTGCTTGCACGAAATTTCTGCTTCCGGAAAATGCCGGCGGATAAACGTTTCGAAGCCGTCACGATTCCAGAACTGCACGTGTCCGGGATCGTCGCTCACGCCCAGCCACTGGCCGAGCAGGTTCAGCCATTTGAAATAGGGCTCCAGCGGCACCGTGATCACGACGTAGCGCCGCGCCACACGCTTCAGTTCGCCCACGGCGCGATCGGGATCGTCCAAGTGCTCCAGCACCTCGCTGCAGACGACCGTATCGAACGACCGATCCGGGAAGGGCAGGCGGTAGATGTCGGCCTGTTGGAACGTCGCCAGCTCCCCGAAATGCTGTCGGGCATAGGCCAGCGCTGCGTCGGAAAGATCGACGCCGGTAATCTCGGCTTCCGGCAAACACCTTTTGAGAAAAGCCGCCACGAATCCTTCGCCACAGCCTACGTCCAGGATGGTTCGGGGCCGCGTCGCTTCGACAAGTCGCCCCAGTTCGTTCAGAAACTGCCGAATATGCCAGCGATAGAGCCGGTTGTCGACCGTATAGCGCCGCGCGTTGCCGGATACCTGCATGCCGCTTAGGGTTCGATCAGTACGGGCGTGCCCACCACCACGAGCGGCCAGATGGCATCCAGGTCCTCGTTGCGGAGCGCCACGCACCCCTGCGTCCAGGTCACCTGCTGGCCGGTGCCGTCGCCGTGAATCTCGATCCAGCCGCCCAGCGCCGTGTTCATCGGGGGCATGCGAAAGTGCGCCTCGGCCTCGACGATGGCCCGGTATTCGGCCTCGCTGATCAGGCCCTCACGCAGACCTCGCAGCGCATCATCGGCCGTCGGATAGTTCAGCACGAGCGCCTTGTAATACCGGCTCCGGGCGTTTTTGGCCGCCACGTAGAAGACTCCCTCCGGCGTCCGCCAGTCGTCTGGATTCGCCGCACTCCCCCGCCGTTTTTTGTCGGAAAACGGGTTCGTACCCAGATCCACGGGAAAGCTGCGCACCAGCCGGGTACCCCGGTATACGAACAGCCGCCGCTGGCGCTTGGAGACCCGGAGCCAGACGTTCGACAGATCATGTGCCACCACGTACCCTTCGGCACCATCCTCCGTGCGCACGCGCCACCAGAGACCAACGCGATCGAGCACCCGCACCGGCTCGCGCCGATGCAACAGCAGGTAGGCGCCTTCTCCGGGTCGCGCGTGCAGGAGCGTCTGCTCGGCCGCCACGTAGTAGAGCGCCAGCGCGGAGTCGGGCGTGGCCGCCCGCAGGTTCAACGCCAGCAGAATGCCGAGCCAGATGCCCATCATGGCCGCGTCGGGTTAACGTGGGCTTTAAAATAAGGCAAAAAAGACCAGTGTGCTACGAAGCCACGGCCTTTCGACATGTCTCGTTGTGGGCGATGCACCACCGATAGGCCGCCAGCACGCCTTCGATCTCGGGCGCATCCATCACACGGGGTACCTGCTGGCGCACCGATTCGGCGGCATTGGCTGGCGCGAAAGCGTAGCCGACCAGCGCCAGCGCGCCCAGATCGCCGTTCGAATCGCCGATGTACGCCACCTCGTCCGCTTCGAGTCCCAGCGTTTCCATGAGCCATTGCAGGCCTTCCCGCTTGGTGAAGCCACGCGGCACCACGTCGATGGAGATGTGCGTGTGAAACACATGGAAGGCCGGAAAATGCGTGGCGACGTACTCCTCGACGATCGGCACGAAGCGCAGAATCTCCTCGGTGTCGGGGCTGACCATGCCGGCCTGCGTGCGCTTGCCAATGTCGAGCATGAGCGACGTGCCCGGAATGCAGCGCTCGACCATCCAGCGGCGCAGCGCTTCGACCTGCTCGGCCAGTTCGTCGGTGAAGGCCGGATGCCAGCGGACGACCACCTCACGGGGATCGAACAGGCCGGCGCCTGCCTCGAACAGTACGGGCACCTGCAGCCCCAGCGCCTGCGTTACGGCCTCCACGTAGGGATAGGGCCGACCGGAGCAGATCGTAAAAGCCGGCAGCACGGGATGATCGCCAGGTCGTCCGGCCAGACGTGCCTGCCGGGCCAGCTCCTGAAACCGGTCCAGTGCAAACGGCTGATAGGGCTCGGCCAGACAACCATCAATATCGGAAACAAACAGACGAATCATTGGTCGTGTTGCGCTTCAGCGATAAACAACCTTCATGAGAATGCCCACCGGATACACCTCGGGCCGTTCGGTAGCCTCCGGCAGCCGCAATGCAGTAGCGCGGGCATCGACGTAGCGAACCGTTGAGCCCTGCTGCACGGCCAACTGGAACGGCACATCCTGCAGCGTTTCCCTGTCGCCCATAACGCGCCAGGTGAGACGGCGCTGCGCAGCGTCCCAGTAGACCCGGAGTTCCGGCAGCCGATCACTGTAGACCCAGTAGTCGAACAGGGCGTCCAGATCCCGGCCACTGACCTCCTCAAGCACGGCCTGGAAGCCCTCGGTGGAAAGCGGCTTGCCGGCGAAGCGCCGGTAGACGGTCTGGAGCGCCTGCCGAAACGTCGCATCGCCCAGCTTCAGGCGAAGCAGGTGCAGCACGCAGGCCCCCTTGCGATAGGGTACCCAGGTCAGGTGCGTCTCCGGATCCACGTAGCGGCCGGGCACCAGGGCCCCGTGCAGCCGGAGCGCCTCGGGCGTCAGCCGGGCCATGTCCACCCACTGCTGCCGGGCGGCTTCAAACCCGTCGTAGGCCTCGTAGAACAAGGTGGTCAGGTAGGTGGCCATGCCTTCCGAAAGCCACAGATCGCGCCATCCAGCGATCGTCACCCGGTTGCCGAACCACTGATGCACCAGTTCGTGCACCTGAACCCCTTCCACATCGCCCATCTCGAACAGATCGGCCCGCAAAAAAGGCGCCGAAGCATTCTCCATGCCGGCGTAGTCGATCGGCACTTGCACGACGGCATAGCTCCGGTACGGGTAAGGTCCCAGCCAGCGGCTCAGCCAGCGCAGTGCCTCGGGCGTGCGACGCAGGCGATAGACCCGAGCGCGATCGGACGGAAGCAGGTAATAATGAATGGGAATTATCTTGTCGGCCACGATATCCTCCTGCACAAAGTCGGCCACGGCAAAGGCGAAGCTGTAGGTGGGGGCCGTGGCGTCGAGCTGCCAGCGAAAACGCACCGCGCCGTCGAGCGTGTCGATACGCACCAGCCGGCCGCTCCCGACGGCCCGATAGCCCTGCGGCACGGTAAGCGTCAGTGCCAGCGTGGCCGGATCTGAAGGATGATGCACGGCCGGAAGCCATCCGCATCCCCGGTAGGGCCAGGAATCGGTGAACACGACGCGCTGGCCCAGATAGGTCGCCTCGTAGAGGCCTTCGGACGGGGTGCCGTGATAGGCGAGCGTAACCCGCGCCTGCAGGGGGCCGTTCAGAGGGACGATCAGCCGCTGTCCGCGTCGCCCAGGCGCCACGGCGCGTCCGTCCACCCAGGCCGAATCGACCACCAGCATGCCAAAACACAGGGGTAGCTCCGTGGTCGCCTGCGTGCGGCGCACCTCCAGCGTTACCTGTCCCTCCAGACGGCGCGTCTCCGGGTCCAGTCGGATCGCCACGTCATAGTGCCGCACATCGATTCCGACCGGTGGTAAATAGGTCGGGTGCTTCGGCGCGCTGCATCCGACCCCCAGCAAAACCACCAGCCAGGCGCTCCACCGCGCCCATCCCCTGTGCGCGTGGTTGGTCACGATCCGGCTTCGTTCGGCTGCTTCACACCCAGCGCTTCCGCCAGCGTCTCGATCAACTCGTCCGAGATGCCCATGCTGCTGAAGCCGCCGTCATGGTACAGCGTCTGCATGGTCACCATGCGCGTCAGGTCGCTCAGCAGTGTGACCGTGTAGTCGGCGCAGCTCTTCGCATCGGCATTCCCGAGCGGCGCCACCCGCTGCGCGAATTCATACATCGCATCGAACCCTTCGATACCCGAACCGGCCGTGGTGGGCGTCGGACTCTGCGAGATCGCGTTGATTCGAATGCGGCGCTTGCCCAGCCGGTAGCCCCACGAACGCACGATGCTTTCGAGCAGGGCTTTGGCATCGCCCATCTCCGAATACTTCGAGAAGGTGCGTTGCGCGCCGATGTAGCTCAACGTTACGATCGAAGCGCCGTCGGCCAGCGCCTCCTGCTTGAGCGCGCAGTGAATGATCCGGTGCAGGCTGATGGCGGAAATGTCGAGCGTCTTGATGTACCAGTCGTAGTTCAGGTCTTCGTAGGGGCGATTCTTCCGGATGTTGAGCCCCATGCCGATCGAGTGCACGATAAAATCCAGCGGCCCGAACGTCTCCCGCGCTTGCCGGAAAAGCGCCATCAGATCGTCGTTGCTTGTGGCATCGGCCCAGATGATCGGACTGCCGGTCTTCTCGGCCAGCTTTTCCAGCGTGCCCAGCCGTCTGGCTACCGGCGCATTCGACAGAATGAAGCGTCCACCCTCACGATGCACCGCCTCGGCAATCGCCCAGGCAATGCTCTGCTCGTTGAGCGCGCCAAAAATAACGCCTTTCTTGCCTTCCAGCAGACCATAGCTTTTTTCCGCCATAGGACTTCCTTGCGTTTTGTGGACAGGAATGCTCGAAGATAGCACGACGCGGCCTGCAAAGAAAAGTCGGCGCCGCTCAGGCGTAGACATGGTGCAGCGGCGCGACCAGTTCACAGAGCGCCTCGTGGATGCGTCCGTTCGTGGCCAGCATCTGGCGGGCAAAGATCGGATCGGGCCGTCCATGAAAGTCCGTCACCCGCCCTCCGCCTTCTTCAACCAGCAGAATGCCGGCCGCCACGTCCCATGGACTCAGACCTGTTTCGAAGAAGCCGTCGAAGCGCCCGCAGGCCACCCAGGCCAGATCGACCGAAGCTGCGCCCGGCCGACGCACGCCCCGCGTCGCCCGGATCACACGCCCGAGTGCTTCCAGGTATTCTTCCAGATGCACGACTTCCCGGTAGGGGAAGCCGGTCGTGATGAGCGCCTCCCGGAGCGTTTCGGTCTGGCTGACCCGGGCGCGCACGCCGTTGACGTACAGCCCGTCGCCCCGCACTGCGGTGAAAAGCTCGTCGTGGGGCACGTCGTAAACGACCCCGACGACCGTCCGGCCTTCATGCTGGAGCGCCAGGCTGATGCCGTAGGGCGGCACGCCGTGCGTGAAGTTTGTCGTGCCGTCGATCGGATCGATGATCCATCGAAACGACGCACCTTCCCGGCCGTCCTGCGCGTCGGACAGGTTCTCCTCGGCCAGCATCGCGTGCTCGGGGAAATGCCGGCGGATCTGCTCGGTCAGGAAGCGCTGGACCTCCTCGTCGGCCTGCGTGACCAGCTCGTTGTAGCCTTTTTCACGGACGGTCACCCGGCCGGCATAGTATCGGACGATCTGTCCGGCCTCGCGGGCCAGCCGGGCCGCCACCTCCCGGGCTTCTTCGTAAAGGGTGTGTGCGTCCATGGTGCGGAGCCAACCCCCTGCCTTGGTCGTTCTTTCGGCGCTTCGCCTTCTAAACCCCGGGCCTCCATGCGTTCCCTCTACTGGGTGGGTTTCCTGTGTGTTTTAAGCCTGGCCTGTCGGCCCTCGGCTTCCGGTCCGCCGGTGGCCGTCCGGGTTTCGGCGGCCGAGCTGGACGCCACGACCATCCCACAGGCTCTCGAGCAGCTGGCCCGGGATACCTTCCGGTTGACCCGTACGCTGGTCGTACTGGACAGCAGCGGCCGGTTACTGGGTCGGGAAGTGCGCCGGGGCTTTTACCGACCCGATTCCGGGCTCCAATGGCTTCAGATCGACCGGATCGGCTCGTTTCCCGCCGGCCCCCTTGATCATGAGGTCGGCTCTGCCGACCGTGCACCGCTGGCAGCCGTGCAGGCGCTCTGGCCCGACCCGCTCCCGTTTCTCCAGCCGCGCCAGCGCAATGCCTACCGCTTTCAGTCGCTATCCGACACGGTGCTTTTCGGCCGGATGGTAGCCCGCCTGCACGTGCGTCCTGCCGACCCGGAGCGCACAGGGCCGGAAGCCTTCCAGGGCATGCTCTACCTCGACGCACGGCGACTCATCGGCGCCGTGCTGCAGGAAACGCACGCGACGCTCTTCAGCACGGAGCGCCGCTTCCTGCGTGTATGGCTGCGCCCGGACGACGGCCGCCTGCTCCGGGAACAGATACTCCTGGAACTCGATCCGCTTGGCCGGCCACCCTATCGGTTCTGTCTGGAGACGCTGTACATGTACGACCCGCAAACGTCGATCGACCCTCCTCCGCACCTTCCGGCCTTCTGCCGGCATGCGCCTGAAGACCTGATGGCCCTGAAGCCTGATGACCGATGACCTGGCTGGCACTGGACCTGGGCAACAGTGCGCTGAAGGGCGGTCTGTTCGAAGCAGGCCGTCTGGTGCACACATTCCGCGTGGCCGGGGCGAACGCGGCCGAGCTGCAGCAGCAACTGACCGCCGCACTGAGCGAATTCCGGCCGACGCGAGCGGCCATGGCCTCGGTGGTGCCCGCCCGCACGCCCGTCGTGCAGGAAACCGTGCAGCAGCTGACCGGCGTGCGGCCGGTGCTGATCGGGCCGGACTGGCATCTGCCCTTCACACTGGCCTATGAGACCCCGCACACACTGGGCACCGACCGTCTGGCGGCCGCCGTCGCCGCCTGGACGCTTTACGGACACCCCCGGCAACGCCCGGTCCTGGCCGTGCTGGCGGGCACGGCGCTTACGATCGAAGTGATCGACGAACGCGGCTGCTATCAGGGGGGTGTGATTGCGCCCGGTCCGTTCCTGATGCGTCAGGCCCTGACGAAAGGGACGGCCCAGCTCCCCGAAGTGCCGCTTGAATGGCCGCTTTCCCCTGTCGGACGCTCCACGCGCACGGCCATCCAGGCCGGCCTGCTCTACGGCTTTGTGGAAAGCACGCGGGGGCTGTTGCGCCGGGTGGCCGAAACGCTTACGTCTTCGCCCATCGTCATCCTCAGCGGCGGCTGGGCTTCGCTACTGCAGACGCACCTCGGCAAGCAGATCGACGTGCACGATTCCCATCTGGTGCTCCGAGGCGTTTATCACCTGCTGAAAAGCAATCCGGATCGGGGCCTACCGTGAGGCGGCGTGCTGCTCCAGCAGCGCGGCAATGCGGGCCAGTACCATATCGATGGCCACCTGGTTGTACCCACCGCCGGGGATGATCACATCGGCCAGGCGCTTCGAGGGCTCAACGAATTCCAGGTGCATGGGCCGTACGGTCCGTTCGTACTGCTCCAGAATGGACTCAATGCTCCGCCCCCGCTCCTGCATATCGCGCCGGATGCGTCGGATCAGCCGCACATCGTCGGGCGCATCCACGTAGAGCTTGATGTCCATGAGCTCCCGCAGCTCAGGCTCAGCCAGCACGAGAATGCCCTCGACGATGATGACCGGACGTGGTTCGACGCGGACCGTATAGGGCTCCCGGGTGTGCGTGGTAAAGTTGTAGACGGGCTTTTCGACGGGCTGGCCGGCCAGCAACGCTTCGAGATGCGCGCGCAGCAACGACGTTTCCAGCGCGTCGGGATGATCGAAGTTGACCTGCGTGCGGGCTTCAAAAGGAAGATGACTCAGATCGCGATAATAGGCGTCATGCTCCAGGACGGCGATCTGATCCGGCCCGAAGGCTTCGACGATGCGGCGCAGCACTGTGGTTTTGCCGGAGCCCGAGCCACCCGCGATGCCGATCACCACCGGTCGCCCCATCGTCCTGTCAGCCTCGCTTGACCAGCACCAGCACGGACCGGCGCGTGGTTTCGTCGAATTCGCTGGCCTCTTCGTCCAGCACAAACCCTTCCGTATCTCGCCAGGCCTTCAACCCCTCGACATCTTCGAGTCCTTCGCGTACGATGAAGTTGACCAGCCGACCACGAAGCGGTTTGACCCCGTGCGAGACCGGTCGTCGCACACCCCCTTCCTCCTGAAAGAACTTGATTTCCACCATCTGGCGGTAGGAGTGGGCGTCTTCCCAGGCCTCCTGGTGCGCGGCCGGGAGCAGATTCCAGACGAAACGGTCCCGGAGCAACTCGTTAAGGATGGGGCTGATGTAAGAACGCCAGTAGCGCGACACCTTGCCGATGCCGGGCACCACGGCGTCCATGCGCAGGCGATAGTTCGGGATCAGATCGTCAGGCCGGAGCAATCCGAACATGCCCGAAAAAATGATCGTGTTTTCCAGAAAGCGACGCTGTGCTCCGGTGGGCAACCCGGGGAAGTCCAGCGCCTGGTACATCACGCCGGGACTGTAGCGATCGAGTGCCGCCATACGGGGGGCCTTGTAAATTTCCAGGTTGACCTGAATGGCTTCTTCCAGTGCCGGCCCCTTCACGCCGAAGATCTTTTCCAGATCGTTGCCAGCCTGAATGGCCTGCTGCACCGCATCGATCAGCCGCCGGCGCTCCGGGTTCAGTTCGCTGAAGTAGTTGAAGGTATTCGTCGCACGATAGTCGAACATGTCGGGCGCCAGCGGATTGCCGCCGGGTTTCTTTCCTTCGGCTGGCGGGAGCAGAATGGCGAATTCAGGCATGGATCCCGGTAAGCCAGACGGTACAGGCTTCAGGAGTTTGTAGCGGTCCGTTTACGGCGCAAATCACCCAGCAATGCGTCGATATCCTGGCGGATGGTTTCGGCCTCGGCGCGAGCGCTGGCTACCAAGGCTTCGCCGGTGCGACGCGCTTCGCCCGGTCTGGGCGGATGCAAGAGTTGCTCACTCAACCGCTGGAGCCGCTCGCCCAGGTGCTCCAACTGATAGGTGAGCCGGCGGCGCATCTGTCCGCCCGTCTCTGGAGCGACCAGCAGTCCCACCACAAAGCCGGCCACGCCACCCAGGAGCGCGCCCAACAGTCCAGCACGCACCACCTCGCCTGTTGTGTACGTCTTTTTCATCCCGATCTGGCGTTGCCTTCGTTCAAATAAACGAAAAGCTACGTCGGAACCCGACCGCAGCTTTTCTCAACTTAGCGTTTCTTCTTCTTGTGGCGGTTCTTGCGAAGCCGCTTTTTCCGCTTGTGGGTGGCGATCTTTTTCCGTTTCCGTTTCCGTCCGCAAGGCATAGGGCACTACGTTCCGGGCTGGTGGTGAAAATTCCATGCTGAGCAGGGTAAACGCTGAGGCGGACGAACCGGTTTCTCCTGCTGCAAACTGGCGTCTGTGAAAAAGCGGCCGTATTTTGGGTTGCCTGCCCGAGTAGTAGCCCGCGAAGCATCGCATGCTTTCACCGTTTCGCTTTCACACCGAACCGTATGCGTATCTGGAGGCCGGACCGGCCTCGGCTTCGCCGCCGGTGGTCCTGCTCTACGGAATGCTGGGCGAGCCGTCTAACTGGGAGGCCACGGCCAGGGCGCTGGCCGCAAACGGCTACCGCGTGTGGATTCCCCTGCTCCCGATCTACGAACTGCCGGTTTGCGAAAGCAACCTGCAGGGTCTGGTTGCTTTTCTGGAGCAGTTTCTGGACGCGATGCCGTGCGAGCGGGTCGTCCTGGCGGGCAACTCGCTGGGGGGGCATCTGGCCCTGCTCTACGCGCTGCGCCATCCGGAGCAGGTGGCCGCGCTGGTACTGACGGGCGCCTCCGGCATTTACGAAGTCGAACTGGGCACCTCCACGCTGCGCCGCTACGACCGCGAGTACATCCGGGAGCGGGCGGCGCTGACGTTTTATGACCCCCGACATGCCACCGACGAACTGGTCGATCGCGTACAGGCCACGATTCGCGACCGCCAGAAGGCGATCCGGCTGATCCGCATGGCCCGCTCGGCCCAGCGGGAGACCGTCACCGATCGCCTCGGCGAACTCACCATGCCCGTGCTGCTCATCTGGGGACGCAACGACCGGATCACCCCGCCAGACGTGGCCGAAACCTTCCGGAAACATTTGCCGGCCGCCACGCTGCATTTCATTGAGCGCTGCGGTCATGCCCCCATGATGGAGCGGCCGGAGCAGTTCAACGCCCTCCTGCTGGCATTCCTGCAGCAACACTGTCCGACTGTTGCTTCGAACAGACGTACCCGGTCCGCGAAAGCGGACACCTTGATGCCGACTCCTTCTGCTCCCACGCCAGATTCGTAAGGCCGACCTTCTGGCATGTTGCTTGCTTTGGACCCGATGTGGCTGCGCGCTCTGCCTCCTGGGTGTTGCATGCCACATTGCGGTGAGCCTCCGCCGATCGGGCAGGTACGAAGGGTGAGCGTACCTGCCCGATGCTTTTATGCGGACCTTCTTGCTCACGTTTTCGGTATGGCTGCTGGAGCAGTCGACCGATCGTGATGCACGGGTTTCTTTTCTTCTCAGTGTTGCTGCTGGGCCTGGTGGGGACGGGTTGCAGTCCACGTCTGGTTCCGCTCTACTACGACTACCGCCTGTCCGACACGACCGCCTCTTCGCTGCAGCCGGTAGCGCAGGCGCTGAACGCAGAGGGCTGGAGGGTGTCGCAGTTGGACTTCTTGCACCTGGAGACCGCTCCACGTACCCTGCAGCACTGGGGACTGTATCGGGTGGTGGTGCGTCTGAAGGCCGTGCGGGTGGACGGCGCTTCGTGCGCGTGTTTATCCACCCCTACCGGCAATACATCACGGGCAGCCGCAGCAAGATCCCTTACCTGCCGGCCGAGCTGCGCGCCACGCTCCTGCCCCAATTGCTGCAGCGTTGGAGGCCGAAGGACTGGAGCCGGCCGGCACGGCTTTTCAGCGGGACCACGTGCGGCCGAGCTGGTAGGGAACTTTTTGCAGTTTGATCGTATTAAGGTGTGCGTTCTTTGATGGGGATGAACTGGATTCGACGGGTGGTAGACGCACGGCAGGCTGCGTGCCGAGCTGCCTGGCATGCTCGTTAATCTCGCCAGGAAAAAGTAAGTGCGAACGACTACTCGTACGCGATGGCGGCCTAATTAAGCCCGCCATCTGTCTCCCGCGCAGCGCGTCCGCCCGCGCGCGGTGAGGCATCGTCGGAGGCGGACTGGCTGTAGCCGGTGCCGGCTGAACCGGCGCAGCGAGATTTCAATCAGCCTGGGTCCATGCCTGGCCTCGCCGGCCGGCATACGGCATGGACGACAACGAATAGGCCGGCTACGCACGTAGACGCCTGACCGGGCGGCCATCCGGACGCGGGTTCGATTCCCGCCATCTCCACCAGATAGATATTGTAAATCCCGCCTTTTTATCGATTTACAATCAGAGTTTTTTGTGTGCTCTCAAAAATCCCGCCAGTGGGCGGGATTTTTTTATTGCCTTGCGGTTCTCCTGGCGAATTTCCACAGGCGCTTTCCGGCATACCCTGACGTCCTGATGCGACCCATTGAAAAACAGCCCATGCAGCCGAGCACCCTGATCCAGGAACTGGAACAGCTCATCGCCATCCCGAGCTACGAAGATTGCACCCCCATTTTACACTACCTAGAAACACGCCTTGATTTCCTCCGCTGGGAACGTCAGGAAGTGGGCAAGCAAGTCGGTGGGCGACCGCAGTTCAACCTGATTCACCTCGATTCGGAAAAGCCCTTCATTGTGAACACTCACGTGGACACGGTTCCTTCGCTGGGCATGGTGAATCCTTTTCGTCCGCGTCGTGAGGAGGATCGCATCTACGGACGCGGTGCCGTGGACACGAAGGGTCTCCTTGCCGCGCTGACAATCGCACTGGAAGCCTGTTACCGGACCCATGGCCAGATCCCCGTCTCGGTAGCCCTCACGGTGGATGAAGAAAACACGTCAGCGGCCGGATCGGCCGCGCTGTCCCGCCTGCTGGGTCCGGATCACTGCGTACTGGTGCTGGAGCCGAGCAATGGCCACATCTGCACCCGCCAGGCCGGTGCGCTGGAATTCGAGGTGCGGAGCCATGGCACGCCGCGCCACGCCGCCCTCTTCCACCGGGGTCCGCATCCCATTCGAACCCTTATGGCATATCTTCAGGCCGCCGAAAATGCGCTGCAACGTCCGCTGAACGTGCTCTCGTTTCAGGGCGGCTGGGATCATTATGCCACCCCTCCGGAGGCCCGCGCCCTGGTGGAAGTGATCATTCCGGCCGGCCAGCGGTGGGAGCCCGCCGAAGAGGCGCTGCAGCAGCTGGCCCGCACCATGTTCCGCGACGAGGTGGAATACCGTCGCGTGGACGCCGAGAACCCCCTGGATTTCGGACATCATGCGGGCGTAGCGCTTCTCGAAGAGGCATACACGGAAGCCCTGGGCCGTCGCCCTCAGTACGACACAATGCCTTCCTGGACCGATGCAGCCAACTTCTTCAAGGTAGGTGCCTCCTGCGTGATCTTCGGCTTTGGCGATCTGGCCCGTGCCCATAGTCCGGAAGAGCACATCACCGTGGCAGAACTGGTAGACACGGCCCGGGTCCTCTACAGACTCTTCACCATCTTAATCCATTCGCCCCATCGCATCCCTGAGCGCCGAAATCCAATGTGACGGTAAAAACGCTGGGCCCGCTCGTTCCGCACGCCCACCCAGAGGCCGGCCTGCCGCAGACCCTGCGCACGGATATGATCCAGCGCCGCCTCCAGCAATCGATGGGCGATACTCCGGCCCCAGTATTCCGGGTGAACCGCCAGTTCGTGAATCTCACCGATACGCCGGCCATTCCAGTCCCGCCAGTCGGCATCCACTACAATAAACCCTACTGGCCGCCCCGCTACCTCGGCCATAAGAAACAGCGTGTGGTGTCGCTGCAGCCATTGCAGGTAACGCCGGGCATGTAGCTCATCCGGCTCACCGTATTCGGGGAAATCCCGGTAAGCGGCCATGTAGACATCCACCAGTGCTGGCAGATCCTCTGGCCGGAACGGACGAAGAATAACGTCATGCTCCGCAGGCATAAACGCTTACTGAGAATCAAAAAGTGGGTTTGCCGGAATGTAAACAGCCGCTATTAAACAACCCGGCGTTCCTTTTTACTACCTGCATTCCTCTCCAGGCGACCGCACATTGTATGTGGGAAAGAAGGAAATGCTGTCAACAG
>WFPM01000211.1 GCA_015487635.1 Rhodothermus sp.
CTGGAATACAGCGCGGCTTATGACCTGAACGGGACAGAACTGGTGACCTACGAGCCGGCCACGGCCGTCGAGGCGCTACAGGCCGCCTGGCAGCAGGTGGCACCGGCCAAGCGCATCCTCCAGAGCGACGGGATCGTCTCCTTTGCGTCCGGATCGTTTAATCCTTACGACGGCAGGGCTTCGACGTGGACGGTTGACTTGTTCGCAGGGGGCCAGGCATTACGTCTCCAACTCAGTAACACGCTGGTTACGCGCATTGATACGTTAAATCAGTCCGACTGGGCCAATGCCCCCAAGATCCCCTTCCCGGACATCATCAACTCTGATCAGGCGGCCGACACGGCGCTGGCTCACAATGCGGCCGACTTTCTGAACACCCATGCCGGTGATATGGTCTTCCCCTGGATTCAAGGCGGCTTTCTGGCCGAGCAGTACGGGCTCCAGATCGACCCTGGTACGCCCCTTTACGCGCTAACGCTGGAAGCCTATCCGCAGCAGACCGCTGCCAAGCGGGCCGAAAGCCGCCCCCTTGCGCAGGCGGTCGCCACCTACTTCGTCGACATGACCACCGGTGCGTTTGTCGAGGCGCAGACCATCGAGCCGATTGGACCGTTCACGGCCCGCACACCGCTCGCAGCCGTCCGCGACTCACTGGCCGACCGCTATCCAGGGGCTGAACTCAAACGCATCTTTTCGGACGGGGTCAATGCGGACGGTACCGCACCCTGGTGGACCTATGACGCCTATCAGAGCGACAGCAACTCACAGGTCACGGTGGCTGTGGCGTCGACCGACAACCAATTCACCTTTGCGTTTTATCCGTCCTCTCCGCCGAACGATTCGGTAGCCAACTGGCCGACGCTGCCCGAACCGTTCATCGATTCGGACCAGGCCATGGCCACGGCGATGGCCAACGGGGGCAATCAGTTCATGGCGATGCACCCCGATGCCCTCATTTCCATGGAAGGCCGGGCCATGCCGGACCGCTATCCGCACCTGACGGGACGCTATATCTGGGAAATTATCTTCCGCACACCTGCCCAGGGGAAACACGCCAGCACGTCGGCGCAGGCCGACTCGCTGGTGGTGCTGGTCGACATGCAGACCGGCGAGGTGCTGCCGATCACTACGGCGCGCGAAGCACTCCCGGAAGATGCCCGACTGGCCCTGAAAGGCGTCTACCCGAACCCGGCCACCCGCACAGCGGTGGTGGTCGTGCAGGTGCCCCGGCCCGAACGCATCCGCCTGGTCGTCTACAACCTGCTGGGCCAGGAAGTGGCACGCCTGATTGATGGCCCGGTGATGGCTGGGGAGCACCGGCTGCGCTGGTCGGTAGGTACCCTGCCGGCTGGGCTATACCTGGTCCGCCTGCAGGGCAGCGACGGCGTGCAGACGCTGCCCGTCGTCGTAGCCCACTGATGCCAGGCGGCTTGGAGTCACCGTGGAAGGTCCGGGCCGAGGTGCCCGGACCTTCTTTTTTGTTGCTGAAACTCCCGCCTGGCCGGTGGCATTCTTTTCGGGCCTGGATACTGTCTCACCGGTTCCGGAGCGCATCCGGAAAGGTCATTCGATGGGTCTGTTGATCTTTTACCTGACGTTGGCGCTGGGCGTCTCGTTTCTGTGCTCCATCATGGAGGCGGTGTTGCTCAGCGTCACACCGTCATACGTGGCTGCCCGTCAGCATACAACAACCGGTCGGCTGCTGCAGCGACTCAAGCGCGACATCGACCGACCGCTGGCGGCCATCCTGAGCCTGAACACTATCGCCCATACAGCCGGTGCAGCCGGAGCAGGCGCCCAGGCTGCAAAAATCTTTGGCGAGGCCTACGTGGGTGTCATTTCGGGTATATTGACGCTGCTGATACTTGTCTTTTCCGAGATCATCCCCAAGACCGTGGGGGCCCTGTACTGGCACACGCTGGCCCCCGCCGTTGCCCGCATGCTGCCCCCCATGATCTGGCTCCTTTATCCGTTCGTACTGCTTTCCAAAGGCATCACGCGCCTGCTGGCCCGAGAGCGTCGGGCGCCGTCGGTCAGCCGTGAAGAGCTGGCTGCCCTGGCCGAACTGGGACGCCAGCAGGGGGTCTTCGAGCAGGAAGAACTGCGCATCCTGAAAAACCTGCTGCGTTTCCATGCGCTGCGGGCCAAGGACATCATGACGCCGCGCACGGTCGTCTTCGCATTGCCCGAGGAGTTGACCATCGCCGAGGTGCTGCGCCGCCATCCCGAACTGCGCTTCTCGCGCATTCCCATCTACCGGAAAACGAAGGATCACATCACCGGCTACGTACTGAAAGATGAAATTCTGCTTCGTGCCGCCCGCGACGAAGGCGACCTCCCCCTGCATCACCTGCGCCGTGAGATTCTGGTAGTGCCTGAGAACCTGCCGCTGCCTGAGTTGTTCGAGCGCATGTTGAACCGACTGGAACACATAGCGCTGGTGATCGACGAGTACGGCGGCACGGCAGGCATCGTGACGCTTGAGGATGTCGTGGAAACGTTGCTGGGACTGGAAATCGTGGACGAGGCCGATTCGACGCGCGACATGCAGGAGCTGGCCCGCCAGCAGTGGCGACGCCGTGCGGCCCGGTTGGGACTGCTTCCAGAATCGGAAGCGGCGGCCGAGTCCTCGGCCGCCGAACGCGAGGCCGCCGTGCGTCTGGGTTTGACCGGTGGTCCTCCCCACCCGAATCGCTGACCATGAAACGGCTGGAAGATTATCCCGACGCCCACCTGCGCCGGTTCGAGCGATCGCCCCTGCCCTCCCCGGAGGCCGTTCGTGACGTGTACCTGATCGGCATTTGCGGCACGGGCATGGGCACGCTGGCCCTGCTGCTCCGGGAAGCGGGCCATCAGGTCCGTGGCAGCGATGCGGCCGCCTATCCGCCCATGAGCACCCTGCTACGTCGCCATGGCATTTCGTTTCATGAAGGCTTCGATCCGTCCCATCTGGAGCCACCGCCAGACTTGGTTGTCGTGGGCAACGCCTGCATGCCCACGCATCCCGAGGCGGCGGCAGCCCGCGAGCGCCGGCTGCCGCAATGCTCCATGCCCGAAGCCCTTGCCCACTTCTTTCTCCAGCAGCGCCGACCGGTCGTCGTAGCCGGCACGCATGGCAAAACCACCACGGCCGGTCTGATGGCCTACGTGCTGGATCGGGCCGGTCTGGATCCGGGCTTTTTCATCGGCGGCGTCATGATCGGGGCCGACACGAGCGGCCGCATCGGCTCGGGGTCCTGGTTCGTCGTCGAGGGCGACGAGTACGACAGCGCCTACTTCGACAAACGCCCCAAATTTCTGCACTATCGCCCGGAGACCGTGCTGCTGACCTCTATCGAGTTCGATCACGCCGACCTGTACGACGACCTAGACGACTACCGTGAAGCCTTTGAGCAACTGATTGCCCTGCTGCCGCCCGACGGGTTACTGGTGGCCCACGGCGACGACCCGACGGTCCGTCAGGTGGCCCGCTCCTGCCGCGCTCAGGTGCGCACCTACGGCCTGCACACGCTCTGCGACGTGACGGTCGGACAGGTGTATCCGACCTTCGAAGGCCAGCACTTTACGCTGATCGTGGACGGACGCGAACTGGGCCGGTTCTTCCTGCCGCTGAGCGGCCGCCACAACCTGCGCAACGCACTGGCCGTGTGTGCCTTTGGGCTGGAGATCGGCCTGTCGCCTGCACAGTTGCGAGAAGGGTTAGCCAGCTTTCCCGGCATGAAGCGTCGACTGGAGGTCCGGGGCGAGGCCGGCGGCGTACTCGTGGTGGATGATTTTGCACACCACCCGACGGCCGTCCGCGAAACGCTCCGCGCCGCCCGCCAGCGCTGGCCGGATCGCCGTCTGGTGGCCGTCTTCGAGCCGCGTTCCAACTCGAGCCGCCGCAAACGCTTCGAACAGGCCTACATGGAAGCTTTCGACGACGCCGACGAGGTATGGCTAAGCATGCCCCCGTTTCGCCACAACGACCGGCCCGAGGACTTTTTCGATCCCGAGGCGGTGGCGGCCGGCATCCGGGCACGGGGCATTCCGGCCCATGTAGCCAAGGGGGCCGACGCCCTGCTTCCGCTTTTGCTGGAAGCGCTTCGTCCGGGCGACATCGCCCTGATCATGAGCAACGGTGTCTTTGGCAACCTGCACGAACGCCTGCTGCGCGCACTCCAGCAACGGACGGAACCGGCAACGTCGCGAACGACCCATGACCTTTCCGCGTGAACTGACCGACGCACGTGGTCGCACGATACGCCTTGCCCATCCACCCCGCCGCATCGTTTCGCTCGTGCCCAGCCTGACCGAACTGCTGGCGGCGCTCGGACTGGACAAGGCCGTTGTGGGACTGACCCGCTTCTGCGTACGCCCGCCCGACTGGAAGCGTCGCAAAACGATCGTGGGTGGCACCAAACAAGTCAACTACGAACGGCTGCTGGGCCTGCAGCCCGAGTTGATCCTGGCCAACCTGGAAGAGAACACCCGCGAGATCGTCGAGACGCTGGATCCGCACGTGCCCGTCTTCGTCACCCACGTGTGCACGCTGGAGGAAGCGCTGCAGATGATCCGCCAGGTCGGCTACCTGACCGGCACCGAAGCGGCTGCCGAAACGCTGATCACCACCATTGCCGAACGCTTTGCGGGGCTGCCGACCTATCCGCCCCGGCGCACGCTCTATCTGATCTGGCGCGATCCGTACATGAGCGTCGGCCACGACACGCTCATCCACGACATGCTCCGGCGCGGAGGCTTCGAAAACGTGTGTGCCGACCGGACACGCTACCCGGTGCTGACGCCCGAGGAAATCCACGCGCTGCACCCCGAGGTCGTGCTACTCAGCAGCGAACCCTATCCGTTCAAGGAAAAGCACATTGAGGAGCTACGGCCGCTGTGTCCCGAGGCCACGTTCCTGCTGGTTGACGGACAGCCCTTCTCCTGGTACGGAGCCCGGTTGCTAGAAACGCCTGCCTATCTGAGACATCTGCAGACCCAACTGACGGCCCAGTTGCCTTCTTAAACAATATTTGATATTCTTTAGGCCGTTCAGTCAGCCATTTTGCATGTTTTGTCTGCCATGATTCGCTCTGTTGTCTTTTGGCTTCTGCTGACCGGACTGCTGGCGGCCTGCCGCACTAAAGAGCAACGGCTTTACGAACGGGCCCGCGAGCTGACGCAACGGTTCATCCTGATCGATGGCCACATTGACGTGCCCTACCGCCTGCGCCAGTTTCCAGAAGACATCACCCGGCGCACCGAGCTGGGCGACTTCGACTACGAGCGCGCCCGCGCGGGCGGTCTGGATGCCCCATTTTTCTCTATCTACCTGCCGTCCGAGCTGCAGGATACGCCCGGCGCATCCAAAGCGCTGGCCGATTCGTTGATCGACATGGTCGAAGCGCTGGCCCGTCAGGCTCCCGACAAGTTCATGCTGGCCCGCTCGCCGGAAGACGTGCGCCGCGCCCATCAAGAGGGCCGCATCGCACTGCTGATGGGCATGGAAAACGGCTCCGGACTGGAAGGCGACCTGCGTAACGTGGCCTACTTCTACGAGCGCGGTATCCGGTATATCACGCTCACCCACGCCCGCGTCAACCAGATCTGCGACAGCTCCTACGACACCACGCGCGTCTGGAATGGCCTGAGCCCGTTCGGCGAACAGGTCGTCGACGAAATGAACCGGCTCGGCATGCTCATCGACGTCTCGCATGTATCCGACAGCGCCTTCTACGACGTGCTGCGCCGCACGAAGGCACCGGTGATCGCCTCGCATTCATCGGCCCGGCATTTCACGCCCGGCTGGGAGCGCAACATGAGCAATGAGATGATCCGAGCGCTGGCCGCCAACGGCGGCGTGATCATGATCAACTTCGGATCTTCGTTCCTGCGCAGCGAATATCAGGCCATGGGCGATTCGATCCGTCGGCAACTGCGGGCCGAGCTGGAAGCGCAGGGCATTGATCCCGATTCGCCAGAAGGGCGCCGCTGGCTGGCACTGCAACGCAAGCGTCATCCCATCGGCACGGTGGCCGACGTAGCCGATCACATCGACCACGTCGTGCAGCTCGTGGGCGTCGATCACGTCGGGCTGGGCTCCGACTTCGACGGCGTCTTTGCGCTGCCGGAGGGGCTGCAGGACGTGTCGATGTATCCGAACCTGGTGGCCGAGCTCCTGCGCCGCGGCTACAGCGAGGAAGATATCGAAAAAATCCTGGGCGGTAACCTGCTGCGCGTCTGGGAGGCCGTCGAAGCCGTCGCCGCCGAGCTGCAGACGCCTTAGCGGTCGAAGACCGTGTGGTAGGGAAGCCAGGGGCTATTAGACCAGAAGCTTTCCTGGAGCATGTTTCGATAGACGCCCGCCGCTCCTACTACCCCTGCCAGTGACCAGCTTGCCCGCACACTACGATCAACCGGTTGTGCCGTGCGACCGTAGGCGCGCATGATAGCCACCGCAAGCACAAAGACCAGAAGGTCCAGCATACGGAGGCCGGCATACGAAACCCGTGTAATTCCCCAGAACACCCCCATAAAAAACAGCGTCCACAGAACCAATCGGCGGATCTCCGAGCGAGGTAACGATGAAAACCAGACACCGCCCAGTAAGATTACGCATAAGACTACTCGGGATAATCCCGAGAGCATTCCGGGAGGTTCTATTACAGCATAATTCTGAAACTTTGTCGCAAAATATGCTTCATTTACAACAACAAGTAGCAATACCATAACGATTATAGAAAACACCCCGAGAGCTCTATATTTTCCATCAATTCGCTCATCAATAAGCCATAGATAAAGAATAGCAAAAACCATGGAATAATGAAACAAAATAGACATAAATGTAAGTATAATTGCCTTACGATTTTCTTTTTTACGATCAAGTTGCAGAGCGATTAGGAAAATAGCAGAAGCTATTCCCATACGCAAAACATTCATGCTAAAAGTATAGAAAAAAACAGGAACAATAAAAGCCATAACAAAAAATAACTCATCATCATCTGCTCGCCAGACAAACCAGCAGATCAAAAGGGTAAAAATAGCTGTAACACCTCGAATAACAAAGACAGAATCGGCAATTAAGCTTTTTAACAGGAAGATGATCAACTGGAAACCAGGTTCAATCCCAATCATCCGTTCCGGATCGAAGACGGCTTTTTCATAAGCAAAGGTGTCCGTTCCTACTTGCCCCCGAAAGATGGCCAGTCCACCAAGAAATAGCAGTACGGCAAGAGCGAGCAGACGGGCGCGATGTCGAACCAGAATACGAACGGCCAAGTAGTAATAGACCAGAAGCCAACCGATCAAGTAAATCATGGCTCACGTAGTGCTTTCTGTTGAAGCACAGTTTCGTAGACAGCCCATGTTCTGGCTACCATATGATCTAGTGTAAAGGCCTGCTCATAGCGCCGACGCCCGGCACATCCCAGTTGCGCGCGCAACTCAGGCTGCTCCATTAGCCGATGCAACACACTGCGCAAGGCTTCAACATCTCCCCTTGGAAACAGCAATCCGTTTTCTTCATGCAAAACGGCCTCGCGGACTCCCCCAACATCCGAGGCTACTACCGGAAGGCCGGCGCGCATTCCTTCCAGGATACTGAGCGGAAGCCCTTCGTAGTTGGAAACCAGCACAAAGATGTGTGCTTTCGAGAGCCGATCGGCGACGTCCTGGCGCTCACCCAGAAAATATACCCTGTCATTCAGCTGTAGTTGATGGACCAATCGTTCACTGACAACCCGCAACGGGCCGTCGCCGATCAATTCTAATTCCCAGGGAAGTGCCGACAGACCTGCCAGCGCACGAATTAGCAATGTCTGATCTTTGGGCGGACTGAAACGCGCCACCATAACCAGCCGGACGCGCTCTCCTTCACCGGGCCTTGCTCTCTGGGAGGGAGCAATATCGGGAATGCCGTTGTGTACCGTCACCAACCGGGCTGCTGAAGCAATGCGATGACGCAGAGCCAGTTGGCGATCATATTCCGAGACAGTGATAATGCGGTCGGCAAAAGGCGCTGCCATACGCTCGGCAAGCGCATACAGTGCCCGTCGAACAGGCGGAACCCCCTCGGTAAATGCCCAGCCATGGACCGTAAAAATGACAGGTAGTTTCAGACTACGTGCAGCCAGTCGGCCAAGCCATCCGGCTTTGGACGAATGTACCGCCACCAGATCGGGTCGGAGCCGCTTCAATACTGCGCGCAATGTCCATAAACAGCGCCAATCAGTTCCGGGACGAATAGGACGTACCAGTTGAGGCACATTCTGATAGGGGATGCCGGCGCGCCGAAGCATTTCCGCAAACGTTCCCTCGCCCCCCCCCAGGACTGTAACCCGAACGCCGCGAGCAAGCAGACAGCGGGCCAGTTCAAACACATGCACCTGAGCCCCCCCAATCTCGTCAGTCCGCGTAATCAGGTAAGCAATGTGTAAAGAGCCACATGTATGGAGCACGGAGGGTGCCACTTTCATTTAGATCAGCGTTCTTCAGTTTAAAATAGGACAAAAACAAAAGCACGCAAAAGTCGAGGTTACTCTAAAATAGGAAGAAAGCGTTGGCACATCAGTCCGTCCATCCCGGCACGGAGGTTTTCCGGATCTGCGTCAGAATCCGAGAGGCTGCTGCTCGTTGCTCAGTGGTCAGGGGTACTCCCTTGTGAGCATACAGGCGCTGATGTTGCCTCAAGCCCGCCAGTACACGCAATGTCACACTTTTGCCCAGAGAGCGAAGGTACAGGCCCAGCGTAGGCATCCACCCGAGTTGGTCCGGTGCATATCGGAGCAGGATCTTTCGTTCTGACCGATAACTTTCCAGAAAGGCCTGCACTCGAACCCCACCCACAAAGCGGTAAAAATACAGCGGGTCACTTACATGTCGAATACAGGTCTGATTCCAGGTGCGTACAAACAGCTCCCTGTCTTCAGCCCGCGGGTACCGTTGATCGTAAGGATGCGTCCAAAACCAGTGGCGCCGCCCTGTAATGGTTGGATGAATTACAGCCCCCCATTTGAGCGCACCTATCAGACCCCGAGGACCAGACGCGTGCTGCGCAAAATCCCAGTAACCCACCGGTTTGCCTGTAATATCCAGCACAATTGCGGCAGTCGCTACAATATCTACCTCTGGTTGCCGCTCAAGAATAGCAACCTGTCGCTGTAGTCGTTCCGGATGCATCAGGTCGTCTGCGTCCATACGGGCCAGATACTCTCCGGAAGCAAGTTGTGTGATCTGGTTCAGCCGGGCTACCAAGCCGCGATGCACTCCATCATAAAGGAGCCGCACCCTCGAATCCTTAATGCGAGCCGCCCGTTCGGTCGAACCATCATCCGACCCATCGTCGACCAAGAGCAATTCCCACTCCTGATAGGTCTGCGCAAAAACCGAGCGAATTGCCTCTTCAAACCAGCGGCCCGGATTTCTGAAAGGCAGTCCTATGGTTACCAGTGGCCGACGCATTCAGACCGCGATTTTGTGTCGGGCATACAGTATCCACAGTAACAATCCATAAACGACCAACCCGACAATACCGGCTCCCACCCATCCGATCCGGGGCATGAGTATCCAGAGTCCCAGCCCCATTCCCATCCCGGCTCCTCCT
This sequence comes from Rhodothermus sp., assembly GCA_015487635.1. Lineage (GTDB taxonomy): Bacteria > Bacteroidota > Rhodothermia > Rhodothermales > Rhodothermaceae > Rhodothermus. Next base: position 9,581 of record WFPM01000211.1, read on the forward strand.
GTGCGCAACAACTCCTGAAAGCCAAACGGAACTTGTCGAACAGTTTTTCCCTGCCAGATACTCAAAGCCAGCGCAATACCATAGGCAACAACCGTGGCCCAGGCGGCTCCCATAATTCCCATATGTGGAATCCAGAGCAAATTGAGCCACAAGTTGATTAAAAACACCCACGTAACAATCTGGAGCTGCCTTGTAGTACGCTGCTCCAAGTGAAATGCCAGGTCAGTGTGATACACTCGCAATCCATCCAGCAGCGTGCCCAAGGCGATCAGAGGAATCACCGCACTGGCCGAATGAAAAGAGGCGCCCAGCACCAGTTCTCCAACAGGCCGTGCCAGCATAGCCAGTCCCACGGTTGCTGGGACACCTACCACCAACAGCAGACGCAGGTTGCGAGCCAGATAAGCCTGTACAGACTCTTCTCCTTCATGCTCCCACACCTGCACGATTAATGGATAGGCGGCCAGATTAACAATGCTCATCAACAGGATCACAGGTTGATTGGCCAGATCATAACCTGCGGCATAAATGCCAGCCTGTGCTTCGTCCAGAAGCCATGCAATGAGGAAACGATCGGAGACACTGACGATGTAGCTCAAAATCAATGTCCCGGTCAGTGGCAAACCGTAGCGTAACAGAGGAAACAAACGCTCGTTATCCAGCTGCAGCTTGACGGTACGCCAGTATCGACGCGCAAAAACAAGACCTACGACGGCCATGCTGAGCACCAGCCCCAGCAGAGGTCCGAACACTCCCAATCCGCCCAGAATGAACAGCGTGCCCAGCCCCAGGGCTCCAACGCTTCGCACGCCCATCGCCCAGCCATACGCGCGCGTCCGCAACCGGGCCCGCAACAATTCGGCATTGAGCTCAAACCAAGCCTGCATCCACAACAACAGCACCGCCACCAACACCAGACGCTGCCAGTCCCCCGCGCCGACCAGTCCAGCTGCCACCCCGCCCAGTACACCCA
>WFPM01000212.1 GCA_015487635.1 Rhodothermus sp.
AGTTTAGGCAACCCGCGTCCACAAATGCAACGGCTCAGAAGCGCAGCAGCGCACCCATGGGGGCATGTTGCGCCATAAGCGTGCGGGCCGCCTCGCTCCGCACCAGTTCGATCGTGGCGTCCTGAGCCAGGGCCATTTCGAGCGCGCGATCGACGAGGTCCGATTCGGCCTCCACGGGATTGCCGCAGGCCGGACAGGGCTTCGAGGCGTCCAGCACGAGCAAGTCGCAATGCGCGCAGTAGCCGCCTGCCACCTGAAAGGCGTCGTCTACGGCCACGGTCATGACGCGCCGCTGGTTGATCGCGTCGATCACGTGTTCGACGCCCCAGACGCCGCGTTCGGGCAGGCTTTCCTGAATGCGCTCGAGCGTGCGCACCTCTTCACGCGCCTCGACGGCCCGCTGCACGGGCTCGATGGCCTCGGCCACCTGATGCACCGGCGCATGCACGTCCACCTCGAACGCACCGCCCACCTGCTCCCGGATGGCCTTGGGTAGATGCTCCAGGAAGCTCGGCTTGAGCTTTTCAGGCGCCGAAAAGAGCAGGTAGCGGGCCTCGAACTGCCGGAAAATCAGCGCGGCAATGGTCGCCAGCGCCTTGCCTTCCTGATGGAGCAGTTGCAGTTCGAGGTCGTCGCGCTGGTTCCAGTCGATCCAGTCGGTGACCAGACCGCGGAGCTTGGGACCGGTCAGCGTCAGCACCTCCTCGACATAGCCGATCTGACTGATGAAGAAGCGACTGTGCTCGCGCGAGAGCAGCGCCACGGCGAAGCGGTCGTGCTCATCGCGCGTGCGCGCCAGCGGGCGCGTGTAGGGCGTCGAGGCCAGTTCCAGCCGATCGGGGAGCGGGATCGGCAGCGCAATCTGACGCCACAGGCCCAGCGATTCGCATACGAAGAAGGCCACGCCCCGGCCCATGGCCGGCAGGCCTTCCTTCAGGGCCATTTCGATGCGTTCCAGTTCGCCGGCCACATGTTCGCGCAGCCGACGGTCTTCGATCGTGTCCAGTTTGGCCCGGACCAGATCCTTGAAGACCACGTGCCAGGCGTTCTTCAACCGCCGTTCCGGCGTCAGCTCCAGGTACAGGCTGATGATCGGATCACCGGTTGAGTGGATCGTGCCCAGTTGCCGGAGGGCAGTAGGCGTCAACAACCGATAGGCCGGCTCGGTACGCTCCGCTTCCAGCCGGGCCAGAATGCGATCGCGCAATTCAGGAGAGAGCGTTTCGCTCAGGTTCACCGTCGATTTTTCCATAGGGTTCTTTCCGGTTTGGGTGATCGGGTACCTCAGAAACTTCAGGTGCGCGCTTTCTGCACGCGTTGACGGGCGCGTTGCAGGATTTCGGCCGTCTCGCGCACCGATTGCTGCACGATCATGGCCACCTCCTGAAGCGGCACCTCGTGCGTATCGTGCAGCAGCAACACCTGGCGTTCGAGAGGCTCCAGCGGCTCCAGCGCCTCGGGCGGTACCTCTTCCACGATGAGCCGCTCCGTTTCGAGCGTGCTCGGATCCGGAAGTACGTCTTCCCAGCGTTCCAGATCGTCAGGCTGGTACCATTCCCAGAACGACTCTTCGTCGTCGTAAATGGGCTCGGGCGGTACCGGCTCGTCGAGCGACAGCTCCCAGAGCCGACGGAAGGTGCGTTCGCGTTGCAGGTAGCGCTGAAGCACGCGATGGAGCAGGCCCAGCAGCCAGGCCCGGACGCTCAGCCGCTTCGGTTTGCGGTGGCGCTGGCGCCAGGCCGTGATCAGCGTCTCGCCCACCAGTTCTTCGGCGGTCAGGTCTTCGGGACGCAGTTCTCTGAGCCGCCGGTAGTGTTCCAGTTCACGGTGGGCGGCGCGCAATAGCTCGTCCAGATACGGTTCGACCAGCCGCCGGAAGGCACGTCGGTCGCCTTCCAGCACGGCCTTCCAGGAGGGGATGACGGTTTCGGTGGTCAAGGTTGCTTCCAGTCTGGTTCATCTCGGGAACTACCTGTTTCAAAAAGTGCGAAAATGCGCAGGGGAGTTCCGGAAGAAACGTACCGTTTCTGCAACAAAAAACCCCGCGCCCTTCAGAGCGCGGGGTTTGAGGCGGCGGGGTCGCGCACTCAGGAGCTCACGGTGACCGGCGTAACGGCCGCTTCGTCTTCTTCCCCCGTGCGGATGCGGTAGATCTTCTCGACGGGGATTACGAAGATCTTGCCGTCGCCTACTTCGCCGGTACGGGCCGACTGGAGGATGGCCTGCACGGTGGGTTCGACGAAGTGGTCCGAGACGCCGATGTCGAGCATGACCTTGTCGTGGAGTTCCATTTTGACCGTGGTGCCCCGGTAGGTTTCCACCAGGTCGGTCTCGCCGCCGTGACCTTTGACGTGGGTGACCGTCAGGCCATGCACTTCGGCCTGAAAGAGGGCCTTGAGCACGTCGCCGAGCTTTTCGGGGCGAACGATGGCGCGGATCAGTTTCATGGCGGTTTTCGGGTTAGGATTCAGGAGGGTACGGGCTGGGGTTGCGTTGCCGAGGTCGGGATCGTACCGTTGGGCTGTTCATGCTCCAGCAGCAGGATGGCGCCCTCACCGTCGGTGTAGGCCTCTTCGCCGTGGAAGACCACGTCGAGCCCGACGGCTTCGGCGCGGGCCGTGGCACGGACCGGCATGAACAGGCTGAGGGCTTTCAGGATGAGGTAGGAGACGAGGCCGCTGTAGAGCAGCACGGCCAGGACCGACACAAGCTGGATCACGAGCTGGCCGGGATTGCCGAACAACAGGCCGTCGGTGCCGCCCCAGCTCGCCTGGGCGAAGACACCGGTCAGCAGGGCACCGGTAATGCCGCCGAGGCCGTGCGCGGCGAATACGTCCAGCGAGTCGTCAAACCGGGTGCGCGGCCGCCACAGGATGGCAAAGTAGCTGGGCAGCGCCGAGATGGCGCCCAGCAGCAGCGCAGCCCAGGGAGCGATGAAGCCGGCGGCCGGCGTGATGGCCACCAGGCCTACGACGATGGCGGTGGCCGCACCCACGGCCGTTACCTTGCCCTCGCGGCCGAGATCCAGCAGCGCCCACACCAGCAGCGTGGCCGCCGGGGCCAGCATCGTGTTGACGAAGGCCAGCGCGGCGCTTTCGCCGGCAGCCAGGGCGCTCCCGCCGTTGAAGCCGAACCAGCCGAACCACAGCAGACCGGCACCCAGCAGCACAAAGGGCACGTTGTGCGGCAGCATGGCCTGGCGGCCGTAGTCCTTCCGGGGGCCCAGGAAGAGCACGGCCGCAATGGCCGCGGCCGCCGCGTTCACGTGCACGACGGCCCCGCCGGCAAAGTCCAGCGCACCCAGGTTGGCCAGCCAGCCGCCGCCCCAGACCCAGTGCGCCACCGGCGCATAGACAAGCAGGCCCCACAGCGCAATGAACCAGAGGTACGCTTTGAACTGCATGCGCTCGACGATGGCACCGGAGATCAGCGCGGCCGTAATGATGGCGAACGTGCCCTGGAAGGCCATGAACAGCAGGTGCGGGATGCTTCCGCTGGCTTCTAGGCCCACGCCGCGCAGCAGCGCCATCGACAGGTCGCCCACCCAGGCCGAGCCTTCGCCGAAAGCCAGCGAGTAGCCCAGCAGGGCCCAGAGCACGCCCGCAACGCCCAGCGCAATGAAGCTCATCATCATCGTGTTGAGTGCGTTTTTAGCACGTACCAGGCCGCCATAAAAGAAAGCCAGTGCGGGCGTCATGAGCAGGACCAGGGCCGTGGAGATCAGCATCCAGGCCGTGTCGCCGCCCGAAATGGCGGTCGGGGTGGCGTCCTGAGCGTAGGCTGGAAGCGCCAGCAGGAGTGGCGCAGGCAGCAGCGCAAGTCGGAGCCACATAAGCTCTCCTTTGTTTTTTAGGTTATGGATCATTTTTGTGGTGAGTTATTTAACAAATTCGGCAATGATAGTCAATAAGTTAAATTAAATTGTTGTGGAAGTTAATTTTTAGAAAGCGCTTTTAGTGGTTTGCCTGAATAAAAACGGCGTCGCCGCTCGCAGGCCGCGACGCCGTGATCGTAACAGGCATGTCGGAGCAGTCCGGCCGGACCATCAACGCAGCGAAGGCCCTTCCGGTAGCTCGGCCGCGTCAGGGGTATTCACAGCAGCGTCCACAAAGGGGGCAGGAGACCGGTCGGCAAATGGCCGGGTTGTATTGCAAATCCCGGAGCTGCCCGTTTTTCAGCCTGTTTGTATCGTACGAAGAGCCATCCCCGGGCAAG
>WFPM01000213.1 GCA_015487635.1 Rhodothermus sp.
ACGGCGGCCGGGATCGTGTCGGATCTGCGGCGCGCGCTGGAACAGATGCGCTAATCGCCGGCCGGCGGCAGACTGTTCGTTCGCGTTCAATCCGTACGAACGAGCACGACAAGCACGCTCAGGAAAGCTGTGTACAGCGCACCGCCCAGCCAGAGAGCCTCCAGCATGAAGGCAGTGCGGGTGCCGGCCGCAAGGGCCAGCAATGCCACAAACAGGCCGTTGTGTACGAGCGCCAGCACCAGTCCGCCCAGAAACGCCTGGCCGAGCGTCGGCCGGAAGGCCTCCGGCTCCTGCAGGGAGAACAGGCCGATCAGGAAACCCATCAGGCTTTTGGTCAGGGCGTGCAGCCCCCAGCTGTCGAGCAGTGCGTCCAACAGAAAGCCGCTGAGAAAGCCTCCGATCAGCCCCACGCGACGCCCGTAGGTTAGCCCGAGGTAGGCCACAAACAGCAGAACCACATCCGGGTAGGCGCCCCAGAGGCGCAGTCGGTTCAGCACCAGCCACTGCAGCACTACCACCAGCACGCCCAGCAGGGTCGTGCGCAGGATGCGGACGAGTTGTGTGGAAGAAAGCAGCAGCGTCGGCATGGTTACGGGGTGGTATGCAGCGTACGAACCATCTCGTCGAGCGTGCGCACGATCCGGGACGCCGATGTGGTGAAGTTGTTCGCCATCAGGGCAAAAGCCAGTGTGTGACCGTCGCGGGTGGTCAGATACCCGCTCAGCGTGCGCACGTGCAGCAGCGAGCCGGTTTTTGCCCGGACCGGAACGTCGCGTAGCCGGTCCTCGAGTGTCGTTCTGCGCGCGCCGCCCCGAGGAAGCGAGGCCACGAAGGCGTCGCGAGTCGGGTGGTGCTGCATGGCCACCAGCATCTGGCCCAGCACGGCCGGCGGGACCAGGTTCTTTCGGGAAAGCCCCGAGCCATCCCGGATGGTCAGTCCGCGGGTATCGATGCCCTGGTGCTGCAGGAAGGCACGGATGCGACGAGCAGCTCCTTCGGCCGAACCATCCGGACTGAGTGTCCGAAAGACCTGCTCCGCGTAGAAATTGTGGCTCTGGTGGTTGATGACGCGCACGATTTCGGCCAGCGGTGGCGAAAAGTGTACGAGTAGGGCGTGGCGGCGGTGGTAGCGGGGCGGTGCCGGGAGTTCGTCTACATCGAACAACTCGGCCACCACGGTGATGCCTGCCTGCTCCAGGTAGTGGCGAAAAGCCGCCAGCGCGTAGCGGGTCGGATTGGCGACGGGCAGCTCGATCGTACCCCGGTATCGGGCCGGGACCGAACCGGTCAACCGCACCTGCTCAGAGGCGAACGCCCGGTCAATTTGAATAGCTTCGCCATAGCGTCGGGCGGCTGTGTAGGCCCGGTTTTCAATGGTCAGATAGTCGAAGGGCTCCTGCGTGAATGCCAGCGGTGCGCCCGGCCGCGTGGCCTGCATGCGCAGTCGCACAATGTTGTCGTGGTACGACAGGCCGCCGACGGCAAAACCCAGCCCCAGGTTGATCTGCGTGGTCACGTAGTCGATGTCCCAGCCATCCGCGTAGGGGCGGTCGTCGAAGCGGTTGTCGTCGCCGATGAGGCGGCCTTCGATGCGGCGAATGCCCATGCGCGCCAGCTCCTGCGCCCAGGTTCGGAGCGGGTCGGGACCCGGCCAGGAAGGACTGCCGAAGGTGGGATCGCCCGAGCCGCGCAGGATCAGATCGCCGCGTAGCGTGGCGCCATCCACCTGGCCGACAAAGTACAGGACGGTCTGGTAGCGGTAGTCCGGTCCCAGCAGATCCAGGGCGGCCGCCGTGGTGAGCAGTTTGTGCGTGGAGGCCGGCAGCAGCCCCTGCGCGGCGTTCTGCGCCACCAGCACCCGGCCGCTTTCCACATCGGCCACATACAGCCCCCAGAAAGCATTTTCGGTGGACAGGTTGACTCGAACGTTCTCCAGACGGGCTTCGAGGGAGGCCGGCGTGTGCAGGCCGGTGGTGCTCAGGGCTATCAGGAGTGCGACGTACAGCAGGCGAACAACACGCATAACCGCCGGACGGTTGGGCAAATACATCGCGGGGTGGAACCTGAACGGACGCCTTCAGGTTCGCCGAGCAGCAAACCAGAAGAAAGCAGGATGGCTCGTCCACGCACCGCTACCCGAACCGGTACACGCCCGGCCGCTTCAAGCAGCCGGCCTATGGTGTTTACTCGGCGCAATTACCAGTTGCTGTTGCTGGGGATTGCGCTGGTCGTGCTGGGTTTTGCCATTATGGCCATTGAGCATGAGCTGGATGGATTCTGGTCGCGCAACGTCGCGCCGATCCTCATCGTGGCCGGCTACTTGGAAGTGATCTGGGCCATTCTCTGGCGGCCGCGCGTGTCGAAGCGCAATCAGTAAAGCAGATAGGGCCGGCGTCGTTGCCGGAACGCTTCCACTTCTTCTTTCCAGCTTGCCACGATCGTTTCAGGGGAAGCCCCGTTTTGGAGCAATGCATAAAGCCGTTTGGTGCCAGCCAGTCGGGCCAGCCAGTCCGGCCGTTGAATAAACGTGTCCCGGAAGGCCGGCGGTGCCTGGTGATAGAACGCATGCAGCAGGTGGATACCGGTAACGACCGGTCGGAACGTTCGGCGGTCCGTGATGTGCAGACGCACACCGTGCAGTGGACGGCCTTCGTAGCGGGGATGCGGGGCGCCTGGGCGTGATTGGGGCGTAAACGTGACAGGCTCGAAGCGCACGCCGGGCAGCCCACGGGCGTTGAGCGTGTCGGCCAGCGCCCGCGCGTTGGCCCAGGGAGTACCCACCTGTAGAAACGGCGCGTCGGTGCCGCGGCCCTCGCTGCCATCGACCGCCTCGAAGAAAACGGTGCCCGGATAGGCCAGTGCCGCTTCGAACGTGGGTAGATTGGGGCTGGGCGGCCGCCAGGGCAGATCGGTATCGGGCCACTGCATGGAGCGGCGCCATCCTTCCAGCGGCACGACGATCAGTTCCAGGTGATCCAGGCCCGGTAGCAGGCGCTCACCCTGAATCATGCGGGCCAGTTCGCCGATCGTCAGCCCGTAAACCAGCGGAATCGGGTAGAGTCCCACGAACGACGCCTGCTCCGGCTCCAGCACGAAGCCGGAGAGCAGCTCACCTCCGAGCGGGTTGGGGCGGTCCAGCACGACGAACGAAATGCCGGCCTCGGCAGCGGCCTGCATGGCCAACCCCAGCGTCGAGATGTACGTGTAGCACCGGGCGCCCACGTCCTGCAGGTCGAACACGAGTACGTCGAGCCCGGCCAGCATCTCCGGCGTGGGTTTGCGCGTGGCACCGTAGAGACTGTAGACCGGAAGTCCGGTGCGTACGTCGCGGCCGTCCTGGATTTCCTCGCCCGCGGCGGCCGTGCCCCGCAGGCCATGCTCCGGGGCAAACAGCGCCACCAGTTGCACTTCGGGCTCGGCCATCAGGCGGTCGATCAGGTGCATCGTGTCGAGGCGGGCCGTGTGATTCACGATCAGCCCGACGCGCTTGCCCTGCAACAGATCGAAATGGCGGGCCGCCAGCACCTCGGCGCCCGTCCGCACGCGTCCGGAAGGCACCGAAGTGAAGCAGCCCGCCAGCAACCACGCCAGCAGCAGCCCTTCAACTGCGAGCCACCAGCTCGATCGACGGGAAGAAAAAGTTGATTTCAATGCGGGCATTTTCGACCGAGTCGGAGCCGTGCACGATGTTCTGGCCCTTGGATTCGGCAAATTCGCGCCGGATAGTGCCCTCGGCCGCCTCGGCCGGGTCGGTCGCGCCGATGAGCGCCCGGAAGTCCGCCACGGCGTTTTCTTTCTCCAGCACCATCGGCACGCAGGGACCGCTCGACATGAACGTCGTCAGCTCATCGAAGAACGGCCGGCCCCGGTGCACTGCGTAGAAGCCCTCGGCTTCCTTTTTGGTCAGGTGCACCATTTTCATGGCACGAATGCGAAAGCCGGCCGCTTCGATCCGGCGGATGACCTCACCGATGAGGCCCCGTCGCACGCAGTCAGGCTTGAGAATCGCCAGCGTCTGTTCCATCATGGCCGTGTCGTTGTGTGCAGTGGTAAACGGTGCCGAAAGATACTGGAAATCTGGGCTGATGCCGAAAAAAATGCCCGTGAAAAACGGCCGGCGGTTCTGGAGTGGATTTTTCTTTTAAAAAATTGTAAATTTTTACAGGTTGATAAATAACTGGCTGACAGGGGAAGATGCGTGCAGATCGGCCGCTCCATGAACAACTCAGCGACTGGCTGCGCAAACAGATTGAACAGGGCTACTTCAAACCCAACGAGCGACTGCCTTCGGAGCATGAATTGAGCAAGCAATTCGGCGTCAGTCGCATTACTGTGCGGCAAGCGCTTCAGACCCTGGAACATGAGGGTTTGATCTATCGACGGCAGGGGCTGGGCTCCTTTGTTCGAAATGCTCGCATTTGCCAGGGACTGGTGCGGCTGACCGACTTTGCGGAGGATATGGCGCGGGCCGGGCTTCGGGCGCGTTCGAAGGTGGTACACTGGGCGACAGAAACGGCCACATGTGAGGTCGCTGAAGCGCTGGAAATTGCCAAAGGTTCGCCGGTTGTTCGGATCGAACGGTTGCGGCTGGGCAACGATAAGCCGGTCGCTTTTGATCGCACCTGGATGACGTTGTTTTGTGCCCAGTTTCTGGAAGGGCACGATCTGGAGCACGAAACGATTTACGGGATTCTGGAGGCAGCAGGTCTGACCATTGTGCGAGGCAAATACCGGATTGAGGCCGTCAATGCCGAACCGGCTATTGCCCGATTGCTTGAGGTTGAGCCGGGCAATGCGCTGCTTCGTATTGATCGCATTGCCTACCCGGCCATTGGGAATGTGGCCTATTATCAGCAGCGTTATTATCGAAGTGACCGGGTGATCTACGAGCTGGTACTGGAGCGGGACAACCGATGGCGTATTCCCCCGACAGAAGGAATGCCCCTGCGTGCTTTTGCGCCGGTTTTTCAGTCGCAGGACTCCACACAAAATTCTTGAAAAATTTTACTTTTAGAGCGTATCCTTCTGTAGTGGCCGGAATTA